>CAJAQO010000001.1 GCA_903944085.1 uncultured Verrucomicrobia subdivision 3 bacterium
ATTTTGGCGCACCGACAATTCTGTATATAGGGAGAATGACTGCGACATGTAGCCGACGCGCCGACGGGTGGCGATGTCCTTGGGATTGACGGGCTGTCCAAACAACGCGGCGCTGCCCTCGGTGGCCGGCAACAGGCCGGTCAGCATCTTCATCGTGGTGGATTTGCCGCAGCCGTTGGAACCGAGGAATCCGAAAATCTCGCCCTTGCGGATGCGAAAACTGACGTGGTCCACGGCGACGAATTTTCCAAAACGCATCGTTAAACCATCGGCCTCGATCGCAATCTTGGCATCGGCACCTTCAACCAGCGGCGGAATCGTCACGTCCCGGTGGCTGCTCCTCAACGCTTCGGGAAGAAGGGCGATGAAGGCCGCATCCAGCGTTTTGCAATGCGTGTGGGCGAGCAATTCCGCCGGTGAACCGGTGGCCATCACCTTGCCGGCATCCATCGCCACGAGCCAGTCGAAGTTCTGCGCCTCGTCCATGATGGAGGTGGCCACAATCACGCTCATGCCGGTGTGTTCGGCGCGGATGTGCTTGATGAGATCCCAAAATTGTTCCCGCGCCAGCGGATCAACGCCGGTGGTGGGTTCATCTAAAATCAAAAAATCGGGGTCGTGAATCAGCGCACAGCACAAACCCAGCTTCTGTTTCATGCCGCCAGACAATTTGCCAACCGGGCGCGTCAGAAACGGAGTGAGGCCCGTGCTGCGACACAACTCATCAATGCGACGACGGCGTTCGGCGGCATTGTGTCCGAACAACCGGCCGAAGAATTGCAAGTTCTCCTCGACCGACAATGTTGGATAAAGATTTTTGCCGAGCCCCTGCGGCATGTAGGCGATGTGCGGGCACACGCTTTCGCGATGCCGGGAACTGGCCATGTCGCCACCCAAGGCTTCGACGGTGCCTTCCTGAACCGCGCGCGAACCAGCGAGCAGCGACAGCAAGCTGGATTTGCCAACCGCGTCGGGGCCGATCAGTCCAACCATTTCCGCAGCCGGAATGTCCAGCGTGATGCCATTTAGTGCCACCGTTTTTCCGTAGCGTAAAGCGACACCCACCAGTCGGGCCACCGGCACGTCACTGGACTTTCCCGGCATCATTGCGGCGCCTTGACTTCCAAGTTGACCGGCCACTTGGCAGCGGCATCAAGTTTGATCCAGGCGACGCCCGGCAAACCGGTCTTAATCTGTTTCAAGTTTTTTTGCAACAACGCGCGGCTGATCTGCGCCTTGACCCGGAACATCAGTTTCTGTCGCTCATCTGCCGTCTCCACCGTCTTGGGTGTGAACTGAGCGACCGTGGCCACAAAAGAGACCGTTGCCGGAATCACCTCCTGCGGCGCGGCATCAAGCACCAGATGAACTTCGGTGCCGATAGCCACCTTGCCCGCCACCGCATCGGAAAGAAAAAAAGTGAGATAGACATCATTGAGGTCAACCAGATTGAGAACCGTGCCGCCGGCACCCAGCACTTCGCCGGGTTGGGCCACGCGATATTGCACGCGGCCTTCGCATGAGGACTTGAGCAGGCTGTCCGTAATGTCGGCGTCAATCGTGGCGATGGTTGCCACACTGGCGGTGACGCTGGCTTTGGCTCCGACGACTTGGGCTTGCGCCGCTTTAATCGCCGCTTGTGCAGCGGCAACTTGCGCTTGTGCCGCCGTCACGGCAGCCTCGGTGCCGTGCAAACTGGCGCGGTCGTCGTCCAGTTCTTGCAAGGTGACCACGCCATTGGTAGACAACATCAGAACTCGTGCGAATCGCCGCTGCGCTGCATCCAATTCAGCCGCTCGTTGACTGACGGTGGCCTGCGCGGCGGCCGTGTCGCTCTGACGCGCGGCCACTTGGGCCTCCGCACTGGCGATGGTGGTGATGGCCTGCTGCGATTGGGCCTGCGCCTCGGCGCGCTGCGCGTCGAGCACGTCGGTCTGCATTTGCGCCAGCGGCTGGCCGACCTGCACGAAGTCACCTTCGTCTACCATGATGCTCTGCACCCGACCGGCCAGTTTGGTAGCGACATCAATCTCCGTGGCCTCAATGCGTCCATTGCCGCTGACAAAACCTTTACCCGGACCGGAAGGTTGTAACACCAAATAAATCACCACCCCGATTAACACCACCGCTACGGCAATGGCAGCTATAACCAATATCTTCTTGCGCTGTGGCGTAAATTTCGGCTTGGGC
>CAJAQO010000002.1 GCA_903944085.1 uncultured Verrucomicrobia subdivision 3 bacterium
GCGCTGACGGTTTTCACCATCCTGATTTCCACGTCTGGCAAGTTCACCGACCATGTCGGCGAATATCTTTCACTGATCCTGCTCGGCACCATCGGCCTGATGTTCCTCGTCAGCACCGAAGATTTGCTGATGGTTTTCATCGCGCTGGAATTCGCCAGCCTCGCGCTCTACATCCTCACCGCCTTCAACAAGCACAACGAGAAGTCCGCCGAGGCCGCGTTGAAATACTTTTTGTTCGGCGGCATGTCGGCGGCGTTTCTGCTGTTCGGCTTCAGCCTGCTCTACGGTATTTCCGGTTCCACCAATCTGCGCGAAATCGCTATCGGCATCGCCGGCAAGGGATTTGATCCGCTGCTGCTCGTCGCGCTCGTGACGACGGTAATCGGTTTTGGTTTCAAAGTCGCCGCCGTGCCGTTCCATCTTTGGGCGCCCGACGCCTACGAAGGCGCGCCCACGCCAAGCGCCGCATTCATCGGTTCTGGTTCCAAGGTCGCCAGCTTCTATGTTCTCGCCAAAATCTTCACACTTGGCTTTATTGGCGCGGAAGGCAGCGCCGTCTGGCACGGCTACCTTTCCGGCTGGACGCCGGTCATCGCCATCGTCGCCGCGCTTTCGATGGTGCTGGGCAATCTCACCGCCATCGTCCAATCCAGTGCCAAACGCATGTTGGCCTACTCGGCCATCGCGCACGCGGGCTACATGCTGCTTGGTGTGCTGTCCAACACGCCGGCCAGCGCCAGCGCCATGATGTTTTACGTCATCACCTACGCGTTGACGACCATTGGCGCATTTGGCGTGGTCACGGTGGTGGAGGAAGCCACCGGCGGCGATGCGATTAAAAACTTTAACGGCCTGAGCAAACGCGCGCCGGGCTTGTCCTTGTGTTTGATGATTTTCCTGCTCTCGCTCGGCGGCATTCCGCCGTTGGCGGGTTTCATCGGCAAATTCTTTTTGTTCAGCGCCGTCGTGAGCTTCGGCGAAAATCTCGGTCTGCTCTGGCTCGTGATTCTTGCCATCGCGATGAGCGCGGTGTCGTTCTACTACTACCTGCGAGTGCTCAAGGCGGCCTATGTTGAGGACGCCGCCGCCGAGGCACCGCCCATCAAGGTGCCACTGCTGACGTTTCTGGCGCTGGTGCTGCTGGCGTTGCTGGTGATCCTGCTCGGCTGCGCGCCGGGCTTGCTCACGCAGTTTTTGTGAGCGGAGAAGTCGCGCGAAGGCGGCGAAGGGAAGAATGTTTTTCCACTTCGAACACCTCGCGTCCTTCGCGCGACAATTTCAGTTGAGAATCCGTGCCAGCCGCGTAATCTTCCCGCACAATTTATGAGCAACATTCCTTCTGACCTGAAATACGCCAAATCACACGAATGGGTGCGCGTCAGCGGCGACACCGCCACCGTGGGCATCACCGACCATGCGCAGGCTGAACTGACGGACATTGTGTTTGTGGAGCTGCCCGCCGTGGGACGCCAAGTCAATGCCGGCGAAGCCTGCGCCGTGGTGGAATCCGTCAAGACCGCCAGCGACATCTATTCGCCCGTCAGCGGCGAGATCACCGCCGTCAATGCCGCCGTGGTGGATAATCCCGCGCTGGTGAACACCGCGCCCGACAGCGACGGCTGGTTTTACAAAATCAAATTGAGCAACGCTGCCGAACTGAACGCGCTGCTCTCGCCGGACGATTACAAGAAACAGGTTGGTGGGTAAAATGTAACGCAGAGACGCAAGGGCGCAGAGGCGGAATTTATGAAAGCAAAAATTGTTCTTTGTTTTTTATTAAGCCTTTCCTTTACTCAAGCTCAAAGTAATTTGCCCATTGTTGTTTCCAGTCACGCGGCAACTAATTTCAACTCGCAGAAATTCAATCAAACCACAAATAATCCAACGCAAGCAACTAAATCAGCTAAATGCGATCAGGATTCTCATGGGATTAAAGATGGAAAAGTAAGCGAAGTAGCCGACAGCATTTTTGTGGGCTGCCATTGTTTGGATCTGGCAGATGATGAAGACATTCAGAATTCGGCGAGAAATTCGGAAGACAATCGCTTCAAAACATGGAGTTGCCGGGAGTCTAAAGTTTTTGGAATTTCTCTGAAAAACAACTCGCCATGGCCAGTTATTATTCGTAGCGCGGGTTTTTCTTGCAGTGGCGATATTAGTTTTGTGTTGCAATACCGAGGAACGAAGTCACCTGTTTATGGAGATCACATTTTGCTCAAGACTGTGACTGGTGATATTTGGTGGTTGCCAATTGAAATGCTGAAACGTGAAATCATAGGAATTTGGGTGGGATACGAATTCGATACAGTTTTTGGGCGAAGCAAAGTTGAAAAAATTGAATTAGGTGGAGGGGTTGCAGATTTTTTTTGAACATATGCGAAAGAACAGCCGGCAAAACAGACAGCTTCCACTAATTGAATGAAAATCCGCCTCTTCATCAAGCCCTGTTGCCCGCAGTGCCACAAGGCGCAGCACTGTCTTGGCGGGCGCTTGCAAAAGGCGCGGTTGTCGGCTACACGTTAAACATGAAACTTTCAGTGACACTTGACCGCGACGAGGACGGCATCTGGGTGGCCGAGTGCCCGGCGATTCCCGGCTGCGTGAGCCAGGGCAAAACCAAGCCGCAGGCATTGAAAAATATCAAAGAGGCCATCGCGCTCTGTCTCGAAGTGCGCGCGGAACGCGGCCTGCCGCTCACGGTGGAAACGCAACAAGTGGAAGTCCTGGTCTGATGCCCTCGCTTCCGGTCATCAGCGGGCGCAAAACCGTCCGGGCGTTTGAAAGTCTCGGCTGGCAGATTGCCCGTCAGCGCGGCAGTCACATCATCATGATCAAGGACGGCGAAATGACCACGCTCTCAATTCCCGATCACAAGGAAGTCGCCCGAGGCACGCTCCGCAGCTTGATTCGCACGGCGGGAATCACGGTGGATGAATTCTGCGGGCAAATTTGATCCCTTGAAAATCCGCCTCTTCATCAAACCGTATTGCCCGTGGTGCCACAAGGCGCAGCACTGGCTTGACGCGCGTGGCATCAAGTATGAAACGCTCGACGTGATTTCCGACAGCAAGGCCATGACGGAAATGGTCAATCTCTCCGACCAGCGGCTCGCGCCGGTGATTGACGTGGACGGGAAAATCCTCGCCGACTTCGGACCGGAGGAACTGGCCGGCTTCTGGGAAAAACTAACAAAGCCAGTTTGACTCTTTCCGCGAACCGCAATTTTCCGGGTGCATCGGCGGCCTTCCGCAGTTAGATTATGCCGGTGAGTGCCAATATTGACTGGTCAAAGGTGCGCGCCGACTTTCCGATTCTCCATCAGCAAGTCCACGGCAAGCCACTGGTGTATTTCGACAACGCCGCCACCTCGCAGAAACCGCGCACGGTGATTGACGCGCTGGTGCATTATTACGAATTCGACAACGCCAACGTCCATCGCGGCATCCACGAGTTGAGCAATCGCGCCACGAATGCGTTTGAAGCCGCGCGCGCGCGCACCGCGAAATTCATCAACGCCAAAAGCGCCGACGAAATCATCTGGACGCGCGGCACCACGGAAAGCATCAACCTCGTCGCCGCCGCTTGGGGCGCGAAAAATCTCAAAGCTGGCGATGTGATTCTGCTCACGGAATTGGAACATCACAGCAATCTCGTGCCGTGGCAGATGATTGCACAACGCACTGGCGCGAAAGTCGCCTACATTCCTGTCACCGGCGACGAAGGCGTTTTGGATTTGTCCCAGCTCGATTCGTTGCTCACGAAAAATGTGAAGCTGCTTTCAATGGTTCACATTTCAAACTCGATGGGCACGGTGAATCCCGTCGCGGAAATTTGCGCGCGGGCAAAAAAGCTCGGCATCGTCACGCTTGTGGACGGCGCGCAGAGCGCCGGGCATTTGCCGGTGGACGTGCAGGCCATCGGCTGCGATTTCTTTGCGTTCTCCGGCCATAAAATTTGCGGGCCGACCGGCATCGGCGTTTTGTGGGGCCGGCAGGAAATTCTCGAAGCCATGCCGCCGTATCAAGGCGGCGGCGAAATGATTCTAACCGTCGGCTACGCCAAGACGGAATTCAAACACGCGCCACACCGGTTCGAGGCCGGCACGCCGGACATTTCCGGCCCGATTGGTTTGCACGCCGCGATGGATTATCTCGACGCCATCGGCCGTGAACATATCTGGCGGCACGATCAGGAACTGGCGAACTACGCCTGCGAAAAACTTTCCGCGCTGAAAAACATCCGCATTTTCGGCCCGAAACAAAACCGCGCCGGGCTGGTGAGCTTTCTGCTGAAGGATGTTCACGCGCACGACGTGGTGACGCTGGCGGACCAGGGCGGCGTGGCGTTGCGGGGCGGCCATCACTGCACGCAGCCGCTCATGCACAAGCTCGGCGTGGAATCTACCGCCCGCGCGAGTTTTTATTTTTACAATACCAAGGACGAGGTTGACCGATTTGTGGAAGTGGTGAAGGAGATTCAGAAATTCTTTGGCCAGTAAAATCAGCTTGGAATCTCCGAACGTGACTGGTTAAAGCTGCTCCGACTCGGTGCTGACCGGTTGGGCATCGCCTTTCAACGCCCCCATCAACGCGTGCCACGCGAGAATCGCGCATTTCACGCGGGCTGGATATTTGTGGACGCCGGCGAAGACTGCCAGCTTGCCGACGTCGCCGTTCACGTTGCCGGTCGTAATCATGTCGCGCACCTGCTCGAAAGTTTTTTCCGCCTCGGCCTTGGTCTTGCCTTTGATGTTGTCGGTCAGCAACGACGCCGACGCCTTTGAAATGCAACAGCCGGAACCGACGAAGCTCGCGTCTTTGATGACATCGCCGTCGAGGGTGAGAAATAATTTGAGGTTGTCGCCGCACAGCGGGTTGTGGCCTTGCGCCGAGCAGGTGGCCGCCGGCATTTCGTGAAAATTGCGCGGCTGCTTGCAGTGGTCCAAAATGACCTGCTGATAAAGGTCGTTGATGTCGTCAAACATGTTCGTGATGCGTGATGCGTGATGCGTGATTTGCGTTTTCACGCATCACGCATCATTCTATTTTCCCAGCAAATGTGGATTGGCCTCCAGCCGATCCCACACCAGCTTGTCAATCACCTCGCGCGCCGGTTCGCACTTGATGCGTTCGATGATTTCGCCGGCGAAGGCGTGGATCAACATCTGCCGCGCCATGTCGGTGTTAATCCCGCGCGAGCGCAGGTAAAAAATGCTTTCATTGTTCAACTGACCGATGGTCGCGCCGTGCGTGCATTTCACGTCGTCCGCGTAAATCTCCAGTTGCGGCTTGGTGTCAGCGGTCGCGTCGTCGGAGAGCAGCAGATTTTTGTTGGTCTGCTTCGCGTCGGTTTTTTGCGCGATGGGATGGACGTAAATCCGGCCGTGGAAAACGCCCTTCGATTTGTCGTCCAAAATGCCGTTGAAATACTCGTGGCTGGCGCAATGCGGCTGCGCGTGCTCGACAATCATGTGATGATCCGCGAGCTGCTCGCCGCGCGTCAGATAAAGCCCGTTCAAAATACATTCCAGCCCTTCGCCCGCGAGCTTGGTGCGGATGTTGGTGCGCGAAATTCTGGCTCCGAGCGCGAACGAATGGACGGTCACGTTGCTGGCGCGGCCGAATTCGCCGGCAATCGTCGCGATGTGAAACGCCTCCACCGCTTCGTCCTGAAGTTTGACGTGCTCGACGCGGGCATGGTCGCCCGCGAGAATTTCCGTCACCGCGTTCGTGAAATACGCGACGTTACCGGTGCTGATATAGCTTTCCACCACCGTCAGCTTGCTGTTCGCCTCGGCGATGACCAAGTTGCGCGGCAGGATGGTTTCCCCGTTTTGTTTCGCGGATGAAATGTAAATCAACTGCACCGGCTCGGCGACTTCCACGCCCGCCGGCACGAAGATAAAGGCGCCGTCGGTGAACAGCGCTTGGTTCAGCGCGGCAAAGGCGTTGTTCGCTGTGTGCGCGTATTTGCCGAGATGTTTTTCGATGAGCGCAGAATCCTTGGCCAGCGCGGCGGCCAGGTTTTCAATCCGCACGCCGCCGCCCACCGGCTTGATGCCGGAAAGTTTCGCGGAGAAAAATCCGTTGACGAACACCAGCCGGTGGCCGGGCAATTTGGTGAAGGCGGCTGCGTCCAAAAGTTTGCTTTCCGCGCCGTTGACCACGGCCTCGCGCGCGAGCGTGAACGGCAGTTGCGCGATGGGCGCCACGTTGGTGAAGCGCCAGTCCTCATCGCTCAATTTCGGGAAACCGAGATCGGCAAAACCGGCGATGCCAGCTTTGCGCAGGGCGGAAAATGATTTTGGCTCCGGCGTGGCGGCGGCGAACTGCGAAAATTGTTCGACCAGCAATTCCGTCCCGTGATTGGCTTTGAGCGTCATGTTTAGAATGATTCTAATTATAAACCGGCGGACAATCTCCCATTTTGACGCCTGCGGCGCAATTGAAAACGGCGGTGCAAAATGTCGCGCGCAAAACGCGAAGCTGGCGAAGGGGATAAAAATCCATCCGTAACTTCGCCGCCTTCGCGGACTTCGCGCGAAATAAATTTTACGTTATGCGCCGTCGGTGGCAACTTGTGAGCCATGTTATCACAGGAAGCCATCCAAAAAGCACTGCAAGCCGTCAAGTATCCCGGCTTTTCGCGCGATATTGTTTCGTTCGGCCTCGTCAAGGACATTTCCACCGCGAACGGCGCGGTGAGCGTCACGATGCAGTTGACCTCGCCAAATCCCGAAGCCGCGCAGCAAATAAAAACCGAGAGCGAGCGCGTGCTGAAAAATCTTCCCGGCGTCAGCCACGTTCACGTCGAAGTCAAACAGCCGACCGCCGGCCAGGCCGCGACCGGCAAGCCGTTTACGAACCAAGCCAAGGTTCCCGGCGTGAAACGCGTGGTCGCCATTGCCAGCGGCAAGGGCGGCGTCGGCAAATCCACCTGCTCCGTGAATCTGGCCTGCGCGCTGAAACATCTCGGCGCGAAAGTGGGTTTGCTGGATTGCGACATTTACGGGCCGAGCATTCCGCTGATGATGGGCGTGCATGAACGTCCGACCGTGAACGCCGCCGAGCGGCTCGTGCCGCCGGCCAATCACGGCGTGAAAGTGATGAGCATCGGGCTGCTGCTGGAAGACGACCAGCCGGTGATTTGGCGCGGGCCGATGATTACAAAAACGATCAACCAATTTCTGCTGGCGGTCGAGTGGGGCGATTTGGATTTTCTGCTGGTGGATTTGCCGCCGGGCACGGGCGACGCGCAGTTGTCGCTTTGCCAGACCGTGCCGCTGGACGGCGGCGTGATCATCAGCACGCCGCAGGAAGCGTCGCTTGGCGTCGTGCGCAAAGGCATTGCGATGTTCAAAAAAGTGAACGTGCCGATTCTCGGCATCATCGAAAACATGAGCTATTTCACCGCGCCGAACGGCGAGCGCGTGGAAATTTTCGGCCACGGCGGCGGCAAAGAAGAAGCCGCGCGGCAGGACGTGCCGTTCCTCGGTGAAATTCCACTCTTCACCGAAATCCGCGAAGGCGGCGACCGGGGCACGCCGATTGTCGTTTCCACGCCGAATCACGCGGCGGGCAAGGCGTTTATTCAAATTGCCGGGGCATTGCGGAAGAAACTGGGTTAAGCTGCGCTATGATTCTTGAAACCGAAACTGGCGCGGCTTCGCCGATGCGCGAGGTGCTGGAAAAATTTCCCGGCGCGCAGCGGTCGTTGTTCCGAAAATATCACATCGGCGGGTGCAGCAGTTGCGGTTTTCAGCCGACGGAAACGCTGGCGGAAGTCTGCGCGCGCAATGGCAATTTGAACGTGGCCGAAGTGCTGGCGCACATCCAGTCCAGTCACGAGCAGGACGCGAAAGTTTTGATTTCGCCAACGCAGCTTGCCGAACTTTTACAAAACGACAAAACGGTGAAGCTGGTGGACGTGCGGTCGCGTGAGGAATTTGAGGCGGTGCATATCGCCGGCGCGGTTTTACTTTCGCAGGATGTGATGCGCGAAATCATGGGTGGCGGATCAAACACAAATCCAATTGTGGTCATTGATCACGCGGGAAAAAATGGTCTGGATGCGGCGGCTTATTTCATGGGCCACGGTTTGCAGAATGTGCGCTGTTTGCGCGGTGGCATTGATGCTTGGGCGCAGGCCGTGGAGCCGGCGATGCGGCGTTACAAGCTGTGTTGAAGCCTGGCAGGCGGCGGGCGTGGCCGGGTGCAGAAAATTCAAATCACTTTGCAATAATCCTGACGTGCAAATGATTTCCGGTTTGATAGAGTCATTTGAATCCCGAATTTAATGCCGGCCCATTTGCGCCTTGTTTAAAAACATTGAACCTATTTTATGAAGCCCCAAAACCATTTTTTTCCGGCAGGCCGTCTTCCGGCCCGGCGGACGCCGTTGCCGACAGCGTTCACGCTGATTGAACTGCTGGTGGTCATCGCCATCATCGCGATTCTCGCGGCCATGCTGCTGCCCGCGCTGTCCAAGGCCAAGCAAAAGGGCCAGCAGGCCTATTGCATGAGCAACATCAAACAATTGGGCTTGGGCATGATTATTTATGTTGGTGACAACAATGATGTTTATGCTGGCGCGGCGTCGGCAAACACTTACGGACCGCATTTGGAGGATTGGATTTATTGGCGAACCGGGGCCAACACGCCGACCGTCAATGGCGTGCTCATGACGCTCGACAAAAGCCCGCTCATCCGGGTGCTCGGCACCGGCACCAGCACGAATATTTTCCGCTGCCCGATGGACACCTCTGATCTCGACCGGGTCACATATGCCCAACCTGGCGACGGCCCGTATTATTACAGCTATGAATTCACCAGCTACAATGTGACTACCTCCCTAGGCAGCCCGGGTTTCACCACGATCATTGATACAACCGGAAAAGGCTATTATTCCAAGTCCACTGCGGTTCACAGTCCATCCACCAAAATGATGGGAGTGGAGCCGGTGGCGTCCCTGAAGCCTAACGATGAGCCGCCGATTGAAATCGCGGCTGGAGGCACTTGGGTTGTGCAATGTGGCCGTTGGGAGCCGTTTGGTTCAAACCCACCCTACAATCCGCCGGGCAATAACTTTTTGAGCATACGGCATAACAAACGGAGCGATTCGGTGTTTGCCGATGGCCATGTCGAGCCCGTGGGTCAGAATTACGCCACCAACTACATGTATTCGCTGCCGACTTATTGAATGGCTGGCTAGACGTTGAATTTGAACAGCAGCACGTCGCCGTCTTGGACGACGTATTCCTTGCCTTCCATCCGGTAAAGGCCTTTCTCGCGCGCGGCGGCGACGGAACCGAGTTTCACCAAATCTTCGTAAGCCACGGTTTCGGCCTTGATGAATCCGCGCTCGAAATCGGAGTGGATCACGCCGGCCGCTTTCGGCGCGGTGTCGCCGATGTGAATCGTCCACGCGCGGACTTCTTTCTCGCCCGCCGTAAAATACGTCCGCAGGCCGAGCAGATGATACGTCGCGCGGATCAGCGCGCCGACGCCGGATTCGCTGACGCCAAGTTCCTTCAAAAATTCTTTCGCCTCTGCGTCGGACAAATCAATCAAATCGCTCTCAATCTGCGCGCTGATGACGACGGCTTCGCACGCGAAATGATGCGCGGCATATTCGCGCACTTTCACGATGAACGGGTTTTTGTCGGCGGTGGCCAGATCGTTTTCCTTCACGTTGCACGCGAAAATTGTCGGCTTGTCGGTCATCAGCCAGAACAAACGCGAAATGGCTTTATCTTCGGGCGTTAGTTCGAGTGTGAGTGCGGGTTTGCCGGCGTTGAGGTGCGGCTCCAATTTTTTCAAAACCGTTTCCTGCGCGAGCGCTTCCTTGTCGCCGCGCTTGGCGTCCTTGGCCACGCTGTTGAGCCGCTTTTGCACCGCTTCCAAATCAGCCAGCACCAGTTCGGTGGTGATGATTTCGATGTCGCGCACGGGATCAACGCTGCCGGTGACGTGATGAATATCCGCATCTTCAAAACAGCGGACGACTTGGACGATGGCGTCCACTTCGCGGATGTGCGTGAGAAATTTATTGCCCAGTCCTTCGCCCTGCGACGCGCCTTTGACGAGACCGGCGATGTCCACAAATTCAATTGCCGCCGGAATCACCACGCCGGTCTTGGCGATTTTTTGCAAAACGAAAAGCCGTTCGTCCGGCACGGTGACGATGCCGACGTTCGGGTCAATGGTGCAGAACGGATAGTTCGCGGCCTCGGCCTTGCGCGTGCGCGTGACGGCGTTGAACAGGGTTGATTTGCCCACATTGGGCAATCCGACGATTCCAGCTTTAAGCATAAATTAAATTTTGTGTTGGGCGAGGTCCCAGGCGATTTTCGCGCCTTCAAACAGCGCGGTCACGATCAGGCACATGCCGGAAATATGTTGCAGGCGGAGCAAGGTTTTCTCGCCGAATTTTCCGTGGCCGCGTGAGACGCCGTAACTTAAAATCAAAAACCACGTCGTGGTGCCGGTGAAAACCCCGCTCACGCAGGCGGCGCGGGCGGACAGCGCTTCGTCCACCCAGTCGTGCGCCATCAGGTTGGCGGCGAGCACCACCCAGGCGATCAGCACGCCGAGATTCGCCAGCACGCGCACGAAACCGGTGGCAAACGCCGAGTGCGGATGGATTTTTTGCTCGATGCGCGCCTCCAGTTTTTCGGAGGCGGAATCCAGCTTGGTCGGCACCTTCACGGTTTGCGCGAGCAGGAATTTGAAGCCGAGAAACAGCAGGAACACGAAGCCCATCACCTGCATGAAGGCTTTGACGAGGCCGTGGTCGAAAAATTGCGACAGGCCGGTGAACGAGATCGCGCAGTAAATTGTGTCCATCACCGCCGCGCCCAGCCCGATGAAAAACGCCCAGACAAAGCCGCGCTGCGCGCCATCGTTGAGAATGGTCAGGTTGATCGGCCCGACGGGAATCGAGGCGAACACCAGCGCGCAGACGAAGCCTGCGAGTGCGGCGAGCAGAACTGGATGCGTGTCGGCCATGTCAGCTTTCCGCCTCCGGCTCGTCGTCGTCTTCCTCGATTTCCTTGCGCCAGGCGCGCGAGATGTGCGGGCGCACAAAACCGTAGAGCAGATAGCCGGTGAAGAACAGCGGCAGGACGTAATACAAAATTTTCTCGCGCAAAATCATCAGGCAGCCGACGAACAGCGCCGCAATGACCACCTTCAAAAACGTCGTGGACGAGCGCAGGCCGAGCGACTTGAAGCTGGGATACTTCACCTCGCTGACCATCATCGCCGATAAAAACACCAGCACCACCGGCAGCAGGTAGCCCCAGTGGCCAAGATTTTTATCCTTCTCATTCAGCTTGATGATAAACAGTGTCAGCGATGCCACCAGACCGGCGGCGGACGGAATCGGGAAGCCAAGAAAATCCTTGCCCGCCCCCGGCAGGTTCATCGCGGAAAGGCAATTGAATCGCGCCAGGCGGAACGCGCCGCAGATCAAATAAATCGAGGCAATGAACCAGCCAAGCTCCGTGTATTCGTCACTGAAAATGTCGTGCAGCACGACGCGATGCACCAGAAACGCCGGGGCTGCGCCGAATGAAATCAAATCCGCCAGCGAATCAAATTCGCGGCCGAACGGGCTTTCATGGCCGCCCATGCGCGCGACGCGGCCGTCAAACAAATCGAAAATGCACGCGAGCAAAATGAAGGCGAGCGCGATTTTGATCTGGCTGTAATCGCCCGCGCCAAGATCGGCTTCGACGATTTTCGTCAACGCCACAAAGCCGCAAAACAAATTTCCCGCCGTGAACAGGTTCGGCAGAAAATAAATTTTCAGCTTCTCGCCTTCCGGCGACGCGGGCGTTTTGGTTGGCGGCTTGGTTTCCATTTCCTCAGACAAGTTCCGCCAGGATGCTTTCGCCGCCGACTACGCGGTCGCCAAGCTGGACTTTGATTTTAGCGCTCTTGGGCAGATAGACATCCACGCGCGAACCGAACTGGATCAGGCTGATGCGTTCGCCGCGCTGCACAATGTCATTCTGCGCGACCCACGGCACGATGCGGCGCGCAATCAAACCGGCGATGAGCCGCACGCCGATTTTCTCGCCCATCGGTTCGCCGGCCTCGATGCCGAGCAACACATTTTCGTTGTATTTCGCGCAGTCGGCGCGCATGGCGTTGAGATACTGGCCGGGCGAATGTTTGAAAAAAGCGATGCGCCCGGTGAGCGGCGCGTTCTGAACGTGCACGTTGAACACGGAAAGAAAAATGGAGATGCGCTGACATTCGCCGCCGAGAAATTCCGGCTCGGTGGTGGTGTCAATCGTGTCCACCTTGCCGTGGCCGGGCGCGAGGACGAGATTTTTTCCAATCGGCACCGCCGGGTCCGGGTCGCGGAAAAAATAAAAGGTGAAGACCACAAACAGCGCCCATAGCACCAGCAGCACGCCGGCCAGGCCGACCACAAACGAGCCGATGACCTTCGCCAAAAAGGCGACGGCCAGCAGCAGCAGGACCGCCATGCCGGACAGGCCAATCAGTGTCAGCGCGGACTGCGCCGCTTTGCCAGAGTGTTTCACGGCGATAAAATAAATTTTTTCGGCCGCACTTGCAATTCGGCATTTTCAGTGCAATTTGGATTCCGTCGCAAAGAAAGGCGACTTTGAAACTGAAAACGTAAACATATTATGTCATTACACACACCTGACTTGACGAAATTCCCGCCGCGCAGCCCGCGCGTCCGCCTCGGCGGCTACGCGATTCTGCCGCGCATGTTGGACAAGGGCCGCGCCGCGCTCGACGGCAAGAACGGCGAGTATCATTACGCCTGTCCACTGGACCAGCAGTTTCTGACCTTCGCCGGCATTGATCCGGAAGCGCTGAAAACGGAACTGGGCAAGAGCGACACTGAAGTGCTGGAGTGGATTCAGAAAACCGCCAAGCATCCGCGCACCGCGCCGGAAATTATCGCATGGACGAACTGGCAGGAAAACCGCGCGCCGGACAATCCCGATGGCCGCGAGTATTTGAACGGCCTGCACAAGGCCGGCGCCCCTGACCGCACGGACATCGTGACGTGGTTCGACGTGCTGGACGTGGACGACTTCGTGACCTTCGGCGGCAAGGCCTGAGCTTTTCAAAGCAAACAAAAACCGGCGCGCGGTGAAAAACTGCGGGCCGGTTTTTGGGTTTGCGTCCGTTTACAATACTCCGAAAATCCGCCCCAGGATTTCGAGCGTGCCATAGGTCACAAAATTGAGCAGGCCGCGAAACGCCGGAATTTGCAGGAGCACGATGACGATGATGAAACCGAACCGGGCGAATTGGGCGTAGGTTTCGTAGCTCATGTTGGTCAAGTTGCGCAGGACATGTGAGCCGTCGAGCGGCGGCACGGGGATCAAATTAAAGAAGCAGAGCATCAGGCTCAACGCCGCCGCCTGCAAGCACAGTTCCGCGAACTGGCCGAAGTGGGCGATCAATATTACCTTCGCCAGCGCCACCAAGCCGACGGCGAGCACCAGATTCATCGCCGGGCCGGCCATGGAAATCAGGATGTCATCGCGGCGCGGCTGGCGGAGGTTGTATGGATTCACCGGCACCGGCTTGGCCCAGCCGATCAGGAAACGTCCGACACCCGGCATGAAAATCATCATCAGCGGCAGCAGCACGGTGCCGATCGGGTCAATGTGGACGACGGGATTGAGCGAGACGCGGCCCTGCAACCGCGCGGTGTCGTCGCCGCATTTCATCGCGACCCACGCATGGCCAAATTCGTGGAAGGTCAGCAGCCCGATCAGCATCAAATACTGGATCAGGCCGTCGGCGATGGCATTGGAGTCCATGGCCGAAATTTAGCCGCCGCGCCCGCGCCCGTCGAGGCGGAAGCCAAAATGAAATTGCCGTGCGACTCCGGTTTTGCCATCCTGCGCGACGGTTAATTTAAAAATTATTTCTAATTATGCCATTGCTTGAAGGAAAAACGGGGGTTGTTTTCGGCGTCGCCAACAAACGCTCCATCGCCTGGGCCATCGCGCAGGCGTGGGCCAAGGAAGGCGCGAAACTCGCGTTCACCTTCCAGGGCGAGCGCGTGAAGGAAAACGTCGAGGAACTCGCCGGCACGTTCGGCGCGGACACTTTGATTTTGCCATGCGACGTGACGAAGGATGAAGACATTGACCGTGTTTTCGCCGAAGTGGGTGCGAAATTTGGCAAGCTGAATCTGCTTCTGCATTCCGTGGCGTTTGCGCCCAAGGCGGCGCTGGAAGGCCGGTTTGTGAACACCTCCCGCGAAGCCTACCGCATTGCGCATGATGTCAGCGCGTATTCGCTTGTCGCGCTTGCCCGCGCCGCCGAACCGCTGATGACCGACGGTGGCAGCATCATTGGCATGAGTTATTATGGCGCGGAAAAAGTCGTGCCGCACTACAACGTCATGGGCGTGGCCAAAGCCTCGCTCGAAGCCAGCACCCGCTATCTCGCCTACGATCTCGGCCCGAAAAAAATCCGCGTGAATTGCATCAGCGCCGGCCCGGTCAACACCCTCGCCGCGCGCGGCATCAGCGGCTTCAGCGAAATGCTCAAGACCTACGAGCAGCGGTCGCCGCTGAAACGCAACTTGATTCCCGAAGAACTCGGCGCGACCGGCGTTTTTCTCGCCAGCGACGGCGCGGCGTGCATCACCGGCCAGGTGATTTATGTGGACGGCGGCTACTCGATCATGGGCATGTGAACTCCGCGCCGAAAAAACCGGCCAGACCGGATTTCGGCCATCCGCCGGAAACCATTGAATTCTGGAAGCGTCTCGTTCGCGAGGCGCTTTCGCTTTCGGTGCCCACGCCCTTCTACGTTTTTTCCAGCGTGCCCATCGCGGAAAAGATTTCCGAACTGGACGCCGCGCTCGTGAATGCTGGTTTTCAATCGGCAATCGGCAATCGTAAATTGAAAATTGCTTTCCGTCATTGGCTCTCGTGCAAAACCCAGCCGGTCGCGCCGCTGCTCCGCTGGTGGCGGGCGCAAGGCCGTGGCATCGAGGTGGTCAGCGAATTTGAGCTGCGCGCCGCGCTGGCCGAAGGTTTTGCACCCGAGGATATTTTGGTCAACGGCCCGGCCAAACATCACTGGCTGGCGCAATTTGAGCTGCCTGGATTGTCGGTGAATTTTGATTCGCGTGCGGAACTCGACGCGTTGCTGCCGCGCGCCAAAAAATTGAACTGGCGGCTCGGCGTCCGCATTTTGACCGGCGAGGAATTTGATCCGGAAAATCCACAGTTTCCAACGCAGTTCGGTTTTGCGCCAGATGAAGCGGTTGCCGCGCTAAAAAAATTGCTGCGCGCCAAAGCCCGCGTCGAAACCGTCCATTTTCATTTGCGCACGAATGTTCCCTCGGTGCGGATTTACGAGCGCGCCATCGCCGAGGTTGCGGAAGTTTGCCGCGCGGCGAAGTTCAGTCCGCTGCACCTGGACCTTGGCGGCGGCGTGCCAGTGCGCCATGTGCGGTCGCGCGGGAGCAAAGTTTATGACGGCGAATTCGGCCTGCGCGCGTTCGCGCAGCAACTGCGGCAGTCGGTAAAATTATTTCCGGGCTTGCGCGAACTCTGGCTGGAAAATGGTCGTTTTGTCAGCGCCGGCAGCGGCGTGCTGGCGGTGAAAATTCTGGATGTGAAAGAACGGCGCGGGTTGCGGCAGTTTATTTGCGACGGCGGGCGCACGCAGAACGCGCTGACTTCGCTTTGGGAACAGCATGCGCTGCTCGCGTTGCCGGAACGCGCCGGCCGCCAGACGCGCACCGCCGTGCATGGTCCGACGTGCATGGCGTTCGACCAACTGGCGTGCATGGCGCTGCCGCGCGCGCTGCGGGCGGGCGACCATTTAATCTGGCTCGACGCCGGCGCGTATCATATTTCATGGGAAACCCGTTTTTCGCACGGTCACGCGGCGGTTTGCTGGCACGACGAAAACGGACTGCGCCGCGTGCGCGAACGGCAGAGCTTTGAACAATTTTGGAGCCAGTGGGAAAAATGAACCGTTGAATGTGGTGAAGCTCTTTATCTGCAACCAGACCAGGCCAACGCGCAACCCGGTCAGGTCCGGCTTGCGCCCCGGCCCGCACACCGGTTTCCAGCAAGAATGCGGTCCAAAAAATATTTCCGGCGGATTATCGTTGACTCCTTTTTTGCGCGTGGAAAAATCTGGGAAAAGTCACAGGGAATCTTTTGATGCTCTTGTTTGAACATTCTAACCGCCGCTGCACCGGCAGCGACCAGCCGACCTGCCGTTATTTCTTCGCGTGAAAAATTACATTCTCGACACCAACGTTCTGCTCCACGACCCTAATTCGCTCGTCAATTTTGAGGAGCACAATGTCCTCGTGCCGATCGAGGTCATCGAGGAGATTGACCGTTTCAAGCGCGAATCCACCGAACTGGGCCGCAACGCGCGCACAGTTTCGCGGATGCTCGACGGTTTCCGCGGCGAGGGGAGCTTGAGCGCCGGCGTGGCGCTGCCAAACGGCGGCAAGCTCAAAATCGCTTTCCACAAAAACGGTCAGGGCGAAACGATCTTCACCCACGATTCGGTGGACAACCGGATTCTCGCGCTCGCCGCCGGCATCCAAAAATCGCAGCCGAAAAACGCGACCATTCTGGTTTCCAAAGACATCAACCTGCGCATCAAAGCCAACGCGCTCGGGCTGATGGCGGAGGATTATGAGAATGACCGCGTGTTCATCACCGATCTTTACACTGGCATGATTGACCTCACGGTGTCGGCGGAGAAAATGGCGGCTTTTCGCGCGAAGGGCGAACTCGTTTTGGAAGACGGCAAAAAATATTTTCCGAACGAATTCTGCA
The DNA here is from genome assembly GCA_903944085.1 of uncultured Verrucomicrobia subdivision 3 bacterium. Taxonomy (GTDB): domain Bacteria; phylum Verrucomicrobiota; class Verrucomicrobiia; order Limisphaerales; family UBA11358; genus UBA11358. The sequence continues at coordinate 16,823 of CAJAQO010000002.1, forward strand.
CGCTCAACGACGCGGTCAATCCCAAAAAAGCAGCGCTGACCAAAGTGGATCCGACGGGAACGAAACTGATTCCCATCCACGATTGCCGCGAAGGCGTCTGGGGCATCAAGCCGCGCAACCGGGAGCAGCATTTTGCGCTGGACGCGCTGCTCGACGACCGCGTGAAACTGGTCACGCTCATGGGCAAGGCGGGCACCGGAAAAACTTTGATCGCGATGGCCGCCGGTTTGAAGCGCGTGGTGAACGACCGGGAATTTCGCCGGCTCGTCGTGGCACGGCCGACGATTTCGATGGGCAAGGAACTCGGCTTTTTGCCCGGCTCGCTCGAGGAAAAGCTCGCGCCTTGGATGCAGCCGATTCACGACGCGCTGGAAATGTTGAGTGATTTGAACATGGGCCACGACCATCGTCGTGCCGCCGACCTCATGCGCAGTGGCAGCATCGTGGTGGAAGCCTTGAGCTACATCCGCGGGCGTAGCATCGCCAATCAGTTCATGATTATTGACGAGGCGCAAAATCTCACGCCGCTGGAGGCCAAGACCATCATCACGCGCGTCGGCAGCGGCACGAAAATCGTTTTCACCGGCGATCCGTATCAGATTGACAATCCGTATGTGGATTCATCCTCGAACGGATTTAATTATGTCATCAGCCGGTTCCGCGATCAGGCGATTGCCGCGCACATCGAACTGCAAAAAGGCGAACGCTCGGAACTCGCGGAATTGGCGGCGAATATTCTTTGAGCTGACGGACTGATGCTTCGGCCGGGTCGGACAAGCTTTCCGGACACCGCACAAAAATGCGGTTGCTTTCAGCCCCGGACATTTTGTAAGTTGACAATTCGCCCAAGTCGCCTGAATTTAAGGGGACTAGGAAGTATTGGAATTATGATATCAAACGAACGGCCATCACCCTACGGTCGGCGGCCTTATCAAGGTCAGCCGGGCCAAGGTTACGGTGCGTCAAAATACGCCCAACCCAGACCGCCGGTTGTCGAAGACACGCTCAAAAGCGGGGAAGTCCCGATTGAACGTAAAACCTTTGTTTTTACGCTCAAGGAAAATCCGCGCGGTCGCTTTCTTCGCATCACGGAGGATGTCGGCGGACGACGCGACACCATCATCATCCCTTCGACCGGCCTCGCCGAGTTCAAGAAACTTTTGGATGAAATGGTGAAAGCGGCGGATGAAATACCGCCCAAAGACCAGCCTGCCCCGTAGCTAAACGCATGGCGCAAATTGGGACTGCCCGCTGCTTGGCGGGCAAGGTGGAGTTGTTTTTTTGAAGGCCTCTTTTTTCTGGCACCTGCAAACCACACTTTGGATGCAGGTGCCGGATGTTTTTTTTGCTTCGCCACAGAATTAAGCCAGCCTTTGATTGCGCCAGACAAAGTGTGCCATTTGTTCGGAAGGTGCGCCATTATGCTACGACTGGCGCAGCTTTGAACTGATCGCACTTGCGGCAATAGCCGATTCTATCCTTTATTATCAATGACTCCGTGATTTTCTTGTCGTTTGGCGCAGTTCGGCATCCTTATTGCATTCAAAGTCCCAGCAGTTAAACCAGTAAACTATTTTACACACCCAATTTTTTTTATGGCAAAAGTTTTAGGCATTGATTTAGGCACCACGAATTCCTGCATGGCGGTCATGGACTCCGGCGAGCCGCTGGTCCTCGAAAATTCCGAGGGCAAGCGCACCACGCCGTCGGTCGTGGCGTTCACCAAAAGCGGCGAACGCATCGTCGGCGACGCGGCGAAACGTCAGGCTGTCACCAACTCGCGCAACACGGTTTATTCCGTGAAACGCTTCATGGGCCGCAAATTTGACGAGGTCGGCGAAGAAATCAAGCGCGTGCCTTACAAAGTTGTGAAGGCGAGCAACGGCGATGCCGCCATCGAAGTCGAAGTGGACGGCAAGCCGAAGCAGTTTTCGCCGCCTGAAATTTCCGCGATGATTCTTTCCAAGCTCAAAGCCGACGCGGAAACTCGCCTCGGCGAAAAAATCACGCAGGCCGTCATCACGGTGCCCGCGTATTTCAACGACTCGCAGCGCCAGGCCACGAAGGACGCCGGTCGTATCGCGGGTCTGGAAGTGCTTCGCATCATCAATGAGCCGACCGCCGCGTCGCTTGCTTACGGTCTTGATAAAAAGAAAGACGAAAAAATCGCCGTTTACGATTTGGGCGGCGGCACGTTTGATATTTCTGTTTTGGAAATCGGCGACGGCGTGTTTGAAGTGAAAGCCACGAATGGTGACACGCACCTCGGCGGTGACGACTGGGACAATTTGCTGATGGACTGGATTCTCGATGAATTCAAAAAGGAATCCGGCATGGACCTGCGCAAGCAGCCGGACGCGCTCCAGCGCATCAAGGAAGAAGCCGAAAAAGCCAAGATCGCGCTGTCCAGCTCGCAGAGCTACGACATCAATTTGCCGTTCATCACGGCGGACGCCACCGGGCCGAAGCACATCCAGAAAAATCTCACGCGCGCCAAGATGGAGCAGCTCACGGACAAATTGTTCGAGCGCACCATCGCGCCGGTGAAGGCCTGCTTGAAAGACGCCGGCATCGAAGCCGCGAAGATTGACGAACTCGTGCTGGTCGGCGGCATGACGCGCATGCCGCGCGTGGTGGAAGTTGCCAAGACCCTGGTCAACAAACAGCCGCATCAGGGCGTGAATCCTGACGAAGTCGTCGCCATCGGCGCCGGCATCCAGGGCGGCGTGCTCAAGGGCGAGGTCAAGGACGTGCTCCTGCTCGACGTGACGCCGTTGTCGCTCGGCATCGAGACGCTGGGCGGCGTGTTCACGAAATTGATCGAGCGCAACACCACGATTCCCTCGCGCAAATCAGAAATTTTCTCCACCGCCAGCGACAACCAGCCGGGCGTCGAGATTCATGTGCTCCAGGGCGAACGCCAGTTCTCCAAGGACAACAAGACCATCGGCCGCTTCCAGCTCGCGGACATTCCGCCGGCGCCGCGCGGCGTGCCGCAGATCGAAGTGACCTTTGACATTGACGCCAACGGCATTTTGCACGTCGGCGCGAAGGACCTTGGCACCGGCAAGGAGCAGAAGATCACCATCACGGCCAGCAGCGGACTCTCAAAGGACGAAGTTGAGAAGATGCGCAAGGACGCCGAGGCGCACGCGGACGACGACAAGGCCAAGCTGGAAGAAATCCAGACGCGCAACGAGGCGGACAACGCCGTCTATCGCACCGAGAAACTGCTCAAGGACAACGCGGACAAATTGTCTGCAGACGACAAGGGCAAGCTCGAGGCCGCCGCCGGCGCGGTGAAGGAAGCGCTCAAAGGCACGGACGCCGCCGCC
>CAJAQO010000003.1 GCA_903944085.1 uncultured Verrucomicrobia subdivision 3 bacterium
AACATTAGTTGATCAGCATCCGAAAATACATTTGTGAATTGGTTGGCGTTATCGCGAGCGGGGGAGCCGCGAGGTTCGTATTCCACGGACCGACAAGGTTCGTGGCTTGAAGCAACAGGCCGGCAGGCCAGTTGAGAATCAGATTTCCCCCGCCCGTTGGGACCATGTTCAACAGGATGGACGGCGGATTGGTGCTGGCTTTGTAGAGCGCCAACACTTGTGTGGCGGAGAGGCCATTGGTGAAGACTGCCACCTGCGCGATGCTGGCCGGCAGCAATCGTCCGGTGCCGTAGTCCGGCGCGCCGCCAATCCAGACATCGGAATTATTTTCGGCCAAAGTGGTCACGGTGTTGTTCGCCTTCAACACGCCGTCCAAATAAAGCGCGCCATTATTGGCACCAGCAATACCGGTGTAAGCGTAGGTTACCATGTGCCAGCCGCTGCCGACGATCGAAGCCGGACTCGTCGCATCGCCGCTGCCACTGTTCGCCGCACCGGGTTGACCAGAACCGTTCACGCTCATGCGCCAGGAACTGTCGCCGCGACCGATGATGCCAGAAAAATGTGGCGTGACGGGAACATTAACCCACGCCACCATGGTGATCGCGCTGGTGATATTGAATGGGCCTTTGGGAATGACGACATAATCCGAAATCCCGTCAAAGAGCGCGGCATAACGCGGCGGGAGAAAACCCACCGTCGGCACGCCCGGCTGGCCGAGCGTAACTCCGCCGATGTAAGTGCCGTTGTAGCCGCCCACCAGATCGTAGGCGGTCAGGCCATTTGTCTCGCCCAACGGCCAGTAAGCGAGCGGATGATTCGTCACCACCAACGCCGCATAAGAACCGGGCACTGGGGCCACCGGCGTCGCGCTCACTTCGCTGGAATTGCTTCCCGGTCCGGCGATGTTTAGTGCTGACACGACGTAGTAATATGCGGTGCCGTTGGTCAATCCAGTGTCTCCACAATTCGTGTTCGTCGTGTTGATGCTGGTCACCTCTGCGCCGCTGCTTGTCGAACGCTTCACGTTGTAGCTCGTTGCGCCGGGAGAAGCCGACCAACTCAAACCAACCATGCCATAGCCCGGCGTCGCTTGAAGATTAGTCGGTGCTGATGGCAAAGATACGAACGCGCCCAACACGCGAAATTCATTGATACTGGCGGCATTGCCCGGTGGCAGGCCGGTCACTGTGATCCGCACATAACGCGCCATGCTGGTGAGGAAGACATCAGATTGAACTTGAGCCGTGCTGGTGTTCGCCGTTTTGTCGGCAACCGTCGTCCAGTCGGCATTATCCAGAGACACGGCAACGGTGTAACCGTAAACCAATCCGTTCGTCGGCCAGACGATTTCGTCGGCATTCAAGTTGGCGATGGCACCCAAATCCACCTGCCACCAATGATTCGTGTTGGTGTCATTGGCGCTCCAGAACGTTGCCGTGTTCCCGTCATTGGCGTTGCTCGCGGGATTACCTGCCTGCTGGCTATCCGACGTCGCGGTTTGATTCGTGGCGAGATTGATGCCAAACCAATTAATCGGCGTGCTCAAAGAAATGTCATCCACGTAGCCGCGATACTGGCCGGCGCTGTTGGTGCGATCAAAACCGAAATCCAGCCGGTTCACTGTCTTGCCCGTCAGCGGAGTCAAATCCACTGTCACATAATTCCACGTGTCCAGCGCCAGATGCGCACCTTGAGTCGAAGGATTGATCCCGAAGCCATATTGATCCTTGAGGCCGCTGCTGCGCAGCGTCGTGCCATCGGTGAAGATGATATCGAATACGACATAGGCACTGTTCGCCCCAGCCGAACTTTGCGGGTAAACCCAATACGAAAGATGCATCCCGGAGGAAACTGTTATGCCCTGGCCGCTCACATCGAAAGCCTTCAGGTAAGCGTGCGACGCTCCGCCTTGGGAATTTCCGGAATACATGATTTCACCGGAACCGCTCTGGCTGGTTTCGCTGCGCACACCGAGCTCTGGAACCGACGCCCCACCGTAAGCGGTGACATTCAAGTTACCTCCAGACGGAGAAACGGAATCCACCGTATTCGTCGCGGACAAGACCGGTTCACCCGCTTCCAGACCGGTGCCCCAAAGATAATTCCCAGCGAGCGGCGTGGTCATGCCATCCATGTAGGACGGCGGCGCCTGTAATAGATTTGAACCCCAGTTGGTATTCGCCGAGCCGCCCATGTTGTAAGCCAGCGTTCCGCCATTGATAAAATTCGCAAAGCGAATCCACGAAACGTTCGACGGCTGGCCATTCACCGAAAGATTCTGAATATACTGGGCAGCGGTCGCCGCGTTCGTGCCGATGATGGTCAGATCGCCATTCGCCAAATGAATCACTGCCTGCGGAAAGAGCGGTCCGTGTAATACCAGCACATCGTCACCCGGCAGCGCCGGATACATGCCCAACACCGCCCAGACATACCACGACGAGGTTTGTCCGAGATCGTCATTGCCCGGCAGCCCGGTTGGGGACGTTGAATAAAGCTGCGTCACCGCGCGCCGAACCACGCCCGAAGCTTTGTAAGGTTGCCCCACGAAATTGTAAACCCACGGCGTGGCGGCGCAGGGTTCATTGCCCAGAAAGGCATAGGGGCTTGAGCCGGTATTGTTATCGTTGATCTGGGTGAAGAAATTATCCAGCCGGCTGATCGCCGCCTGCGGGCCGCCCATCATGGTCGTGAGCGAAGCCAGATTGAACGGCAACATCCAGATGTATTGCGAACCCGTGCCCTCGGCGAAGAGATTGTAGTTATCGTAGGTCGAGGCGTTGCTGACGAATCCCGGCGACCACAGGCCGTCCGAGCGACGCATCTGGAAATAATCGTTCGTGGTGTTGTAATGATTGCGCCAGTTTTGGGCGCGATTCATGGCGAGCGAATAGTTGGTGCTATCACCAACGGCCTGCGCAAAGCGGGCCAACGCGAAATCCGCGCTGCAATATTCCAACGTCATGGCCACCGGCGCGTAGCCGCCCAACTGATATTCCGGCACGAAGCCCAGATTCAAATAATCGCGATTCGCATCACGTTCGGTCGTGCCGCCGTTGATGATCTTGGTCACGGGATTCACCGCCGCCTTCACCATCGCTGCGAGTGCATTCGTCGTGTTGAAATTCGTAGCCCCGAACGCATACATGCCAGCGATGATCGGCGTGCCGGGATCGCCGATCATGATGCCCGAATCCGCCGTGGCCACCGACCAGCGCGGCATGCCGCCACCGTATTGAGCATCCAGCACGAGCGACTGCGCCATGTCAC
>CAJAQO010000004.1 GCA_903944085.1 uncultured Verrucomicrobia subdivision 3 bacterium
ACGGGCATTTCATGATGTGCCTTTCCGAACGGCTGCCGCCCGGTCTCCGCAGCGAAGAGGGAACGGACTTTTGATTCGTAATTATTTATGCGCTGGCCACCAAAACTTGCAAGCAAAAAGGTGCGGTTCTGATTTGGCGTGCGGCGACACGTCGCCGTTTTTCCACTGGAAGACATGTCTCCCAGTTGCAAAGCGCGGACATGTCCGCGCACTCCAAATTAGAACATTGGCGCTGAGTCAGCGTGCAGGAATGATTAACCACGAAAGCGTCATTCGCCTTCGGGTTCACGGTAATAATCGAACCCGGAAGAAACGCTGACTCGAAGCATCAAGGCTGTTCGTGACGCTGATGTTCGCGCCCGTGCCGGCGATGGAGCTGCCCACCGGTGCCCAGCCAGAAACCGTTAGGTCATCACTGTATTCCAGTTGGTAGTTCAAACCCGCATAACTCAGCCAGGTGAAAATCAACTGGTTCGCGCCGAGGCTGACGCCGCCAAGCTGCGGCGGCAACACTACGGTCACGAGAAATGTCTGCGTCGCGCTCAAGCTGGGCGTGCCGTTGTCGGTGACGATCAAGCTGATCAAGTTGGTGGCCGGCGCGTTCGTTGGCGTCCAAGAAAAATTTCCGCTGAAAGAATTGATGAACGCTCCGGCGGGCGCGTTGGTGCCGAGACTGAACGTGAGCGTTTGCGCCGGAAAATCGGCGTCGGTGGCGCTGGCGGTCAGAGATAATGTTTGGCCCAAAACCACCAACTGATTGCTGACGACATTCCACACTGGCGGCGTGTTGGGCACAATGTTGTTCGTGCGCGGCGTGGCCGTGGGCATGAAATAAAGATTCGCCGCGCCGTCGGGATAGCGGCCTTCGCTGATGTCGCTGGATTGCGCGCCGAAGGTGACGTAATCCACGAGATTGCTGCTGGCGTTGTAGAGGGCGATGCTTGTGCCGCTCTTGCTCAATTTGAAATTGACGTGCAAATCACCGCTGCCGGTCGGCGATTTTTTGTCGGCCCAAACCAGCAGGAAGCCCTGCGGCGGGATCGTGTAGCCGGCGGGAATTTGCGAGCCGGAATAAAGCGTGCTGCTCAAAGCGTTGGTCAGGAAACAGCCGGCGAGATTCACGGTGTTGCTGCTGGGATTGTAAAGCTCGAACCAGTCGTCGTATTTGTTGCTGTCGAGCGGGTCTGGCAGCGTATGCGTGTTGCCGGCCATCCATTCGTTGATGAACACCGTCAGCGGCGCGCTCGCGGCGTTGTTGGTCTCGCCGGGCGTGGGATAGAAAAAGTCCTGCCGCGAAAAACTCTGGCCGTCGGGATATGAGCCGTAAGAGTGATTGACGCCGAGTCCGGCATAATCAATGAAATCGAGCACCTGCGGCTGGCCGTTGAACAGCCGGCTCAACGCGAGCGAACCGGTGCCGCTCGGCAAAATGAAACTGGTGTGCAATTCATTCGTCGTCGAAAGATTCGTCTGGCCGTCGGCAAAAATAATTTTGAACTCACCGGCGTTGATGCTGGCGTTGGTCGGAAACGTCCACGCGGTCAAATTCGTGTAATTATTGGCAAGATATAGATTCGTCAGCGCGACGATATTCGTGGTCGGATTGTAAAGTTCCAGCCACGCGGTGCGCTGGCCGGCGCGGTTGGTGATGCCGGTCAAGTTGTCGGCCTGAAGCTCATTGAGCCACAGCGGCGCAAACGGCGGCAGATTGGTGAAAACGGCATTCGTCGCGCCGGGCGTGACGGTCGCGCCGCTCCAGTTGCCGGCGCGCCAGTTGTCCTGCTGCGGATCGAGCAACTGCAGCGAAAGGCCGGTGCCGTTGGCGTTAGTCGGCCACGGCAACGCGCCGGCATATTTCACTTTGGTCACGGTCACGTCGCTCGCGGAATTGGTGCCGGGCTGCACCAGCGAAAGCGTTTCGCCATTCAACTGCAAGGTGCCGGGAAAAATGTCGAACACCGGATTCGTCGCGCCATAAGCCGCAGCATAAGCCGGCGAGTTCGCCGCCAGCACCAAGAATGTGTTTGGCACAATCAACGAGCCGGACGGAAATGTGTAAGCCAGTCCTTTGAAATCCCAGCCCGACAAATCGAACGCGGTGTTGGTGGAATTGTTGTAAAGCTCGACAAACTGCGCGTTGGGCGCGAATGGATTGAACATGATTTCGTTGATGACCACCGAGCCGACCGGCGACGGCGCGGTGCCGTTGAAATTCACCAGCAGATTTGTGCTGTCGCCCGGCAGCGGCTGATTGTTCTTGTCCACGCCGACCACGCTCAACGCATTTGTGCCCGGCTTCAGCGGAATGGTCGCCACCCAATTCGTCGTCGTGGTCCACGTCACCGGCCACGCCGCGCCGTTGATCCAAACCGTGTCCACGTTCACCGGCGCGATGCCGCTGACATAGGCCACGTCGTTGCTCACGATCACGTTCGGATTGACGTTGAAATTCGTGGCGTTTTCCACCGCGAGCTGCGCGGCGATGCTCGTCTGCGCTTGCGACAACCACGGCTTGATATTCGTGTTTGGATCTTCCACCGCTTGGCCGTTCGCGACGAACGAATTGTATTTCGCGTCGAGCAACGGGCCGGTATTGGCCAAACCGAGCGGGCCGTTCACGAGTTCCTGCAATGCGCGCCAATACATCCGGCGGAAAACCGGCGTGGTAAATAATTTTCCGGTGATGGGATCGGTGACCTTGAAAATATTTGATCCCGGTCCCCACGAGCCGCCGTTGCCGAGCACGATGTTGAAATCCCACATCAGCAGCGAATACTTCGTGCCGAGCGCACCGAGATAGCCGTAAAGATTCTGGCCATTTTGCGCGCCGAACGAATCCCAGTTGCCGGCGGTGTGGTTGGCCGCAAACACGCGCATCCAGTTATTGATATCGGCGAGGTTTTCCATGTTCGCGACGTAGTTCGGCGAGTTGTAGGAATTGGCCGCGCCAATCAGCGAGAAGACATTGGTGAAATCATTCGCCGAAGCCGGGGTGCGGCGGATTTCAAAATTGTAGCGGTAGCGCGCCACTTTCTTGACGCCGCCGGTCGTGACGTAATTTGACAACGTGCACCAGGCGTCGTTCACAAACGGAATGGACGCGCTGCCCGGCGCGGGACCAAATTCAAACCACGGCTGCATTTTGTAAAGCCAGCCGTCGGCGTCGTTCGGAAAATGTTCCTTCACCACGTCGCCGTCGGGACATTGCGCGTCTTCCATGAGCGTGCCCCGGCGGTTGCCGTTGACATAGACTGCAATGTAACGGCGATTCAACCACGGCACGCCAAGCGCGCGAAGAAAAGTATTTGCCGTCTGTTCGCGTTGAATACTCGCATCGTCGCCCGCGCCGTTGCCGGGCTGATGAATTTTGTTGAACGACGTCGCGCCGAGAAACTCGTCGTCATCCTGAAAAGTCCATTTGTAATGGCACAGCGCGCCGGTGGGCGTGGTGAATCCCTGATGATACGGACTGCCGGCGAAACGCGCCTGCGCGTTGTAAATGATGCGGTTATTGTTGACCATCGTGCAGTCCCACGACTCGTTGCTCAAATCCGACAGCGCCGACCAGCGCGTCGCGTTCGTCTGCGTGATCCACAAATGATAGACACTGAAGCTGCCGCTGGGGTTGCTGTCGCCGAACATCACCACGCATTCCGGCGGGATGCCATTATTGTTCAGTAGCGCTGGGAAACGCGTCGCGGCTCCGCGCGTGTCGGTCGCGGAAATATAAAACGCGACAATCGCGTTGCTGCTCGTTACGGGCGCGGGAATCGTGGCGCTGAAAATCCCGTCGTTCGCCAGCGCGTCGCCGCCGGTGCCGTCATCTTTCATTAGCACGGAAGTGTAATTCATCGAGGGATCAATCCGGTAATTGAGCGTCAGATTTTGCACGCCGTCGGGATCATGCACGCGCGCCGTCACCACGACCGGCTGGTTCGTGGCCGGCACAGCGGGCGAATGACTGACTTCATAAACCGCCGGCCCGGCGTTCGTGGCGTAACGGCTGTTAGGCATTCCCGGCGTGCCAAGATTCGGCGGCACCGGCAGCGTGCCGGAGGCTTCGAGCCAGTTGCCGTTGAGCCGCATCAACACTTCCGGCCAGCCGCGCAGCCAGCGGGCTTTGAACCGCAGCGTCGCCATTTGTCCGGCGACCATTTGATTTGTCGTCAAAGCCATTTCGCAGGAATTGTCGCCGGGCCAGATGCGGTCGCTGCAACGAATGTGCAAGGAATGGCTGCTGTTGTAGCCTTCGTTTTCCTGGCTCGAACGCACTTCGCAGCCTTGAAAAGTCCAATTCGTGCTGCCGCTTTCAAAATCAGGATTGGCGACGAGATTGATGGAACTCGAATTGGAATGAACTTCGATGTTGTCCACCAGACATTCGCCCACGTCGAGAATTCCAATTTGCGCGTAATCTATGGACGGATCGTAGTTTTTGCCGAGATCCAAAACGCCGGTGTTTTCAATGTCGGTCCAGGACGATTTATGCGTTTCGTCGCTGTCGCCCCAGTTCGCGGCGAGGCGATGGTTCGCGCGCGGGTCGAGCAATTCCAAACTGCTCCCGCCGCCGGATGACCATTGGCCCCAGCGTCCGCCGGTGCCGTAAGTCACTTCGTCCTCGACGACGTAAATGACATTCGTGGCCAGACCGTGGCTGTTGGTGACGGTCAGGTTTTGCGGCATCGCCAGCGCCACGCGCTCGCCGTTGTGCGACAAACGGCCGCCAAAATTTCCGAGCGTATTGGAGGAATTCAGATTCGGATATTTCGCAAACAGATTCGTCATGTTGGCCGCGAGGACAAGATAGCCGTTCGCCGCCAGCGTGGTGTTCGTCGGAAACACAAACGTGACGCCGAAAGTAAACTGCCAGTTGGACAAATTCACCGCATTTGTGCCTTGGTTATAAATTTCGATGTATTGGTCGGCATCGTTGCCGCTGATCGGGTCATACATCAATTCGTTGATGACGACTGTGCCGATCAAAATCGGCGCATTGCTCGCGCCCGGCGTGCGCGCGCTCAGCGGATAAAACGCGTTGGCTCCGTCCGGCCAGCGGCCGAGCGAAACACCGTCAGCTTGGGCTTCGTATTGCACCGCGTCCAAGATGCGGCTGCCATCCGGCTTGATGAAATAAATCGTCGAGCCGGAGCCGTCGGGAATAAAACCGAGTTGGTTTTGATCGAACGAAATAAATCCGCTTGGCGCAATCGTCGTGCCGTTCGGAATGACAAATTTATTTGTAGTCGTGTCGTCGGTGAGGATGCAGCCGGAAAGGTCGTTGGTCAGGCTGCTGTGGTTGTAAAGCTCGACAAATTCAAGCACGGCGGGATTTTCCGAGTGCGCCAAAATTTCGTTGATGACGACGCTGCGCAGCAGGCTGGGGCGAAAACTTTCCATCGCGCCGGGCGAGCCGCCGACCACGTCGCTGATGTCCCACGCGCGCGGGCCTTCCTCGCCGTAAGTCGGATTGGCGAGCACGATGGAATGGCCAGAGCCGTCGGCTGCAACCGGCCACGGATACACGTTGGAATACGGCACGGTCAGTAGCACCGCGCCGACTTCGTCGAGCAGTTGGAGCGTGCCGGATTTTTTCAGGCTGCCGGTGTAACCGACCACATTCGTGACTCCGTAAACCGCCGTGATGTCCGCCGGCGACGCCGCAAGACAAATAAATCCGCCGCCGGGAATCGTCGTGTTGGTCGGAAACGTGTAGCTCATGTTGTCGCCGACAACTTGATAGCTGCTGATGTCCTGGAAAAACGGATTGGAATTGTAAATTTCCAAAAATTCCAGATTGCGGCCGTCCGTGCGCGGCGCGGGTTTATACATGATTTCCGAAATCGCAATCGGACTCTTGCGGCTGGACGGCCCGAGCTGGTCGTGCGGATTGACGATGGTCGCCACCACGGCGTTCGTGCTCGTGTCAGAAACGTTGCTGAATTGCGCGGTCGTGGTCAGGCTGCTGTTGTGGCTGCTGACAAACAGGCCGAAGTAAATTTGCGCCGGCATCGAAATGGTGACGCTGCCGAGTGGCGTCCAGTTCACGCCGTCGTAGCTGCCGAAGCCGGTGAACACGTTGCCCGCGCGTTTGAGCCGCAGCCAGGTGTTCGGATAATTCGCCGGAAAATTTCCCGTGACGACATTCGTCGAATAGGCCAAGCCGCGATATTCAAAAAACGTGTCGTTCATGTCCGGCGTGGCGACGCTGGCGGCGAAACGGCTGCCGGGATCGAGCGTTTCGCGCGCGAGCAAACCGGCCTTGGCCCACAAATCCGACAAACCGAGGCCGGCCAATCTCGCGGTGACATCGAAATCGCCGGTGCGCAGTTGATACTGAAAACTGAATTGATCCGCCACGCCGCCGAGATCACTTCCCGCCGCCGTCACATTCACGCCGTTGCTGACGACGGTAACGACGGACGGAATTTGTCCGCTGCCGATGTCCTGCGAGGCGAATTGCGTGGCGACAAAACTGGCCAGCGTGTTTGTGGCAATCGTGTTCGGCGTCGCGGCGAGATCGCGGACATTGTTGATGACGACTGCATAATTGCTGCCGTTAACCAGCGGCGCGGTGGTGAGCAAAATTGTGTTGTTCGTTCCGTAAAACGCCGCGCCGGTGACGCCGATGCCGTTGGTGAAAACATAATTTGCAAAGTTTGTCGCGCTCGCCGCCTCGACGGGCTGGGAGAAAACAATTTGCACATTGGTCGGGCCGAGATTGAAAATTTGCGCGACGGTCGGCGGCACGGTGTCCACCGACACGGTGAGCACGGCGTTGCTGCTGAACTGCGCCTTGCCGGGCACCATCACCACCGCGCGATAAACCGCGCCGCTGTTGTTGGTCGCCAGCGGCGGCGTGGTGTAGCTCGCGCCGTTCGCGCCGGCAATGTCGAAGCCGTTCAACTGCCACTGGTAGCTGACGTTGGTGGTGAGGCTCGAATTGCCCGTGCCGGCGACCGTGAACGTGGCGGATTGTCCGGCGAGCACGCTCGCGTTCGCCGGTTGTTGCGTGATGGCCACCGAAGCGTTGGTGCCGTTCAAATAATTGCCGAGAAATTGTCCGGGGATAACGATCCATGTCTGGTTCGTCGGCGTTTTCCAAGCCGCGTAAAAATAATCGCTGCCGGTGTTCTCCTTCATCAAGCCCTCGATGTAATATCGCTGGCCCGCGTTGAGCGTGACGGCGACGGACGTGTGCGAATCGAAGCTGCCGCCGGCGCCGGTTTCCTGCGAGAGCAAAACTTTGCCGGTCGGACTGTCGTTGGTGCTCAAAAACAATTGCGAATTGTCGTCGCTGTGGACGGCAAAATAATATTGGCCGGTGAGCGGCGGCATCAGCCAGCCCCACATCCGGCCGCCGTAATAGTTGGTGATATTTTCCACCGGCCAGCCCATGCTCGGCGGAAAATCCACCGCGCCGGGATTGTTCGGAAAAGCGGCGTTCGTTGTCAGATTGATCACCGCCGCGCCGGTGATGTTGAAATATAACTCGCGTTCCATGTAGCCAGACGCGAAGCCGATGTTCGTGAAAACGGTCTGCGAATTGGTGGCGATGAATTGCAGTCCGGTCGCCGCGTCGGCCACGCCATTGACCGTCAACCAATGCGGCGCGAACGGCAACTGGCTCGCTGTGGTGAGTTGCACCGTTTGATTATTGGTGCCAAACGCCGCACTGAAAATCGTCAGCGTGCCCGTGGAATTGGTCAGCTTGTAGTTGGCGAGATTCGTCGCGCCGGCGGCTTGAACCGGCATGGAAAACACCACCTGCAATAAATTATTTCCGCTGTTGGTCACCGCAATCACCATCGGCGCATTTGTGTTGGTGGAGGCGAATTCCTGGAGCCGCAGGCCGTTCAGCGCATAGCAATACGGCCCGTTGGCGAGGCCGACGCCGGGAATCGTGTTCGTGTATTGTGTCGTTTTCACCGCAAAAGTGCCGCTGGTGCCGGGAATAATATTTTCCCAATCCGCCATGTCGCCGTTGGTGTTGATGCCGGTGCAGACGGCAACTTGATTTGTCGCGAGGCCGTTGGTGTAACAGCCGCTGGTGTGTGCGCTGGTGAAAGAAACCGCGCCGTCAATTTCAAAGAGCGACCAGCGATTCGTGTAAGTCGAAACTCCGCGCACGGCGCTGCCTTTGAAACTGTAAGTCTTGTAAGGATTCAGCCCGGTGAACGTGTAAGTCACCGTTGCGCTACCGGTCACATGGGCCACCGCGTCGGTGTTGGTGCCGCCGGAAAAATCCACGTAACCGTTGAATACATTATAGAGAGGCGTGCCCGCAGCGGGATTGGCACCCGGTGACGACGCCGCGACCGTGCCGGTGCGGGTGATGGTGACGACGACCGGCAGGTTCGTGCCCGCAATGATGTCCTTCAACGCGCCGCTGGCTCCGGGGCTGTTGCCAAAAATGTTCCACGTCGTCGCATTGGAAGAGGTCGTCACGCCGATGGTGCCGGGCGCGTGATCGTTGAAAGCAATAAATTGTGCCTGTGCCGGGCCGGAGAGAAGCAGCGCCCAAACCAGGCAAGCCGGTTGAAGCCAGAGCGATGGCAGGAGTTTTGGTTTCATTATTTTCTTTCGGTAATCAACGGTGAAAATCGGGGCACCAGGGCGCACGAGTTTGGGGACGGTTGAGGCATTCGTAATGCCAGACGTTCTGGATGGCAAAAAGGAATCATGCAAAACCATGAGTTCAAAGCATCGGCCAGCGGCCGGCCTTAAATCCATTGGGTTACTCAGGTATTTAAAGGCTGCTTCCATCGGGTTTCAAGCGGTATTTTCCACCAGCCATCGCGACCGGCCATTCGCGGACACGGTTTCACCGGCCATCGCCCGGCGAGATTTCGGCTGGCGAAATCATCCGTCGGCGCGATTAATCAGCATGAGCATCTCCATTTGCCGAAGCCCGGTGTGGCCTGCCTCTTTTCCACGCGGCGATTGACACGCGCAAACTTTTTTGCGGAAATAAGCAAAACCAATTTCCAACATCAGATGCCGCACCAAACTATTTCCACCGAATCGCTGCAGCCGGAAGGCCGCACGTTCCCGCCGTCGCCTGCCGTCATTGAACACGCACTCATCAACGCCGCGCAATACGATGCCTTGTATCAGCTTTCCCTTCGTGAGCCGGAAAAATTCTGGCTGGAACAGGCGCGCGCGCTGGAGTGGTTCAAGCCGCCCCAGCATGCGCTGAAATATGACTGGGACACCAACGCGCGGAAGATTGAGCACACCTGGTTTGAAGACGGCCAGCTCAATCTCACTATCAACTGCCTTGACCGCCACCTCAAAACGCGCGGCGACCAAACCGCCATCATCTGGCAGGGCGAGCCGGAAGAAGATGTGAAGCGCATCACCTACGCGGAGTTGCACGCGGAAGTTTGCAAATTTGCCAACGTGCTGAAATCGCTCGGCGTCCAAAAAGGCGACCGCGTGGCCATTTACATGCCGATGATTCCCGAAGCGGCTGTCGCGATGCTGGGCTGCGCGCGCATCGGCGCGATTCATTCCGTGGTGTTCGGCGGCTTCAGCTCGGACGCGCTCGCCGGCCGCATCAACGATTCCGAATGCAAATTGCTCGTCACGGCCAATGTCTCTTTGCGCGCCGGCAAACACGTTCCGCTCAAGGAACTCGCCGACGCCGCGCTCAAGCACACGCCCAGCATCCAGCACGTCATCGTGGTCCAGCGCAACGCCGAACCGTGCAACTTTGTTCCTGTCCGCGACAAGTGGTATCACGAATTGATGGCGAAGGCTTCGGCGGATTGTCCGGCGGAAAAACTGAACGCCGAGGATTATCTTTTCATCCTCTACACCTCCGGCTCCACCGGCAAACCGAAAGGCGTGGTTCACAGCACCGCCGGTTATTTGCTCTGGTGCGCGCTCACGCACAAATACGTTTTTGATATCCACGAAGGCGACGTTTATTTCTGCACGGCCGACATCGGCTGGGTCACCGGCCACAGCTATGTGGTTTATGGCCCGCTTTGCAACGGCGGCACCACCGTGATGTTTGAAGGCGTGCCGACTTATCCTGACGCTGGACGGCTTTGGCATATTGTCGAGAAGTTCAAGGTGAATTCCTTTTACACCGCGCCCACCGCCATTCGCGCGCTCATCCGCCTCGGCGATGAATGGCCGGCGAAATATGATCTCAGCTCC
Organism: uncultured Verrucomicrobia subdivision 3 bacterium; assembly: GCA_903944085.1. Lineage (GTDB taxonomy): Bacteria > Verrucomicrobiota > Verrucomicrobiia > Limisphaerales > UBA11358 > UBA11358. The sequence continues at coordinate 10,165 of CAJAQO010000004.1, forward strand.
CTGCGTGTCCTCGGCACCGTCGGCGAACCCATCAATCCCGAAGCGTGGCTCTGGTATCACAAACACATCGGCCGCGAGCGCTGCCCCATCGTGGACACTTGGTGGCAGACCGAGACCGGCGGACATCTCATCACCGCCCTGCCCGGCGCGCATACGTTGAAACCCGGCAGCGCCAACCGCGCGTTCTTTGGCGTGGAGCCGGTGGTCTTGCGCGACGACGGCACCGAATGCAAGCCCAACGAAGGCGGCAAACTCTGCATCAAAAAACCCTGGCCCGGCATCATGCGCACGACCTGGGGCGATCATCACCGCTTCATCAACACCTATTTTTCCACGTTCAAGGACATGTATTTCACCGGCGACGGCTGCCGCGTGGATGCCGACGGCGATTACTGGCTCCTTGGTCGCGTAGATGACGTGGTGAACGTCTCCGGTCATCGCATCGGCACCGCGGAAGTCGAGAGTGCGCTCGTGAGCCACGCGAAAGTCGCCGAAGCCGCCGTCGCGCCCATGCCGCACGACATCAAAGGCCAGGCGCTCTACGCCTTCGTGACGCTCAAGGACGGCATCGCCGAGAGCGAAGATTTAAAGAAAGAACTTGCCGCGCACGTCCGCAAAGAAATCGGTGCCATTGCCGTGCCGGATAAAATCCAGTTCGCGCCCGGTCTGCCGAAAACGCGTTCCGGCAAAATCATGCGCCGCATCCTCCGCAAGATCGCCGAGAACCAGACCGACCAAATCGGCGACATCACGACCTTGGCCGATCCCGGTGTGGTGGATGCGCTGGTGAAGGGGAAACAATGATTACCAAAATCAGTGAACTATAACCTCACAAAACAGCAAAAAGATTTGGCACGATGGATTGTGGGAGAAGTGCGGGCTGAAAAATTCTCTGAAAGTTTCACCGTCTTTTGGCTCCTCAATGGTGCTGCGATTGTAGGAACGAACGAAGCATCTCGCAATGGATTGCAGGTCCAAGGTCTCAACCAAGGAGAGCTAGACGCACTCTTTGAAGCGAAGCTAATTGTGCAAGCCATAAAGTATCGTGAGTCGGGTTTGGAGGAATCACGCCGATGCACACTCACCGAGCGGGCATATCGCGGCGTTGATACAAATTTTGCAGAAGAGGAGGAAATCGCGCCTGTTTCGACACTCGCACAACCACATCCGCCTGAAATCGCAATGTCATTGGATCGTTTGCGCGCAAAATATCCAGATCCCAAAAAGGTCGGTTTTTTAGTAATGCGTTTTACAGCAGCCAAACCCTTCGCGAAGATTGTCGAAATCATCAAACAAACGGGCGAGCAGCACGGGTTGACAATTATACGCGCTGACGAGAATGAATTTCATGCCGACCTGTGGGGCAACGTCCGCACACATTTACACGGTTGTGGCTTTGGAATTGCGGTTTATGAACGAATTGAAACCAATGAGCCAAACGCAAATGTCGGCCTTGAAGTTGGATATTTGATGGCAATGAACAAGCCCGTTCTTTTGTTTAAGGATAAAACGGTAGAAACACTCCCAGCCGATCTTGCAGGAAAGCTTTACAAACTATTTGATCCTCATGATCCCGAAGGGACAATTCCAACTCAATTGACTAAATGGCTGGAGGATTACGGCATTGTCATTCCTAAACATTCGTAGTCATTTTGAAAATAGCCCAGAACTTTAGTTCTGGGTTGTGGGCATCCATGTGTCATAAGTCCCATCGGGACGAAAGAAAGCCTCTGTCGTCCCTGCCTATGAATCGGTCGTGCCGTTTTCCCAGCCTTGAAAGGCTGGGCAATTTTCAGGGTCAACTTGCCGCCATCCTGAAAGGATGGCCATCATTCAGCCCGGCGTTGCCGCGCAGCGGCTACGCCGGGTAACGCGCCAAAACGAAATCAATCCTGAAGGGATTGAATCACCGCCGGATCGCACCGCGATTCAACGCCGGTGGCGTAGAATTATTTTCCAACCGCAAACCCAAGGTAGCGCCGGCGGCGCAACCTTGGGCTGAATGATTGAATCCCGTTGGGATTCACCCGCCAATTTCAGCGCCGCAGGCGCGGCATCTTTGTAGCCATCCAAACCCAAAACCCCTCCAGCCCCGTCGGGGCGGCATATTTTGTTGGTGTGGATGTCGCTCCTACGGAACTAAAATCATTTATCCTTCCACAAACTACAAAGATGTCAGCCCTACGGGCTTCCCCGAAAATAGCCCAGAACTTTAGTTCTGGGTTATGGGCGTCAATCTGCCCTGAGTCCCGTCCGGGACGAAAGAACGCCGCTGTCGTCCCTGCCGGGACTATGAATTGGCCGGGCCGTTTTCCCAGCCATGAATGGCTGGGCTATTATCGGGAATCTTACCCAGTGCCGTAGGCGCTGGCATATTTGCATCCACCCCCAAACCTCGATACGAACGGCAAAGGTCTGCGCGCGACTGGCAAAGACGGAATTCTGCCGGAATTCCCGGTATCAACAGTGGTTCGTTTGATCCGGCCAAGAAAGCCCAGGTCACGGGTGACGTTTTTTACGGGTTTGACAACCTTGCTTGAGCCTTTGACGACGTTTCCCAAGACATCGGCAATGTTTCTTTCCTCGTTGACGACGTTTCCAAACATTTCGGCGACGTCTCTTTTCACTTCGGCGACGTCTCTTTTCATTTCGGTGACGATTCTTTTCATTTCGGTGACGATTCTTTTCATTTTGGCGACGCTCCGGAATGCGTTGGCGGGACGGTTCGGCGCGTTGATGCCATTGCTTGCTTTCACGGAATCGTCCGCAGTTGATTGAATAGCTTGCGTGAAACAATGCATTCGCTAAACTTGCGCCGATGAAATTTACCCTGGCCATTTTTGTATTTTTGCTGTTCGCCTTCTTCATCAGTTGGGGCGTCATTGAAATGCTCAAGGGCCGCCCGTGGCTGCTGCTCGCGGCGGTGGGCGTGTTTCTCGGCTCGTTCATCAAGTTTGGCTGCCAGTCCCATTGATAATTTGAAATTTCAAATTTGAAATTTCAGATTAAGCTGTCCCCATGGCTTGGTTCACCGACCGACATTTTTTCCTGCTGGCCGTGACGTTTTACGGCTTGAGCACCATCTACTCGGTTTTTCTCTGGCGCAAAGGTTTCCGCCGGGACGACTGGGTCAACTACCTGCTGCTGGCGGGTGGCGTGGCGCTGCACACACTGGCCATGACCAAGCGCGGCTTGACGCTGCATAGTTGCCCCGTCAACAATCTCTACGAAGCCACGACCTTCCTGCTCTGGGCGCTCGGCCTCGCGTGTCTGGTTTATTCGCTGCTGCCGCGCTTCAAATTTCTCGCCGCGTTCACCGCGCCGGTATTGTTCACCATCGGCGTGTTTGCGCTCATGCCGTCGCTCGATCCGCCGCACGGGCCGAAGCCGGAATTTTCCGGGGCGCTGCGCAGCTTGCACGCGGCGACGATCCTGCAAGCTTACGGCGCGTTCGGCCTCGCGGCGGTGGCGGCGGGCATGTTTCTGATGCAGCACCACGACCTGAAATTTCACAAGCTCCGCGCCATGCTGTCGTTGCTGCCATCCATCCAGCGGCTGGAACTCATCACGCGGCGGCTCACGTTCGTCGGCTTTGGCCTGCTGACCATTGGCCTCGTCGCCGGGGAACAACTGCCGCGCCAGGCTGGCATGCCGTATTTTTCGGATGCCAAAGTCATCTGGTCCGCCCTGCTCTGGCTTGTGTATCTGGAGTTGCTCGCGGCGCGGACGTTCTTCGGGCGCTCCACCCGGCGCTTTACCATCGGCGTCATCATCGCCTTCGCGGCGTTGCTCCTGACGTTCTGGATCACGAACCTTTATTCCGGTCTGCACAACCAATGAAACTGCGGTGCCGAGTGACAATTAATGATTGGCGTCCGGCGCAAGCCGGCGGCCGGCGGATTGTGCGGCGGGGTTCCGTTCAACCTTCAACCTCCAACTGGCAACCTTGATTTCCGTTGTTGTCATCGGTTTGAGCCACCGTTCCGCGCCCGTGGAGTTGCGCGAGCGTTTCGCCTTTGCCGGCGAAACGATTCCCGGCGCGCTCCAGGCCTTGCGCGACGCCGGCCTCGCCACCGAGGCCACGATTCTCTCGACCTGCAACCGCGTGGAACTTTACGTCGCCACGCCGCTCGCGGCCGAAACGGCGTTTGTGGAATTGAAAAAATTCCTCGTCGCGCATCACGCGTTCGACGGCGCGCTAGGCGATGAACTTTACACCTTCGCCGAGCCGCAGAGTTTGCATCATCTTTTCAAAGTCGCCAGTGGACTCGACTCCATGGTCATCGGCGAGACGGAAATTTTCGGCCAGCTCAAGCAGGCTTACGAACTCGCCTTCACGCACAAGTTCACCGGCGCGCGGCTGAACAAAGCTTTCCAGCGCGCCTTCAACGTCGCCAAGCACATCCGCACCGAAACGAACATCCAGCGTGGCAGCGTGTCCGTGATGTCCGCCGCCGTGGAGCTGGCGGAAAAGATTTTCACCTCGCTCGCCGAGCACGAAGTCCTCGTCATCGGTGCCGGCGAAACCAGCGAAAAGACCGCCCGCGCCCTGCTCTCGCGCGGTGCGCGCGGCGTGGTGGTGACCAACCGTTCGCCCGAACGCGCCGCCGCGCTCGCGGCGGAACTCGGCGGCCGTTCCGTGCCGTTTGAGCAATGGCCGGACGAGTTTGAGAAAATTGACATCGCCGTCAGCAGCACCGCCGCGCCGCATCACATTCTTGACCGCGCGACGCTGGCACCGTTGATGAAGCGCCGCAAAAACCGGCCGCTGCTGCTCATTGACATCGCCGTGCCGCGCGACATTGACCCCGCCGTGAACGAGCTGGACAATGTCTATCTCTACAACGTGGACGACCTGCAAAGCATCGCCAACGAATATCTGAATCTGCGCCGGGAAGAAGTGGCCCGCTGCGAACAAATCATCGCCGAGAAGGTCGCCGCGCTGCTCGCGGCCAATCAGGCTGCCGGCGCGCATCGCCACGGCGAAACCTAACGTGCGCCGGACAAAAGCCGGTCAGTCTTACCGGCAGCGGGGTCGGGAGTTGCAGCCGGCGGAGCGGTTCTTTCTCGACATCGTCCACCCCAAGCTGCCTTTGGCCGTAAAGGGGGCAGTCCTAATTTCATTTAAAAATAGAAGGAGCCGGACTTGCGTCCGGCTCCCTTGGTGATGAGGTATATACGCCTTCACCCAGACGTTCAGTTGGCGGCGCGGCCAACCTTAATCGCTGTCCAAACCGCGCCACAAGCAAAACCTCTGTGCCAACCCTAAACGGACAGCGAAATTATTTATGTGCTTACGTTGCCTCAGATGCCGCCATTGGCAAGGGCGTATATTGCGAGACATCAACTTTATTTTGTCAATCGGTCGCGCTGTGCTCCCCGGCTCTGCCGGCGGTGCGGGATTGTGCCACCGCTTTCAGACCTGCATCTGCAAGAGACTCGACACCCGTTCGAGCGCCCGGTTGACCTCTTGCACCACTGCCGGCACTTCTTTGGGCGTCAACTCCACCAAAGCCATGGCTTCCGGACAAGCTTCCACGGCCGGGGATGCGCCGACGGAATCCGCCATTAGCTGGTGTGCCAGGCTGTTGGCGAAATTCACCGTCGCCGCCAAACGCTTATGCTCGCCGGCCAGGGCGGGCGATTGATGATGCAATTGCACGGCGAGACAGATGCTGGCCGGCAGCCCCCAGCGGGCCAGCAACCGGCCCCCCAGCGCGGCGTGGCTGAAGCCAATGGTCTTTTCCTCGAACGCCGTCAGTTCGGGACCGGTCCGGCGGGTGTTGTGCAGCATCTCGGCGTAAATGACACCTTCCAGCGAAACGAAAATAAGCTTGCCGATATCATGCAGCAGGCCGGCGGTGAACGCCACCGAGTCCATCACCTGCACCCGCCGGCCAAGCACGGAGGCGGCCACGGCCGTGGTGACCGAATGCCGCCACAGTTGCGTGGCATTCCAGGTATATTTGGAGCGCACCTCGCGCATTGTGCGCGAAGCCAGCAGGCCAATCACGATGGTGTAGATCTCGTATAAGCCAAGCCGGCTCACCGCCTCGAACATGTCTTCGGCGGGGTTCGTGCCTTGGAAATAGCCGCTGTTGCACCGTTGCAGCGTGGCGGCGGTCAGCGACGGGTCGTATTTGATCAGCTTGACGATGCGGTCAATGTCGCGGTCAGGATCGCTGAAGAGTTCAAGCAGTTGAACGGCCACTGTCGGGGCCGGCGGCAGGTTCTGCACGTTGTCCAAGTAGCGGTCAATTATATTCATAGCACATTCCAGTGTTTGGCCGTTTCATTTCCTCAATTTGCTCTGAGTTTTCTAATGGTCCATGAAAGATCAAGCTGAGGCAACTCGAATCACCCCATTTGGTGAAAACATCTCTAATGTGGAGTGCGCGGACAAGTCTGCGCTTTGGAACGGGGAGACACGTCTCCCCGTCGGAAAGCGACGAAGTGTTGCCGCACTCAAAAAACAACGGTGCTGTCGCCGGCCTGCCGGCGACGGTCGCGAATTCAAATGATCGTCGAATTCTTGGCGATTTCTCCGCGAGCAGCCGGCCGGGCCGGGTTCTAGGAATTGTGCTGCCCGGATTGCTGGAAGTGCCCAGATGAACTGATGGCATCGGATTGCGATATATGATTCAGTTCGACTGGTTAAACTGGTTAAAAGTGAGCTTCGAGAATCCCTGGACATGCCGCAGGCCGTCATCAATTTGCTGGATCAGTTCGGGCAATTCCTTATCGGTCAAACCCAGCAGTGGCAGCGCGTTGGGATTGCAACGCGTGGTGTCGCACATCTGCGCCGCGTCAATGGACAGGAAATGGGCCAGATTATTTGCCAGTTTAATGATGGCCACCAGCCGCCCGGGAGCGGCGACGGAACTGGATGCGCTGTGATGGTGCCGCACGGCCGCCACAATAGTGTCGGGCAATCCCCAGCGCGCCAGCAACTCGGCCCCCAGCGCGGCATGTTCCACGCCGAAAACTTCCTGTTCCGCCCGGTCTAGCTTTAAATGGCAAACGCCATGCAGCCGCACCAGCTCGGCATAGTGCGAATCCTCGACGGATGCCAAAATCAGCTTGCCGATGTCATGCAGCAGCCCGGCGGTGAAGGCGACCGCTTGAGGTTCATCCACCCGTTTCGCAATGGCGCCCGCCGCCACCGCGCTGATCACGGAATGACGCCACAACTTGTTCAGGTCCATTCCGCCGAAAGTTTTCAGCCGGGTGAACGTGCTGGCGGTGACCAGCGCGACCACCGTGTTATACACCTCGTGGAAACCGAGGCGGGTGACGACTTCAAAGATGTCCGTTGCTGGCAGTGCGCCGCTGAAATGCGCGCTGTTGCAGCGATTCAATACCTTGCCCGTCAGCGACGGATCATGCCGGATCAGCTCCACCACCCGGTGAATGTCCCGGTCAGGATCACTGAACAGGTCGAGCAGCTTGGTCGCCACAATCGGCGCCGGCGGAAGGTCCTTGACGGCGTCAATGTATTGGTCAGCGGATTGCATAATGATTATTCCCGGATGGCCGGTGGAGCCGCGACGGCAGCACCCAGCGGTCAAAATGTTTTACCGACCGACTTCAATGTTTCAAAAATCCTTGAAATCTCCGTCCAGCGGGATTTCGCTCCGGCGGCCGTTTGCCGCCGTCAAGCTCGGAGCCTGCGGCGCATGGCCGTTGCCATTGCCATTATGCCCGTTGGCGCTGAAGGCCGGCAGCCGGGAAGCGGCGGCCTTGGCCGGCTGCGATTCCTGTGTGCGCCCGAGGTTGGCGGCCGATGGCCGGCGCACCGGGGCTTCGCTCTTGCCGCCCACGAGCTGCAACAAATCCGCGACGGAATGTTTCATGACCTCGGCCTGTGAATTCAATTCTTCGGCGGCGGCGGCGCTCTCCTCGGCGGTGGCCGCATTGCTCTGCGTCACCTTGTCCATCTGTCCTACAGCGGTGTTGATTTGCGTGATGCCCTCGGTTTGCTCGCGGGAAGCGTTGGCCACTTCGGTCACCAACTCATCCACCTGCCGCACCTTGGTGACAATCTCATTCAAAGCCGCCGCCACCTTGCCGGTGATTTCCACGCCCTGGCCGGTCTTGATGATGGCACCCTCGATTTTGCCGGACGTTTCCTTCGCCGCCTGCGCGCAGCGTTGCGAGAGGTTGCGGACTTCATCCGCCACCACGGCAAAGCCCATGCCGGCCTCACCGGCGCGCGCCGCTTCGACGGCGGCGTTGAGCGCGAGAATGTTCGTTTGAAACGCGATTTCATCAATGGTCTTGATGATCTTGGCAATGTCATCGCTCGACACCTTGATGGCGGCCATCGCGGCGGCCATGGTTTGCATGTCGCCCACGCCCTTGTCGGCGGCGTCGCGGGCTTCCTTGGCGAGGTCATTGGCCTTCCGGGCATTCTCAGAATTGCGTTTGGTCATCGAAGCCATTTCCTCCAGCGAAGAACTGGTTTCTTCCAGCGACGACGCCTGCTGGCTGGAGCCTTCCGCCAGCGTCTGGCTGGCGGCGGAAACCTGGCCGGACGCGGCGGAAACCTGGTTGGAACCGTCATCCAGCGCATGAGCCACGGCGGTCAGCACCCGGTTGGAATTGCGGATGATGAAAAACGCCACGGTGAAGCCGACCGCGAGCGCGACGACGAGTCCGAGAATCATCGTCCACGAAGCGGAGGTGAGTTTCTGGGTGGAGACATTGGCGGCCTCCACGGTGCGTTTCATGCCGGTGTCCTGGGTATCGTTAAGCAGTTCGTTCACCCGGCTAATCGCTTCAAGGCGTTTCATCGCCACATCGGAGAGCGCCTCATCGTCTGCCATGATTTGCTTCATGGCCTCACGGTAGGCATTGGCGCTGACTTTGACGCGGGCCATCTGGTCAATGTTTTCCTGGGTATGAAGCAGCGGGGACAACACCTCGAACTTTTTGTTCATTACGTCGAAGTTGGTCAAACCTTCTTCAATGAGTTGGGAATCGCGGAGCGCCTGCGATTTGAAGGCCGCGATGCGCGCGGCATTCCCCGCCCCGCGAATGTCATTCGCCAGCGCCAGCTGGTTGGCGCGCTCCTGCAACTTGGCCGGCTCGGTGTTGGTCTTGAGTTCGCTGGCGAGCTTTTCTTGCTCAGAAACAATCAGCGTGTCAATGTAGGCAATGAAGTCCGCCGCCAGTCCATTCATCTTCTCCCGCGTGGCGGCGATATCCTTGTTCTTGGTTTCGGTCTGGGTAATCAGCTCCTCATAACTTTGCAGCGCCGGGTCCAGCGCTCGGAGATTCTCCTGCAACTTGACCAGCTCCGGATGCGCCTCCGAAAGTTTCTGGGCCAGCACCTGCTGGTGATGCACCTCCTCCAAAGCCTTGCGGGCGGCGTCCAGAAAAGCCGGCTCCGCCGTGTAGCCATAGCTGCGGGCGGCCAGCGCGGCTTGCGCGAAAGCACCCTGCAAATCCGTGGCGATCTGCGTCTCCGGCACGAAACTCTCCGCCAGCGTCTGCGCCTGGCCGCGCACCGACTTCATGCTGAAGACGGCCATGCCACCCAGCAAAGCGGCGATGAAGATCAACGTTCCGAAACCGAGCGCGATTTTTTTTCCGATGGTCATGTTTTGCATAAAAGAATGTTGGTGGTTGTGATTGGCGATTGTGCTTGGAGATTAAATGGATTGGGTCATGGATTGGGAAACCTGACGCGGAGCCGGACTGAGCACCCGCTCGAGATTCAGCAGCACTTTGACGCCGCCGTTGAGTTTGGCCACTCCCAGAATGAACTGGGTGGAAATTTCGGTGCCAAACTCGGGCACCGGTTCGAGCTGAGTCGCCGCGATGTTGACCACTTCCTCCACGGTGTCCACCACCAGGCCCAACTGGCTCGCGTTGCCATCCGACCAAGTCACCTTCACCACGATAATGCAGGTTTGCGTGGTGGTCGCCGACGGGGCCAAACCGAAGCGCCGGCCCAGATCCATGACGGGAATGATCTTGCCGCGCAAATTGACCACGCCGCACACATGCGCCGGCATCTGCGGCATGGCCGTGATCCGCGTCCACTGGATGATCTCGCGCAGCTTGAGCACCGGCAGGCCGTAGGTTTCTTTTTGCAGGGTGAACGTCAGGTATTTGCCCGCAAGGGCAGCGGTGTCCACCGGCGCAGCGAGTTCAGCAGTCATAGTTCGCAATTTTCCATGGTTCCAGAGCCGCCCATCGCCGGGGCCGTTGCGGCAAACAAAAAAGGCACAACTGGAAACCATTCTCTCAGCGAGAGAAATCGTTCAGTTGTGCCTTTATCTGACAGGCCCAAAGTCCTGTCCGCAAAAGCTCCCGCAACAATTGCGGGTCAAATTCAATTCTTCATCGGCCGCTCCGGAGAAAGCTTTAGAAATATTTTTTGAAGCCCATCCACCCATTTACATGCCGCCGCCCATTGCTCAAATGTCACCTAGCGGAGCAGATTCTCGAGTTCCTTCCGCAGTTCGCCCAGCTCCTTGCTTTTAAAATGATCCTTGGTGTGGCCGAGGACGCTGATGGTCTTGCGCACAGCGTTGATCAATTCCTGCTTTTCCACCGCCGTATCCGTGCCCAGCCGTTCGCCGTCGTGAATCAACAAGTGTTCCAGATCCATCAAGCCGACGACAAGTTGGCGCAGCGTCAACCGCACATAGCTCTGCATCGTGGCCTGCCGGTTGGCCGGCGTGACCTGCTGGAGCAGCGCTTGAATGCGGCCGATTTCCCGCTCCCAATCTTGCAGCCGTTGCCGGCTATCCTTCAGCACGCGCAAGTTCCGGCGTTCCGCCACCGCCGCGTCGAGCAGGCGGCAAAGCTCGTCCATGTCCGGCGGCTTGGTCAGATAGGCCATCACCCGCAGGCGCACCGAACGCGAAGCCGTCTCCACCGTGGGGCTGCCCGTCAGCAGGATTACCGGCAGCCCTTCGCTGACGCCCGGCATTTTTTCAATCAACTCCAGTTGAGAATTCCCCGGCATGTTGATGTCCGAAAGCAGCACGTCATACTCTTTCGTTCCCAGTGCCTCGGCGGCTTCGGCTCCGGAACTGGCAAAATCGCAGGCGAAGCCCGCGCGGATGAGACATTGGCCCACGCCGCTGCGCACTTGCGCATCATCATCGGCAAACAGGATGCTGCCACGGGCGGGCGGTTCAGGCGTGACGACGGTGTCGGGTTTGGTCATGCGGCATTTATCGTTTTGCGACAGCGGTTCCCTAAAAGTTTGTTGAACTCGGTGATATTGGAATCAAGCTACACGAAGCCCGCCGCGTTGGCTAGGCTGGTTTGTCGCCAGCAACATTTACTTTGAGCAAGCCAAAAGGGCGAGCGTTCACCAAAGCCGGCCCACCGTCTAAAAATCCTTAAAATCGCCGTCCAGCGGAATTTCACCCCGGCGCTTGGCGGTCGTGGACCAGCCGGCGGCGGCTGGAGCTTGGCCGTTGCCATTCGCATGGCCATTGGTCGGTGCGGGCCGTTTTGACTGCGGCCTGGCGGCCTGAAAATTTTTGTTCTCCACAGAGTGAACATTCGGCTGCCAGCCGGCAGCGGCAGGCTGGCCATCCACCAATTGCAACAGTTCGGCCACGGACTGCTTCATGAGTTCGGCCTGCGAGTTCAGTTCCTCGGCGGCGGCGGCGCTTTCCTCGGCATTGGCGGCGTTGCTCTGCGTCACTTTGTCCATCTGTCCCACGGCCGTGTTGACCTGCGTGATGCCGTCGGTCTGTTCGCGAGTGGCTCCGGCCACTTCGGTCACCAACTCATCCACCTGCCGAACTTTGGCGACGATGTCATTCAAGGCCGCCGCCACTTTGCCGGTGATTTCCACGCCCTGGCCCGCCTTGGTAATAGCGCCTTCGATTTTTCCGGAAGTCTCCTTCGCCGCTTGCGCACAGCGTTGCGCAAGATTCCGCACCTCGTCGGCTACGACGGCAAAACCCATGCCGGCTTCGCCCGCGCGCGCCGCTTCCACGGCGGCATTCAGCGCGAGAATGTTCGTTTGAAACGCGATCTCATCAATGGTCTTGATGATCTTGGCAATGTCGTCGCTCGACACCTTGATGGCGGCCATCGCGGCGGCCATCGTCTGCATGTCGCCTGCGCCTTTGTCGGCGGCGTCGCGGGCTTGCTTGGCAATGTCATTGGCCTGGCGCGCATTCTCGGCATTGCGTCTGGTCATCGAAGCCATTTCTTCCAGCGAAGCACTCGTTTCTTCCAGCGACGAGGCCTGTTCGCTGGCACCTTCCGCCAGCGTCTGGCTGGAGGCGGAAACCTGCGCGGCAGCGCTCGCCACCTGCCGGGAACCGTCGCTGAGGGAACTGCTGATGCCGCGCAAAATGCGCGCGGTGCTCCGAATGATGGCGAAGGCGATTCCGATCCCGGCCAGCGTGGCCAGACTTAAGCCGATCAAAATGCCCGCCTGGGACGTAACCACAGCCGTTTGAATATTCTTCGAGGTGCCATCGGCGTCCGCTTTGATGAAGTCAATGAACGCATCCAGCGCGGCAATATACTGGGCGTGGGCCGGATCAAATTCGCGGCGGCCAAGCAAATAGGCTTTCGCGCTGGCGTCGGTGTTGGTGGTGCCGGCGCGGCTTAAATCCATCACCAGCGCACGAACCCGGTTGTTTTCGGCACGGGCGATTTTGACTTTGTCCAGCAAGGCGCGGCCATTGGCATCCGTGATGAGCCGGTCCAGCGCGTCGTAAAGTTTTCCGTTGTCCACCGAACCAGCTGCCATGGTGGCCTCCAGTTGCGCCATGTCCGCCTTGTCCACGCTGCCGATGTGCTTATAAATGAGTTGGACCTGGTCCTTGGCGTTACGCTGCACCTGATAAACCATCTCGATGGCGGGGAGCGACTGTTTGGCAATGCGGTCGGAATGGCCGCTGATGGCAATCAAGCGGGTGAAGGCAAAAATGCCGAGCGCCAGGGCGATGATAATCACGCTGGCAAAGCCGAACGTGATGCGTTTTCCAATAGTCAGGTTTTTTATAATTTGCATGTTTTGGTCAGGCTGAATTAATTTCCGCCGCCACGTGAAAACGAGACGCTAGCCCGCCAAAATTTGGCTGGCAGCGTGGCTTCAAGCAACGGTTCTGACAGAATTAATTCAAGATGACTGGCTTCAGAGTCATCCAAAGTCAGCAATGATATATCGGCGAACGGAGCCGCAACTTGAGCAGATTATGCCCGCAAAATCTGGCGAGGAGTTGCCGTAAAATTGTGGCACCGCGATCCATCCCAAAACGCATGAGATCGCCTGCCTGCGGATATTCTCCGAACAATGATCCTTGGTCAGCCGGCTCACGCCAGCGCCCGCAGCCACGGCAAAATGACGAGGAGGGCGAACAGAATTCCGGCAGCGAGATTAAGCCATCGGCGATGCGCCAGCCGGGGCACCCAGGTCAGCAGCGAACCCAGCAGCAGGCCGGCCACAAACCCACCCACGTGGGCCAGCACATCCGCTTCCGGACTCGTGCCCACAAATACAAACAGCAGCAGCCCGCCGATGATCGCGCCGGTAAATCGCCGGAACGAGATAGGATTTCGTTGCGTCAGCAGATGCAACGGCTGGATGGTGAGCATTCCCAACGCACCCATCACCATGCCCGAGGCGCCGAGGCCGAGATGCGATTCGCCATAGCCCAGCCAAGTAACGACGTTGCCGGCCGCGCCAGCCAAATATGCGGCCAACAAACCGACACCCGAACCGTAGCGGCCCATCGCCAGCCCCAGAAACACCAGCCCAAAAACGGCATTCATCGCCAGATGCGAGAGATCAGCGTGCAACCAAACGGCGGTGAACAGTCGCCACCATTCGCCATGCAGCAAAGCCATTCCGTCCATCCGGCCCAAGTTCCGCAAATCTGGCCGGACCTCGCTCCACCAAAAAAAGAGCACGATCAGCAAAATCCAACTCGCGCAACTCCAGTCAAAAAACAAACCCGGTTGGAAAACGGTTCGACGCCAGCGCCAGCGGGCATTCTCCAGCCGGTATTGGTGAATGGCCTGAAGCGCTTTTTCGTGATCCTCTGGCGCGACGGCCAAGGCCCAGCCGGTTTCTGCCGACTGCTCAATGACGTGTTCGATGGCCTGACTGTAAAGCACCAGACTCCAATCCATGGCCTCGCGCCGCGTGCGGGCGGAAATGCGGCTGACCGGCGCTGGCGTGGTTTCGGGCATGGATCGGCTGTCCGTTTGAATACCGCAAGCCGGCTCCGGACGCAACTGCCGTCGCGCCGGCAAAATAACTTTTAGCGGCGTTGCCGCCGCCGGCGCTGCGTTTTTCCCTCGCTTTTTGGACGGCTTGACCTACACGATGGCGCGGCATGGATTGGCCTTCACTTTTGCTCGCCAGTTTCGCGGTGCTGTTTATCGGCGTCGCGAAGGCGGGCTTTGGCGGCGGGCTGGGTATGTTGGTCACGCCGCTGTGCGTGCTGGCGTTCGGGCCAAAGACGGCCATCGGCATCCTGCTGCCGTTGCTGTGCGCGGGCGATGCTTTTTCGATTTACCATTACTGGCGACGATGGCGCGCGGAGAATTTGAAATATCTCCTGCCCGGCGTGGTGGCGGGCGTCGTGATCGGCGTGCAGCTCATCGGCCGTTTTTCGCCGCGCCAGCTCAACATTGCCATCGGCCTGATCGCAGTGCTGTTCGTGGGATTTCACTTCTTCAAGGACCGGCTCTTCCGGGCGGAAAAAGTGTTCACGCCAAATCACTGGGTCGGCGTGCCGTGCGGCGTCGGCATGGGCATCACCTCGACATTCGCCCACGGCGCGGGACCGGTGGCAACGATTTTCCTGATGCCACAGCGGCTCTCGCGGGAAATGTTCGTGGGCACGAGCGTCTTGCTATTCACGTTCGTGAACTGGATCAAGCTGCCGTTTTTTTGCGTGGATCGGTCGGTGCTGGACTGGCCGGTGTTTGCGGCGCACGCGTTGATCACGCCGGCCACGCTGCGGACGAGCGCAAAGTTTTTTCCGCTGGTGCCGTTCGGCGTCTGGCTGGGCGTGTGGCTCAACCGCCGTTTTTCCGAAGCGGTTTTCGTGCGGGTGATTTACGCAATCTTGCTGCTCACCGGCCTGCAACTCATTTTTAATTTCGATCTCACCGCGCCGTTCCGATGAACCGGCACCGCCATTAAAAAACTCAGGATTTCTTGCGCGCCAGCCAACCTTGCGCTCGCAGCCATTCCTCCGCGCGTTTGGGCCAACTGGTGACCATCTTTTCCGTCGGGCGAAGACCGTAGCCATGGCCGCCATTTGGATACAGGTGCATTTCAACCGGCACCTTGGCGTTTTTCAAAGCGAGATAATAATACAGGCTGTTCTCGACATGAACTCCGTCGTCTTCAGCTTGCACCAAAAACGTCGGGGGCGTGTTGGTCGTCACTTTCAGTTCCGGCGCGAGCGTATTGTTCTGATCCTTGAGCACCAGGTAGGCGGGATAAATCGGCAGGGAAAAATCCGGGCGGCAACTGACCGCGTCGGCGGCATCCACCGGCGCATAAACGCGCGGTTCAAACTGGTTGCTCAAGCGCGCCGTGAGATGTCCGCCGGCGGAAAAACCGAGGACGCCGATGCGCTGCGGATCAAGCTTCCAATCCTGCGCATGGAACCGGACCAGACCCAGCGCGCGTTGTGCGTCTTGCAGC
Organism: uncultured Verrucomicrobia subdivision 3 bacterium; assembly: GCA_903944085.1. Taxonomy (GTDB): domain Bacteria; phylum Verrucomicrobiota; class Verrucomicrobiia; order Limisphaerales; family UBA11358; genus UBA11358. Next base: position 25,817 of record CAJAQO010000004.1, read on the forward strand.
GGCAGAAGATGCTGGTGATCATCCGGACGAGTTGGCACGCGGTATTTCAGCAGCACACCGGTGACGCCGATGGAATTTAGCCACGCGCAGATTTCCGTGCCTTCGAGATCCCACGCCAAAATTCCATAGCCGCCGCCCGGACAAACCAGCACCGCCGTGCCGTTGGCTTTTGCTTTCGGTGGACGATACACGGTGATGGTCGGCGTGCTGACATTGGTCAAGCGGATCACCGGTTTGCCGGCCACCAAACCTTCGTTGGGTTTGGAAACGTCATGCTCCGCGCCGAGTTGCCCTTTTTCGTCCGGCACCGCGTTTGGCCAAAGGGGAATCGGTTCGGAAATCTTCGGAACGGCCGCAAAGACACTGGAGCCAAACATCATCAGACACGAAAGCCCGCAGGCGAAAAATGTTGTGTGCATGGCGCGATGAAACCCGAAATTGGTCTCGCGCGCAAAGAGAAATGATTGACAAATTGAAGGTTAGGAACGTGATTGAGAATCCCGGCGCAATCTTTGACCGCGTTAATAATCTCGACGGCGCAAGTTTTTTACGTCTAAACTAACGACCATTTTCATCAGTGTTTCAATTCACGACTCATGAGCAAAAAGCAGACAGCCGGCGGCGCTGGTAAATCTCGCAGTTGCCGGCTGCGGTTTCGCCTCCGACGACTCGCGGTGATCGGTGTCGCACTGCTTATTCTGGCCGGCACGGGTCAAGGTTGGGGAAAGAATTCCGACTTTTTGATTGAAACCTGGCAGGATCATGAAGGCATTCCGGAAAGCTCCGTGCTGGCCATCGCGCAAACCCCGGACGGCTATCTGTGGGTGGGTTCGTCCGGCGGATTGCTGCGATTCAACGGCGTCAATTTCACCAAGGCCGACCAGTTTTGCGATTTGAACCGGTTGATGGGCATCGTCGCTTTTCTTCATACTGATCATTCTGGTCGCTTGTGGGCCGGCTCGGAATCCGGACTCGCGCTTTATGACCGGGGCGACTGGCGGCGCATTCAGGGCACGAATTATTCCTTCCGTTCCGTGGCCGAAGATCTCAACGGCCGCGTCCTGCTTGGCGGCTCGCTCGGCCAGCTCTACACCGTCAAGGACGATCAAGTGGAACTTTTTCAGCCGCCCGCCGGGCTGAAACCAAGCGGCGTGTTTTGCGTCACCGACGCCAAAGACGGACATGTCTGGCTGGCGAACCGCGGCTTCATTGGCCGGCTGAACAGCAGCGGCTGGATGCGGGTGGAACCAACCAACTCCATCGCCAAGTCGCTGCTCGCCGCGCCGGCCCAAGCGGGCGGCCTCTGGGTTTATTTGCCGGGCGAACTCCGACATTATCAGGCCAACGGCAGCATTGACCATTTCCCCGCGCCAGATTTTGACCAACCGCGCGAGTTGATGGAAGACCGGTCGGGAACCATTTGGATCGCCTCCGTTTCCAGCGGCTTGGCGCATTTCCGGCCCGGCGGACGCGCCTACTCGATCACCACGGCCACGGGACTGGCGCATATCGCCGTCCGCTGCGTCATGCAAGACGCGGAAGATAACATCTGGGCCGGCGGCAGCCTTTGCGGCCTGAACCGCTTGAAACCGAAACAATTTGTCACTCTCGGCATGGATGACGGCTTGCCGGACAACATCGTGCGCACGGTGGCGGAAATTGCGCCCGATCAAATCCTCGTCGGCACGCACGGCGGCGGCATCGCACGAATCCAGCAAGGCCAGGTCGAAGCCGCATCGGATGCGCGCAGCCAATATGTCTGGAGCCTGCTGCCGGATCGGACGGGCCGGCTTTGGACCGGCACTTATGGCGACGGACTCTTCGTTCAAGAAAATGGCGAGGGCGTCAAAAGTCCGTTCCCGCTGCCACCGGCGTTAGGAAATACCGTTGTGTGTCTGCTGGAAGATGTTCGCGGTCGTATCTGGGTGGGCACTTCCATCGGCCTCGGTGTGATCGCGGGCCACACGTTGCTCGCCTGTTTCACCAATTCGCCCATCGCTAACTTCGCCATCACCGGCCTCGCGGAAGATGCCAAGTCCGACACTATTTGGATCGGCACCTATGCCCACGGCGTGTTCCGCTTAAACGTCAACAATTTTACCAACATTACCGAGTTGCCCGGACTGCCGGGGAAACGGGTATGCTCGCTCACGATGGATCACCAAGGTTATCTCTGGGTTGGTCTTTACGAGCATGGCCTGGTCGGTTTCCACGATGGCAAAACAACCCTTATCGGTTCCGCGCAAGGTCTGCCTTCCGACACCGTCGGCGCGATCCTTGATGATGGTCGCGGCTCGTTCTGGCTGGGCACCACGCATGGCATTCTCCGGGTCGCGCAGGATGAATTGCACCGCGTGGCGCAACACACGACCGAACGCGCGGCCTTCAATGTGTTCAATACTTTTGACGGCCTTGGTTCCGAATATTGCACCGAAGGCTATCAGCCCTGCGCGCTGCGGGATGCCGCCGGCCAACTGTGGTTCGCCACCGAGCGCGGAGTCGTGAGCGTGGACCCGGCCCGGCTGCGCCTCAACACCAATCCGCCGCCGGTGCTCGTGGAGCATGTTCGTTTCACCGACCGCGCCGACTCCAACCATGTTTGTCTGCCGCCGGTCGCCGGCTCGCTGGTGATCCCCGCCGGCAGCCGCGAGTTGGAATTTGATCTTGCCGCCTTGAGTTACACCGCGCCGGAAAAGGTCAGTTTCGCCTACCGGCTTGCGGGAGTTGCGCCGAATTGGATCAGCCTGGGCAACCATCGCGAACTGCATTTTCGCGAACTGCCGCCCGGCAGTTACGTGCTGCAAATCAAAGCCGCCAACAATGACGGCGTTTGGAATGAGGCGGGCACGGCGCTGGCCTTCACCCTCCAGCCGTTCCTCTGGCAAACGCTTTGGTTCCGGCTCTTCACCCTGCTGGCGGTGGCGGGCGGCGGCGCCTTCGCCGTCTGGCGGGTGACGCGCAATCAGTTTCAACGCCGGCTGGAACAGTTGCAACAGCAGCGCCGGCTGGAACATGAACGCGCGCGGCTGGCCACGGTCATGGAAACGACCAGCGACTTCGTGGTGTTCGCGGATCATCAGGGCGGCGTGCTGCATATCAACCTGGCCGGACGCAAATTGATCGGCCTCAGTTCCGACGCCGACTGCCATACGCTCAAGCTGGCGGAGTTGCAGCCGCCTTGGGCCGCCGAACTGGTCGCCAAGGAAGGCATTCCTGCCGCCCGGTTGCACGGCACCTGGGAAGGTGAGACCGCCCTGCGCCATCGTGACGGCCATGAGATTCCGGTTTCCCAAGTCATCATCGTCCATCGGGATTCGGCGGAGGGCGACACGTTTCTGTCCACCATCGCGCGCGATATCACCGGCCGCAAACACGCGGAAGCGGAATTGCAGCGGCGTGAGAAATATTTCCGCTCGCTCATCGAACATGCGTCCGACAGCATCACGGTGGTGAACGAACAAGCCGTGGTTTCCTACCAAAGTTCCTCTGGCGAGCGCATTCTGGGTTATCCGGCCGAAGCGATGCTGGGGCGCGGCTTGCTTGATCTCGCCCACCCGGATGATTTGCCCAAAGCGCAAGTCGCGCTGAAACAATGCGCGGCCCACCTCAACACTCCCACCACGTTGACCGCCCGCCTGCGCCACAAGAACGGTTCATGGCGCACGGTGGAAGCCGTGGGCACCTGCATTCTGAATGACGCCGGGGAAAAGGAAATTATTCTGAACTCCCGCGACCTCACGGATAATTTGCAACTGGAGGAGCAATTCCGGCAGGCGCAAAAAATGGAGGCGGTGGGGCGGCTTTCCGGCGGCGTGGCCCACGACTTCAACAACATCCTCACCGTGATTCAAGGCAACGTGGGCCTGCTCCAGGAAAGCACCACGCTGCTGCCGCTGGAGCGCGAATCGCTCGCCGACATTCGCGACGGGGCCGAACGCGCCGCCGCCCTCACCCGGCAATTGCTCGCCTTCAGCCGCCGCCAAGCCATGCAGCCCGCCGACTTGGATCTGAACGCCGTGGTGGCCAACATGACGCGCATGATCAAGCGCATCGTGGGCGAAGACATCCTGATCACGCTGAATTACGCCCCGCTGCCGCTCTTCGTCCGCGCCGACGCGGGCATGATGGAGCAAATCTTTTTGAACCTGGTGGTCAACGCGCGCGACGCCATGCCCGGCGGCGGCCGCGTGGTCATTGAAACCAGCACCGTGGCATTGGACGAACCCGCCGCCGCCGCCGTGCCGGGCGCACGCCCCGGCGCGTTCGTCTGCTTCAGCGTGAGCGACACCGGCTGCGGCATTCCCGCCGCAGTATTGCCCCGTATTTTTGAACCCTTCTTCACCACGAAAGACGTGGGCAAAGGCACCGGCTTGGGATTGGCCACCGTTTACGGCATCGTCCAGCAACACCAAGGCTGGGTGACGGTTGCCAGCGAAATCGGCCGGGGCACCAACTTCCGCATTTACCTGCCCCGCCTCGCGGGCACCGAAATTTCCTCCGCCCGGCGGCCGCCCGGCGGCAGCATCCAGGGCGGCGCGGAAATGATTCTGCTGGTCGAGGACGAACCAGCGCTGCGCTCACTCGCAAAAAAACTGCTGACGCAATTCGGCTACCGAGTGCTGGAAGCTGGCTCCGGCCCGAAAGCCCTCGAAATCTGGGCCGAACACCGCGATGAGATTGCGCTGCTGGTGACCGACTTGGTGATGCCTGATGGCATGAGCGGACGCGCGCTGGCGGAGCAACTGCTCGCGCTGGACCCGCACCTCAAAGTCATTTATACCAGCGGATACAGCGCGGAAATTGCCGGCCAGAATTTTCCGCTGCAAACCGGCGTGAATTTTTTGCCCAAGCCGTTCAACCCGCAGGCGCTGGCAGAGATCGTGCGCCGCGCGCTGGATGCCGCGTAACGGGAGCTTTTTTCCGAATGGCGGATTTGCGCCACAATCCCGGCGCACCAAACCGCGCTGGACACTGGACAATCCGCCGCCTACGGTGTGTCCAAGAAATCGGACGGCTGGCAGGCCCGCCGTCCATTATTCGCCAAGCCTTCGCGCGTCATGAAAAATATGCGAGTATCATTGATGGCATTTTGGGCGGCTGCCAGCGTGTGCCTTTTCTCTGGCTGCGCCACGCCCAGCCAAAATTCATCCGCAGCCACGAATGCCCCGATCAGTTTCGAAAAAAAGCCGCCAGCGCCCACCGAAGATATGACGGCCATTGAAAAAACCGGCTATTATCTCGGTTGGTTTTCGTTGGCTCTGCTTTACGATTGGGCCGGCAGCGCCCCGTCATTCTCACCTTAGGCGAGCGCCTTAACCGGGCGCTGCGACCGGTCGCCAAAAAACAGTCGCCACACTTCTGTTCACCGCCACTGGAGCTGGCACGGATTTCGCTGGTGTTCGGGCGGCGACAATTTATTTTTGCAGCATGGTTGCAGCCGTCATTCAAAAAACAACTCCGTGGTGGCAGCATTTCGCGTTCAACTGGTTTGACGTGGCGCTGATCCTCGCGCTCGCGCTCGGCTTTTGGCGCGGCCGCAAGCGGGGCATGACCAAGGAACTGCTGTCGTCCACACAATGGCTGGCGGTGCTGCTCGGCGCGGGCTTCGGCCACGTGTTCGTGGCCGACTGGCTCACGCAGCAAGGGCTGATCAAATATTGCTTCGGAAATAATTTCAAGGAACGCACGGCGGCGCTGATCTCCGGCTATGTGCTCATTCTGCTGGCCATCAGCATCGTGTTCACCGGGCTGAAACGAAAGCTGAACCCCAAGCTGGAAGGCAGCAGTTTTTTTGGCGGAAATGAATACTATTGGGGCGTGGTCGCCGGGCTGATCCGTTACATCTGCATGGTTTTGGTGGTGCTGGCATTACTGAATGCGCCGGTCTATACGCTGGCGGACATCGCGGCCCAGAAAGCCTACAACAACCGGGTTTATGGCGGCGGGCTGGCGGGCTACAGCGGCGATTTTCTGCCCAGCGTGAACGACATTCAGGACAACGTGTTCAAGCAGTCGCTCATCGGGCCGTTCATCAAAGAGAACCTGTCCATGCTGCTCATCAACACGACACCGACGGCTCCGGTCAGGAGACACTGAACGCATCGCAGCATGGCCGGCTTCCTTTCTCCCGCCACGCGCGAACAGATTCGCGCGGCCAGCGACATCGTGGACGTCATCGGCTCCTATCTGCCGCTGAAACGCGCCGGCGCCAATTTCACGGCGCTCTGTCCGTTCCACAAAGAAAAATCACCCAGCTTCAACGTCAATCCGCAGAAGCAAATCTTTCACTGCTTTGGCTGCCACGTGGGCGGCGACGTGTTCACGTTCGTCGAGAAATATGAAAACATCGGTTTCATGGACGCCGTGCGCCGGCTGGCCGAGCGCGCGAAAATTCCGCTGGAATTTGAAAACACACCCGGCGCGCAGGAGTCGCGGCACATCAAAGAACAGTTGCTCGACATCCACGACCAGCTTGCGACGCGCTGGCAGAATTGTCTCGCCAACGAAGCCGCCGGCCAGCTCGCGCGCGATTATCTCGCCCAGCGCGGCGTGTCGGCGGACGCGATAAAATTATTTCGCATCGGGGCCGCGCCGGAAAGCTGGGACGACACGGTGAATTGGGCGCGCAGCAAAAAATTTGATCTCGCCACCGTCGAAAAGGCCGGGCTGATTATCGGCAAAGAACTGGACGTGCCGCCCACCGCCAGCAGCGACGACGAAAGTTCAAAATCCGCAATCCGCAATCCGCAATCCGCAGTTCGCTACTACGACCGTTTTCGCGGGCGGCTGATGTTTCCTATTTGCAACGAGCAAGGCCGCGTGATCGGCTTCAGCGGCCGCGTTTTGACCGGCGACGAAAAAACGGCGAAATATGTCAACTCGCCGGAGACGCCGATTTTCACCAAGAGCAAAATTTTCTTCGGCCTCGACAAATCCAAGCGCGCGATTCTCGACGCCGGTTTTGCCATCATCTGCGAAGGTCAGCTTGATTTGATCGCGTGCTTCATGAACAGCGTGCAGAATATCGTCGCGCCGCAAGGCACGGCGTTCACCGAGCAGCACGCGCGGATGCTCAAACGCTACGCCGACGAAGTGGTGCTGTGCTTTGATTCCGACAACGCCGGCCAAACGGCGACCGTGCGCGCGCTCGATCATCTGCTCGCCGCCGGCTTCGCGGTGCGCGTGGCCGTGGTGCCCGCACCGCACGATCCGGACAGCTTCATCAAAGCCAATGGCGGCGCGGCGTTTAATGAAGTCATCAAAAATGCCGAGGGATTTTTTGATTACTTTTTGAACCGACTTTGCGCCACGAATGAAATCACCAGCGACAAAGGCCGCCTGGCGATTTTGCGCGCGATGGCCGAGGCGGTCCACAAGACTGGGAACGGCGTTTTGATTGACACCTACGCGCAAAAAACCGCGCTGCGGCTGGGCGTGGCCACGGAAGCGGTGCGCGCCGAGTTCAGAAAAATTCCCGCGCCCAGCGCCACAAAGCGCGAAGACGAAGAGGAATCTTTTGAATCCGCCGAGCCGGTGGCGGAAATCGCCCCGCCTTCGCCTATCGAATTGCATCTGCTCAAATTGCTGTTCCTGCACGATGAACTGGTGGCCACCGCCGCGATGAATCTGGATGCGAACTGGATTCTGCATCCGCATGTTCGACAGCTTGTGGATTTGCGGCTCGCCGCGCAGGAGCACGAGACCTGGCACAGCCTCGCCGAGTTTCTTGACAGTTGCGAATCGGCGGAACAGCGCAGCCTCATCACCGAGGCCGCCGCCGCCGACCGGAAAATTCCCAACCCCGAAACGCAGCTCGCCGACATGACGCTGAAACTACGCAACCAGTTTCTTGACCGGCAGATTGGCGCGCTCACGCAAAAGGCCAGCCAGCCGGAAATCGGCGAGGCGGAAAGAAACGCGGCCTTGATGGCGCGGGAAAAATTGCGGGCGCAAAAACGCGCGCCGCTCGGGCCGTTGGAAAAATAGACCGGCCGGCGGATCATGAAAATTCTCTTCTCCGAACAAAAGTCCGACTACGCCAGCTACCAGTTTCCTTATGCCGTCTGGGCGTTTCCGGAGGCGGGCGAAAAACCATCGGATATTTTCAACGCGGGCTTCCTGCCGTCGTCGCATCAGCTCGACCGTTTTTATCTGTGCCGGCAAATCCGCGTGAATCTCGCGCGATTTGAATTGTCGTCCGAGAACCGGAGGATTCTCCGCAAAGGCGCAGGCATCAACGTGGAACTTGTGCCGCGCGAA
>CAJAQO010000005.1 GCA_903944085.1 uncultured Verrucomicrobia subdivision 3 bacterium
CGCAATGGAGCGAAGCCGCCGGACTGTTCGGGAAAACCATTGGCAATTATTCCCAGGACGCCAACGCGCACTGCGAATTTGCCGTGGCGCTGGCGCATTTGAAAAAGACGCGCGAGGCCATGAGCGAATACGCCAGCGCATTGCTGATCCAGCCGGATTTTCCCGCCGCCCTCGATGGCCTCGCCTGGATTTTAAGCACGGATCCGCATCCAGAATTTCGCAACGGCGCGGAAGCCGTCAAAATGGCCGGACATGCCTGTGAATTGACCGGCCAGCTTGACCCGATGAAATTGAAAACCCTCGCTGCCGCTTATGCCGAGGCCGGACAGTTTGCAGAAGCCACCAACACGTTACAGGCGGCGAAAGGCTTGGCGGCAAAGCAAACCAATCCGCTCTTGCCCGATTATTCGGCGATGCTGAAAGAATTCCAAGCGGGCCAGCCGTGGCGCGAAAAATAAAAAGGGCGGCCATTGCTGGCCGCCCGGTGAATTATTAAGTCAACCGTTTACGGATGACTCAGCCGGAAGAACATCGCCTTGCCCGAGGTGGTGTTCGTGGTGAAACCAGGAGCGGCACCGGTGATGGTCGTGTAAGGTCCGGCCACATTGGTCGCGGCCTGCAAGTTAAACGAGGCATCCGTCCAGTTGAAGGTCAGGACGCCGGCCGCATGGCTGAGGCTCAACGGAATCGGCACCGGCGGCGGGACGGTGCTGTTGATATCGGCGAACCGGGTGACCGCCACGCTGAAGTTGGTGTTGATGCCATACATCACGCCCGTGACGTTATAGGCATAGGCGGGCAGGGTCTGGCCAGCCGTATCCTGATCCAAGAAGGAAAAGAACAGGTTGAAATGTTTTCCGCTGGAGTTGGTGACCGAGACGGTGTTGTTGACCGTGTTCGACAGCACCATGCCGGAATTGGTTCCGAAATACACGTCGCTCAACTTCACCAGCGAACCGGCGATGGTGAAATTCACATTGGGAATGTTGGCATTATTGGTGACATCGAAGGAAATGGCAATCGGTGCCGGCAAAGCATTGGTCACGCCGGTGTCGGTATAAGAAGTGTAAGGATACAAGTTATCGGCACTGTCAGCATAAAGCTCCAAGCCGCTGGTGAAGCTGGAAAGCACGCCGACAAAAGTGACGACATCGCCCTGCGCGGGGCGGAAAGACGAACCGCCGGTAATGAAAATATTGATGCCTGCCGTGCCATCCTGCAAGTAATAGGAAGCGGTGTTACCAGTGGTAATGTTGGTAAAGGTCGTGACTGTGCCGGTGACTTGATACGGAATCGAAGGCGAGGCACCGTAACCATTATTCGTATCCACCAGCGAGCGCAGATAGGCAATTGAAACGGTCGAAGGATTGTGAACGGTCAACACGGCATTGGTGCTGACGACGCCATTGACCACGATGTCGTTGGTGATGGCAACTTTATAGGTCGCAGAATTGTTGAGCTGCAGGCTATCGAGTTCCAAAGTGGAAGTATCGCCGGAATCAACCTGCCCGGCGGCGGGACTTTGCGAGGAAGAAACAACCACATTGTTGGAATACCAAGTATAGCTGACATTGCCGGGACTGATCACGGTGGTCGAGAGCAGGATGGATTGGCCGGTAAAGACATTCGTGCTGGCCGGCTGCACCACAAACTGCGGCGGCACCGGCGCGGAGCTGATCAACACTTTGGCCACGGAGCTGGTGGCAGACAAGCCGTAAGGCGTGGTGACGACCAGCGTGAAACTACCGCTGTCGGTCGTTGCTGCGCTGGCGATGTTCAGCACATTGGTATTGCCATTGGGATTGGTGTAGGGGGCCGTGCCTTTAAACCATTGGTAAGTCAAACTTCCCTGGCCTTGACCGGCGGCCAGGGCGGTCAAGTTCACGCTCGCGCCAACGAAATTGGTCGTTCCCACGGGCTGAAAAATAACCGTGGGTGCCACCGCATTGGTGGCCAGCACATTGGTGAC
>CAJAQO010000006.1 GCA_903944085.1 uncultured Verrucomicrobia subdivision 3 bacterium
AATTGGGCGTGAAACCGGTGTTGGAAAAATTGTAATCCGTGGTCTGGCTGTTTCCGCTGGTGCCGCCGTTGGCAGTGCCGGCGATGATGTCGCCCGCCAGCGCGTCCGCAAAAATATTTCCGCCACCCGTCGTGAAGATCGAGCCGGAAACCACCGTGCTGCTCATCGGCGCGACAAGAATGCTTTGCCCGGCAAACAAATTGATGTTGCCCGCGGACAATTCAATCGTGCCGTTTTTGGTCTGGCCGCTGCCGCCGTTTAAATAAATGTTGCCCGCGCCGGATTGCACTGTGCCGCTGTTGACACCGTTAAAAATGTAACCGGCGTAAAGCGACACGCTCCAGTCGTTGGCATCGAAAATCACGGATTTGTTGCCGAAGACGATGTCGCCGCCGGCTTCCAGCTTCAGTTGACCACTCGTCTGGCCCGTGCTCGCGCTCAAGTTCCAAGTGACACCGGGATTGGAGGCAAAACTAAACACCCCACCGGAGTTGACCGAACCGTTGCCGACATAAATGTTGCCGGTGGCCTGCAAAACAATCTGCGAAAAATTCTTGAACGATCCGTTCGCGTTGACATTCAAGTTCAACACGCCGGGCGCGCTGTTGAAAGCCGCCGTGCCGGAGCCATCCAAAGTGCCGTTCGCGGCGGTCGTGCCGAGAATGATCGTCGCCGGGTCGAGCAAAAATTCGCCGCCGACAAAACCGCTTCGCGCGCTTGCGTCCATCGCCGAGTTCAACGATTGAATATTCGGCGCGCTGATTTCAACATTGCCACCATTGCCGCCGTGCGCGCCGCCAGTCGTGGCAATTTCGCCGCCGGCTGCGTCGCTGAAATTATTTTCCGATTTCAAGGTCACGCTGCCGCCGGCACTGCCGGAACTCGACGCATCGCCGCGCGCATAAATTTTTGAATCCGCGCCGAGATTGAGCGAATCGGAAGCCACGAGTTCGATCACGCCGTTTTTTTCCGCAATGGAATCGGCTTGCAGAATGCCGTCCTGATTCACGACTTTCGCCTGCATCACGATGCTGCCGCCGTCGGCGGTGACGCGGCCAAAATTATCCACCGAGCCTTGCGGCAGCGTCACCACCGCACTCAAGCCGCGACCATCGGCGCTGTCGCTGACGAGCACGTCCGCGCCGGCCGCCAGTTCCACGTCGCCGCCTGGCGCGTTGAGACTGCCATGGTTTTCAATTTTCTCCGCAATGAGATAAAGCGATTTGCCCGCGCCAACTTTGATTTGTCCATAATTGACGATGCTCGCGAGCGGCGGCATGCCCGTGAACAGCCATATTCCACCGGAGCCAAAATCCGGCGCGAGCGGCGCGGTGGTGGCGATGAAGCTGCCGCCGACTTTGATCATCGAATTCGGCCCGAAATAAAAGCCATTGGCGTTCGCCAGAATCACTGTGCCATTGGCATTAAGATTGCCAAAAATTTGCGACGGGTTCGCGCTGCCGATCAAATTGAACACCAAAGAATTCGCCGACGGCTGCAAAAATGAAGTCGTTTCGCCGGCGGCGATATTAAAACTCTGCCAGTTCAAAATCGCCGTCTGGCCGACGGTGATGTTGAGCTGCGAACCGAGCTGTTGCGCGGTGGCGCTGCCGGCTCCGACGGTCATGCCGGTGGGATTGGCCAGCAACCGCGTTTGCCGCAAAGTCGCCAGCGCAGCAATAAAAAGGCAGAACCATTTCCGGCCGCCGGATAATTTTTGGGATCTGCGTTTGGTATTCATGGCCGCTTCAAAATTGTGCGCCGACGGAAAAGTAAGCCTGTGCGTTGCCGGCGGCGGTGGTCGGCGTGCCGGTCAACGCCCACGCCAACGTCAGACGCGCGTCAAAATGTTCGCCGGCAGTAAGAAAAAAACTGACGCCCGTGCCCCATTGCGTGAAGCCCAGATTGGCCGTCGTGGGCCGTTCAATCAAAAAAGTCTGGCCAACATCCATGAACCACGAGCAGCGCAGCTCGGCGGGAACATCGCCGGTTTCAGTTGGAAAGTGGCCAGCCACGATGGACGGTGCGCGCAAATCGAAAGCAGCACGCCAGCCGGTGTCGCCGTAAATTTCGCCCTGCTGATAGCCGCGCACGCCGCCGGTGCCGCCGAGCGCGAGCTGTTCGTTGCTGATGAGCGGCGCGCTGGCCCACTGGCCGTTGACGTTGAGCAGCGCCGACCATTCGCCAAGTAATTTTTGGTCGCGCATCAAACCGGCGTTGATCGTGGTGTAATCGCCGCCGGCACCGGGCGCGCCCGCGACGACCTGAAAATTGGTCCGCGCGGAAGCCAGCGTTTCGAGAAAAATGCTTTGGTTGAAGCTGAAAGCGAAGCTGCCGTATTGGTCCGGTCGCACCGCCGACCAACCGAAGGAAAGCGGAATATATTGCAGATCCACCCGGCTGTTGGACGGCAGCCGGAGGGTTTCATTTGTCTCCAGCACGGGATTGCCAAAATTGTCGAGCGCATACAGCGAGAAATAGGTCAGGTTCGTCGAGAAGGTCGGGGCTGAATAGGATTTGAAATCCGCGCCGAACGACAGCGCGGAACGGATGCCGGCAAATTCGCGAAGCGGCACGGTGATTTTCGCGCCGAGGTTGTCGTTGAACGTGAACGACTGCTGGCTGGATTGCGAGCCAACATTTGCATTGGTGCTCGTGAAAATAACCGACAACGGACCGTAGCGCACCGGCGTGCCAGAGGCGGAACGCGAGGCGTATAAAATGAGGTCGGGATGGCCCGACGGCGGCGGCAAATTGAACTTATGGCTGACCTCGTCGTAGCCAAACGTCGCCGGCTTCTGGTCATAGTCCTCGCGCAGTCCGTGGTCAGTGCCAAGCGGCAGGCGGTAGAATCCGCTGTAACTCGTCACCAGCGGAAGTTCGTAAAATGCCGGCACGCTGCCGGCGGGCTTGAATTCCTGCGGCGAAAAATTGTAATCCACACCAATTTGGTGTTCGCGCTGCCAGAGATTGTTGTATTGCGCCGCAGTGTCCAGCCGCAGCAGCGGCGTGCCCGGCGACGACTTGTCGTTGACTTCAACGCGTCCATGCAGCGGCAAGCGGTCCTTCACTTTCAATGTCAGTTCCGTGGTGCCCGGATCGGGGCCGGGACCAATGACGGGATAAATCTGGCGGTCGCGGTTCGCGTTGGCCTGATCCAATTCCGGCTGAAACCATTTGGTGTTGAGCAAAACGTTGGTCGTGAGACTGGGCAGCGCGCGGCGGATGTTGGCCTCGCTGAAATGAGTGTTGCCGGTGATGTTGATTTTACTCAACCGGCCTTCGACGACTTTCACTTGCACCACGCCGTTGGTTAATTTTTGCGGCGGCAGCGTGACGCTGATGGTGGGATAACCCAGATCGTGATAGCGCATCTGGAGTTTGACCAAGCCTTCGCGCAGGCGCGGAAAATCCAGATTGGTGCCGGTATAATTGGACAGCACGCCAAAATTTTCCGGCGGCAAAACCGTGTTGCCTTCGATGTGATAACCGGTGACGTTTAATCCCTTCGCCGGCGCGGCGGACGGCGCATTGGTTGCCGCCGGTTGGCCGCCGGCAAGGTTCGCAACCGTGACCATGATGAATATGTGCTGCCAGACTCTCATTCGCTGTGGTGGTCCGCTCGACGAATTTTTATTTGCCAGCGGCAGGCCCGGTTTCAGGCCGGACCTGCCGCGTGATCTGTAATTTCAAGCCGGGCGCAAAATTTATTGCGTGGCGATGCGGTAGAACTCCGCGCTGCTCGAGTTGGTGTGGTTGACGGTGTTGATTCTACCGTTGCCCACCAGCGTGGTGCTGGCATCCACCGGCCAAGAGGCCGAGCCACGCACCAACTGGTTGGTGTAGGCCACGGAATAGGTGTTGCCCACCGTCGTGGTGAACGACACCGCGCTGACGTTGCCGGCATGGCTGACGGCGGTAATGGTCGCCGGCCGTGGCCCAGCCACAAAGGTCAGCACGCCAGCGGCGGTGATCGTAAACGTGCCGATCAACTGATCCGGCGGTGAATTGGGATAAACTGTGGTGCCTTCGACCGCCCAGAAATCCAGGTAGCCCGGCACGGATTGCTCGACCGTGAAGGGGGCATAGCCGCCCAGTTTAGGCAACGCCTTCGTGTTGGCACCACCGCCGGAAACCACTGAGTCATAAGACGACGAGGCATACTGGCCGCCGGTGTCTATGACATAAGCATTGGGTTCCGCCACGGGAATGGCGATCGGATACAATGGCTTGGTGCCAACGGCGCTGATGACGCCATGTAGATCGTCCGCCGCCTGTCCGCTGACATTGTAAGCGGTGGTGTTCGGCTCCGCGCTGCTCAACCAGTTGCTGGAACCGGTGCTGGCCAGCAAGACCACTTTTGCACCGGTCAGGCTGCCGCCAAATGTGGTGGTCACCAGACTGGAATCCCAGCCGGTAACCACGGTCGTGTAGCCATTCGTCTTGCCTAGAAAGTTGGAGACACTTCCCAGATCGAACTCAATGTTTTGCGTGCCTTTGCGAAAGACCAGCAACACATCACCGTCGCTATAAGTCCACGCCCGCGCCTGCGGCGTGGCCAGCAGCGTCAAAACTGCCAAGGTTGTTAAAATAAAACTTTTCATACAATGGTATCCTTTTTACGAGCTACCCGATGATTAGTAGTTAGGCAGCGGCTTGATTTGGCCGCCGTCAAAATCCCGATAGACGCGCAAGGCCGTGTTCGGAATGAAATTGTTGGTGAACACGCCGCCAACCTGCGCCTGAAAAGCCGCGTTGGTGACGGACTGGTAGAACGTGTCCAGCACCGCCTGCTGGCTTTGCGACAGTGCGCCGCTCACGCCCGAGCCATACGGAATGTAGTAATAATTTTCATAACCCCACAGCGGATAGCTGCCGTTGATCACATTCGTGGTCGAATAAGGCACGCCTTCGTAGGGAATGGACACCAAACCCGACTTGAGGTTTTGCACCGCCATCGTGCCGATGCCGTTGGTCAAAACTAGCACGGTGTTGGCCACGGCACCGCCAGCGGCCAATCCGGGATCGCCGCTCAAGTCACGCGTCGCCTGTCCCAAAGCGTTCGTGTAATAGGTCTGAATGTTCAAGGTGTTGTAAATGTTCAGATCAATTTCCGTGCGCACCGCCGCCTGGCTGTTGCGGCCGATGAAGAAGATTTGGTTCGTGCTATTGCCGCCAAAATATCGTGCCTGATTTGTGGAAGTCTCCAATGACACCGCCTGCCGCTGCGTCAGGTTGGTGATGGCGGCGGTATCGGCCGAATTCGCATTCTTGATGAAGACCAACGGCACGACAAAGGTCGGATAAGCGCTGAAGCTCGCCGCCACCGAATCAATGCCCACCGCTTCCGGCGAGGTGGCCGAGTCCACAAAACTGGGCACCAGCGGCTGGCCCAAAATATTCGTGTCCCCCGGCCCGGTGGTCTGGCTGTTCAAAGCCTGCAACCCGGCGACGGCACCGTTGGCCACGTTGATATCCAGCGTGATGGTGCCATACCCGTTCAGATTCGTATTCAAGCTTGTGCCTTGAAACCGGCGCACGGCCGAAGACGCCGCCCCGCTGACCGTCAGCGTGCCGCCGGCGAAAAGATTCGTCGCCCGGTCATAAAGCAGGTTCTGGCTCGCACTGCCACCTTCAATGAAGATGGAAACCGCCGCGTGCAGGTTTGCCGTGAACGCCAGCGCGGCTGCGGCCGCGCCCAACGCGATGTTTTTTTTCAGACTGGATATTTTCATAATTTTTTTGTTTTTTTTGGTTTTATGAACCTCCGGTCGTCCGGTCAGCTCGCTTGGTTTGGTATTTGTTCAATGGTTCAAACTTGCGCCTCCCATTTTTGGGTCGGCTAATCATTCACGCGGCAGCAAGCAAACTGCTGATGTCATCTGACTCCACGCCGATGTCCGCAAACAGCCACGTCGAGAGATACCTCTCGCTCGAGGACGGCACCACGGCCACGATGGTTTTGCCCGCGTTTTCCGGGCGCTTCGCCACCTGCAACGCCGTCCAGACCGCTGCGCCACTCGAAACGCCGATGGGAATTCCGTCAAGCTGGTTGACCTCTTTGGAAATCGGGCCGGAATCGTCTTCGCTCACCTGAATCACTTCATCCACGATTTTGGTGTTCAGATTCGCCGGAATAAATCCGGCACCGATGCCCTGCAATTTGTGCGGTCCAGGCGCGCCGCCGGAAATCACCGGCGACTTCACCGGCTCGACGGCAATTGCTTTGAAACTCGGTTTCAATTTCTTGATGACTTCTGCGATGCCGGTGATCGTGCCGCCCGTGCCGACACCCGCGACGATAAAATCCACTTTGCCGTCCGTGTCGCGCCAGATTTCCTCAGCCGTCGTCTTGCGATGAATCTCCGGGTTTGACGGATTGGAAAACTGTTGCAGCACCACGCTGTTTTTGATCTGTTTGCTCAATTCATCCGCCTTGGCAATCGCGCCCTTCATGCCTTTCGCGCCCTCGGTTAAAACCAGTTTTGCGCCGAGAATTTTCAACAGCTTCCGGCGCTCGGTGCTCATCGTCTCCGGCATCGTCAAAATCAACTTCAACCCTTTCGCCGCCGCGACGAATGCCAGCGCAATGCCGGTGTTGCCGCTCGTCGGTTCGATCAAAATCGTATCCTGATTGATCGCGCCGGATTTCAGCGCGTCCTCGATCATCGCCACGCCAATGCGGTCCTTGACGCTGGAGAGCGGATTGAAAAATTCCAGTTTGAGCAGCACCTCGGCGACCGCGCCGTGTTTTTTCGCCGTGCGGTTCAGCCGCACGAGCGGGGTGTTGCCGATGGTTTCCGTGATGTCATTATAGATGTGTGCCATAACTTTATTTATTTAGTTGATAGATTTGATCGAATATTCCGCCGTCAGAAAAGTGAACCGACTCGGCTTTCTGCCAGCCGCCCGCGATTTCATTCACCGTGAACAAGTCCAGCGGTTTGAAGCGGCCGGGGTATTTGGCGAGCACAGCCTGATTCTTCGGACGGAAATAATATTTTGCGGCCAGCTCCTGACCGGCGTCGCTGTAAAGAAATTCCAGATACGCGCGAGCGACTGCTTCCGTGTGATGCCGCTCCACGTTTCGGTCCACCCACGCAACCGGATTTTCGGCGAGAATGCTCGCCGGCGGAACCACCACCTCCAAGGCGTCGCCCGCAAAAATTTTCCGCACCTGCGCAGCCTCGTTCTCAAACGTCAGCAGCACGTCGCCAATGCTGTTGTTGGCGAAAGTAATCGTCGCGCCGCGTCCGCCGGTGTCGAGCACGGGCACATTCGCAAAGAGTCTCCCCACAAACTCGCGAGCCGTTTTCTCGTCACCGGCGGATTTCTTCAGCGCGTATCCCCAAGCCGCCAAATAGCTGTAACGTCCGTTGCCGGAAGTTTTCGGATTCGGGATGACGACTGAAATATTTGAACGAACCAAATCATCCCAATTGTTGATGTTCTTTGGATTGCCTTTGCGGACGACAAACACAATCGTCGAGTTGTAAGGCACGCTATGGTTAGGCAGCCGCGTCGCCCAGTTCTGCGGAATCAGCCGCGCGCTGGAAAATAAAACATCCACGTCCAGCGGCTGGTTCATCGTCACCACATCCGCTTCAAGACCGTTGACCACCGCTTGCGCCTGCTTGCTGGAACCGTCATGCGACTGATTGATGGTAATAGTGTTGCTGGTCATGCTCTTCCAGTTAGCTGCAAACGCGACGTTGAAATCCTTGTAGAATTCCCGCGTGACGTCGTAGGAGACATTAAGAATAGTCTCGTCCGCCGCTGCCGCGCCCGCGCCCGACAACCAAGCCGCCGCCAAGGACCAGGCCCCCAGTTTGTGAATCCAGTTCCGCATGGATGACATTTTTTATTTTCAGGGAAACTTTTCGGTAGTCCGATCAGCCGCCTGCAAAGCGTATTGGTTGTCTATTCGCTTCGGGTTGGCCGCGTTTCCGTGATCGGCTTGTCCAATCGCAGCCGTTCGGTTTTCTCGATTTGCGTTACCCGCGAGTCATGCACGATGATTTCCACCACGCCAAAGCGCAGCGACCCCACCTGCTGCCGGACAATCTCCAGCCAGTTGGCGTCAGCCAAATCCCTGTTTTCATTTTTTACAAATGATTCACTCATACATTATACGATTATTATAGTCGTCTTTAAACGCAAATAAAACAACATAGCCAAATAACGAATTGCCTTTCGACTTAGAAGCATTCCATTCAATTTGCGTATAACGACCGTGATAGTCGTATAATAGGATTGGTTCCAATTCTTGTCAACCGCTTTTTATTATTTTTTCAGCGGCAGATTTTACGGACAAAATTAACTGCATGCTGCAAGTTGCTCAATCGTTGATAGGGCTTTTGGACCGACTTTGGGGTGATTGCCAAAATTCGGGCGAGACCGTAAATCACACGGCCTTCATAAAAGTCGGCACGGCCAGCGAAGCGCGCGCATACTTTGTGGATAGCGATTTCTGTTTGGTCTCAAACGCTCTCTGGTCGAGCAGGACATTTAAGCGCATTTCTTTATAAAGTTCGACAGTGTGGGAACGCGTTCTAACTGGGAGCCGTTGTTCGAGCGTGTTTGGCCAGTTTTCTGGAAACTTTGACGGTCAGTTGGCATGCTGAAGACCAGCAAAATGAGAAGGCTAAAACGGCAAATCACCAATGATAACAAGCGTTGCTACTGCCTGCTCCCACAGAATAAATTTGGTGCGCATAGCAGGACTTGAACCTGCATGCCTTGCGGCACTACCACCTCAAAGTAGCGTGTCTGCCAATTCCACCATATGCGCACTGCCGGGGGATTAATTCTGCCTGATTGACGCGCGGACGCAAGCGATTTCAGCGGCCCATCAGCCAGTTCCAGCCGCTCCAACGACCGGGCTGCGCGGTGTTGAAGCTGGGACTGTGGATGCGGCCGAGATCCACCTGGATCAACACGCTGACGCTGTTCGCGCCGCGCCCGGATGACCGGATGGCGTCAATGCCGTAGGCGTAAGTGGCAACGATTTTGAACTTGTCGGATGGCGAGCGGTATAAAATTCCCGCGCCCACGCCGCTCACCCAGTTGCCGGCCTGCTCGGTGCCCGAGAGATAATCAATGTCCGCCGTGGCCCCGTTGAATAGCAGATTCCATCGCTGGTCAGGTGCGATGGGCAACAGGTAGCTGGCATTGATGAGCGCAAAATTCCGCGCGGTGAACTCCTGAAAATAATAGCCCGGCAGCGAGAGCGGATATTCGGCGATGAGCGGCAGGAAGCCGCCGAGCCGGTAGGCGCTCAAACGGTCGGCATCCACGCTGGTGCCGGCGACGATGCGCACGAAAAAATTCTGCCTGCTTTCCGGCAGCGTGTAAGATAGGGCCGCCGAACCCCAAAATAGATGCGAACTTGGTTCCACCGAGCGGTCGCCCGCATACCCATACGTTCCGGGCGCGGCGCGGAACTGGCCTTCATACCACACCGCCAGTTCCATCGCGAGCGCGGGAAACAGCGTCGGCTCGATGCCGCCCCAGCGCAGCCCGGTGCGGAAGTTGAAGCTGGGATTGTTCTGGGGCAGTTGAAAACCATCCGCTGTTTCGTTCCGTTCGTAGGCCGCATAATGGGCCGCGCCGCGCACGACCAGGTTCAGCGGGATGAGTTGGCCGGGGTTGAACAGGTGATATACATTCGCGGAAAGTTCCGCGCCGTGGCCGTCGAAGGATTCGCCCTCAATCCATTTGCCGCCGCGAATTTCATTGTAGTTGTCGGCAAAACCACCGCCGGCCACGCCCAGTCCAAAGTCCGTGTCCGGCCCCAATCCGCCGACAAAACCCAGTTCGGAATCCAGATACGTCGGCGCGAGCGCCAGCCGCAACGTGGTGTTCGTGCGCAGAAAATCCGGGTCGTTGTGGTAGTAAAACGCGTAACCGGACAGCGGCGCGCGGCCTTCCACCGGCTGGTTGTAACCGAACTGGATGAGATCGCGCTTGACCGGGTCAACTTGCGCCCAGGCCACCACCGGCAGCAGCCAGGCCAACCAGCAGAAAATGCGCAAGCATCCAATCATCGCGGATTTCATAAGCCATTTTTGCCGCGGCGGCAAGCGTGTTCACTTCATACTTTCTGGACACCTCCATAAAAATTCGGCTTAATATGCCCACTTTGATTTCGCCCATGCCGCTCAACGCTGAAAAACTCGCCCAGGCCAAGTCGCTCGGATTTTCCGACCGGCAAATCGCCCATCTCACCGGCTCCACTGAAGACGCCATCCGCGCCGAGCGCAAACGCATCGGCCTCGTGCCCAGCTACCGGCTCGTGGACACCTGCGCCGCCGAGTTCGAGGCTTACACGCCGTATTATTATTCCACTTATGATCGCGGTGACGACGAGGTGAAACCCGATTCGCCGAAGAAAAAGGTGATGATTCTCGGCGGCGGGCCGAATCGCATCGGGCAAGGAATTGAATTTGATTATTGCTGCGTCCACGCGGCGTTTGCGCTCAAGGAAGATGGTTTCGAAACGATCATGGTGAATTCGAATCCGGAAACGGTTTCGACGGATTACGACACCAGCGATAAATTATTTTTCGAGCCGCTCACGCTGGAAGACGTGCTGCATATTTACGAACGCGAAAAATGCTGGGGCGCCATCGCGCAGTTCGGCGGCCAGACGCCGCTCAATCTCGCGCTCGGCCTTCAGAAAAATGGCGTCAACATCATCGGCACCTCGCCGCAGAGCATTGAGATCGCCGAGGACCGGAAACTTTTCGCCGCGATGCTGCGCAAGCTGGATATTCCGCAGCCGCCCAACGGCCTGGCGACGAACGCCGAGGAGGCGCTCGAAGCCTCGAAAAAACTGGGCTATCCCGTGCTCGTGCGGCCAAGCTTCGTGCTCGGCGGCCGCGCGATGCAGATTGTTTATTCGGACAGCGAGCTGTCGCATTACATGAAGTTTGCCGTCGAAGCCTCGCACAAACGCCCGGTGCTGGTGGACAAATTTCTCGAAGACGCGACGGAAGTGGACGTGGACTGCATCACCGATGTCGGTCTGCCGAACGGCGGCACGATTGTCATCGGCGGAATGCTGGAGCACATCGAATTTGCCGGTGTTCATTCCGGCGACGCCGCGATGGTGCTGCCGCCGCATACACTTTCCAAAAAAGTCATCGCCACCATCCGCGAATACACGCACGCGATGGCGCGCGAGCTGCAAGTCATCGGCCTGATGAATGTCCAATACGCCGTGAAGGGCGACACCGTTTATGTCCTCGAAGTGAACCCGCGCGCCTCGCGCACCGTGCCGTTCGTGAGCAAGGCCATTGGTTTTCCGCTCGCCAAGCTCGCCGCCAAAGTCATGGCCGGCAAAACGTTGAAGGAGCTGAATTTCACCGAGGAAATCTGGCCGAAGTATTGGGCGGTGAAGGAATCGGTTTTTCCGTTCAACCGTTTTCACGGCCAGGACATTTTGCTCTCGCCGGAAATGCGTTCCACCGGCGAAGTCATGGGCCTGGACGCCGACCGCGGCATCGCCTACGCCAAATCGCAGATGGCCGCCGGCTCGCCGCTGCCGTTGAGCGGAAAAGTTTTCATCAGCGTCAGCGACACGCACAAAAAGAAAATCGTCGAGGTCGCCAAGCAATTTGCCGAACTCGGTTTTGAACTTGTCGCCACCGGCGGCACCGCCACGACTTTGGAAAAGGCCGGGCTGAAAGTGGAGCGCATCCACAAATTATCCGAAGGCCGGCCCAACGCGATTGACCTGCTCAAAAACAAGGAGCTACAGCTCGTCATCAACACGCCCAGCGGCGCCACGCCGCGCGCCGATGAAATCAAGATCCGCACCACCGCCGTCTATACCGGCACGCCGATCATGACGACGATTTCCAGCGCCCAGGCCGCCGTGCGCGGCATCGCCGCGCTGAAAAAATCCGGCTACGAGGTGAAGACGGTGCAGGAATACCATTGAACAGGCCACGCCCTTGGTAACGGCTGCGATGAGAAGGGCGCCAACCATTTTATGAACTTCAAACTCATCCTCTGCCTCGCGCTCGTTTTGAGCGGCAAATTTTTAGCGACTTCCGCCAGCGCGCAGCCCAAAGCATCGCCCGCATTTTCCGGCGCGGAAGGTTTCGGCCAGTTCGCCAGCGGCGGGCGCGGCGGCGAAATTTTCCACGTCACCACGCTGGACGATGCCGGTCCCGGTTCCTTCCGCGAGGCGGTGAGCAAACCCAATCGCATTGTCACCTTTGATGTCGGCGGCATCATTCGTCTGAAATCCAACGTCGCCATCAGCAGCCACCTCACGCTCGACGGAACCAGCGCGCCCGGCGAAGGCATCACGCTTTACGGTCGCTCCACTTCCTTCAGCGGACAAAATGACATCATCGTCCGCTACCTGCGTTTCCGCGAAGGCATCGCCGGCGACAAGGGCAAATGTTCCGTGAATCTTTCCGGCGGCAGCGACATGATTTTTGACCATTGCAGCATCGAATGGGGCCGCTGGGATTGCCTCGGCCTGACGCAGGGCAGCCACGACATCACGTTTCAGAATTGCATCATCGGCGAGGGCGTGGACCCGCAGCGCTTCGGCTCGCTCTCCGATTCCGTGACGAATATCACCTACACGCACAACCTTTGGATCAACAACCAGAGCCGCAATCCCAAGGCGAAAGGGAAAATTCAATACATCAACAACGTCGTTTACAACTGGGGCGTCTGCGGCCTCGTCGGCGGCCATTCGGGCGCGGATCATTTTCAGGATGTCGTCGGCAACTATTTTATCGCCGGGCCGAATTCCAACCAGCACGCCGTCGGGGAGTGCGCCAAAACC
The DNA here is from genome assembly GCA_903944085.1 of uncultured Verrucomicrobia subdivision 3 bacterium. Taxonomy (GTDB): domain Bacteria; phylum Verrucomicrobiota; class Verrucomicrobiia; order Limisphaerales; family UBA11358; genus UBA11358. The sequence continues at coordinate 12,809 of CAJAQO010000006.1, forward strand.
GACCACTTTTTTCTCAAAGGAAATTTTGTGGATTTGGACAAGGACGGAAAATTGAACGGTCGCGAACTGGTTCCCGCCGACTTCGGCAGCGGCGAAAGCGCACCGACATTTGTGGCCGCGCCCAGCAACGGCTCGCTCGACGGTCTGAAAATCGAAGCCGCCACCGCTGCGCTTTCCAACGTCCTCGCCCACGCCGGCTGTTCATTACATCGCGATGCCGTGGACGCGCGGCTGATTGACGCCGTGCAATCCTTCGGCACGCGCGGGAAAATCATTCACGACGAGGCTGAAGCCGGCGGTCTTGGCGATCGGCCCGCAGTCCAAAACCCGCCCGCCAAATAAAAGAAGAAATTTTCGCGGCGGCGCAATGCCTTCCGGCTTGGTGCCGGTTTAATTCAAGCAGCGATTCGCGGCTCACTCCGCCCAATCGCCCGTCTTCAAATATGGTTTCAGCTTTTCCTTCAGGGTTTCGCGACCGCGATGAATGAGCGATTTGGTGGCGGAAAGGGAACAGTCCAAAATCGCGGCGATTTCCTCGTAGCTCAACTCGTCCTGCCGGCACAGCAAAATGGCGGTGCGCTGGTTTTCCGGCAGCTCGGCGAGCGCGTCTTCGATTTTCCGGGCCAGCTCACCGTGCAGCACATTTTCGACCGGCAGGAAATTTTTTTTGTCTTCATACTGCCGTTGCGGCTGGTCGTCGTGTTCGACGTGGCTTTCCTCGATGGATTCGGCGGGATGGCGCGAGCGGCGGCGGATTTCGTTCAGGCAGAGATTCCGGGCGATCGTGAACAGCCAGGTGGAAAACTTGGCGGTGCGTTCGTAGCGCTGCCGCGATTTGTAAACCTGCAAAAAAACATTTTGCGCCAGATCCTCGGATTCGGTCTCGTCGCGCAGCGTGCGGCAGATGAAATTAAACAGCGGCTGCTGGTATTTTTCTACCAGTTCGGCGAACGCCACCCGGTCGCCGCGTTTCACGCGCAGCATGAGGGCGGCATCGGGGTCGGGGTGGTCCGGCATCGTCGGGTAAGTCTATTGAACGCCCGACGCACGACAAGGTTTCGCTGCGTGCCGGCGCAATAATAAAACCGGGCGCGGAGCAAATTTTAATTTCCTTCGCCGCCGCCACCGGACATCCTGTGCGCCCGTGCTGGATCTGCTAAACAAAATCGAGGCCGCCGCCGAAGCGAAATTGTCATTTGCGCCGAACGCCACGGCGGCGGAAAAACTCGCGCGCTACAAAAATTTTCTCAAGGTGGAAGCCCACCGGCTCAAACTGCTGCATCGCGCCGGGGCGGACGGGCGGGAAATTTGCCAGGCGCGGGCGGCCATTTTGGATGCGCTGCTCAAACATCTTTGGAGCTCGGCGAAAGCCAGCCTGTTCAACGAATCAAAACAAGAGTTTCCGCCGATCGCGCTGGTCGCCATCGGCGGTTTTGGCCGGGCCGAGTTAAATCCGCACAGCGACATTGATTTCATGTTTCTGCACGAAGGACAGGTCGCCGCCGGCAAGCCCAAACCGTATCTGGCGAAGCTCATTGACGGCGTGCTGTATCCGCTGTGGGACATCGGCCTGAAAATCGGCTATTCCGTGCGCGACCTGGATGATTGCGTGAAAGTGGCGAACACCGACATGCAGTCCAAAACCTCGCTCATCGAATCGCGGCTCATCGTGGGCGACGAAAATCTTTTCGGCAAATTTCAAAAAGCGGTCGTCAGCAAATGTGTCCTCGGCTACGAAGATAAATACATCGCCCTGCGGCTCGAAGACCAGGCCAGCCGGCGCAGCAAGCACGGCAACTCCGCCTGCATGCAGGAGCCGAACATCAAAAACGGCTGCGGCGGCCTGCGCGATTTTCAAAATCTGCTGTGGATGACTTTTTTCAAATACCGCACGCAATCCTTGCAGGAATTGCAAACGCGAGAATTTGTCAGCGCCGCCGAACGCAAGCAGTTGGAGGCGGCGTATGATTTTCTCCTGCGCGTCCGCACGGAACTGCATTACCACACCAACCGGCCGCAGGATGTGCTCGGAAAGAATTTGCAACCCGCTGTGGCGACCAATCTCGGCTACGGCGACCGCTCGCCCAGCCAGCGTATTGAGAAATTCATGCGCGATTTGTATGTTCACATGCGGAACATTTATCTCATCACCCGCACGCTGGAACAGCGTATGGCCTTGCTGTCACCGCAGCAAACCAGCCGGCTCGCCAAATTGCGCCGGCTGCTGGCCGGCGCGTCGCCGCGCAAAATGCCCGAGCCGGTGGATGGCTTTATTTTTGTGGGCGACGAGATTCGCGCCGCCAGCAACCGGATTTTCCGCGACTCGCCGCGCCGATTAATGCGCGTTTTTCTGCACGCGCAGCAACGGCATCTGCGGCTGCATCCCGACCTCGCGCAGCTCATCCGCAACCAGCTTTCGCTCGTCAACCGCGAGTTTTTGAACGACGAGCATGTGCGCGAAACTTTTTTAACCATCCTCGAACGGCGCGGCGAAGTCTCGGCGGTTTTGCGCGCGATGCACGAAGTAAATTTTCTCGGCAAATACATTCCCGAATTCGGCAAGCTGACGTGTCTCGTGCAGCACGAATTTTATCACCAATACTCCGCCGACGAGCACACGCTCGTCTGCATTGAGCAGCTCGACAAAATTTGGGAAGCCAAGGAGCCGCCGTTCAAAAACTACGCGCCGGTTTTTCTCGGGCTGGAACGCCCCGGCCTGCTTTATCTTGCGCTGTTGCTGCACGACGTCGGCAAGGCGGCCGTGCACGAACAAGGCAAGCACGCCGAGGTCGGCGCGGCGCTGGCCATGCGCGCCGCCCGGCGATTGCAACTCGAAACGACGGCGGCGGACACGGTGGAATTTCTGGTCGAAAAACATTTGCTCATGGCCACGCTGTCGCAGCGGCGCGATCTCGACGACGCGTCGGTCATCCGCAATTTCGCGCGGCAGGTAGGCTCGCCGGAAAAATTGAATCTGCTGACGCTGCTGACCTTTGCCGACTCGCAAGGCACCAGCGACAAGCTGTGGAGCGGCTTCAAGGATTCGTTGTTGTGGCAGTTGCATTCGCGGGCCCAGACGCTGCTCACCGGCGGCACGGAATTTCGCCGCGCTTCCGCCAAGGCCCGCGAGGAACTCCGCGACGCCGTGCGGGAACTGGCCGCGCGCCGGATCACCGACGAGGAACTGGCCGCCCATTTCCGGCAACTGCCGGATCGGTATTACGAAATCCATACGCCCAAGCAAATTCTCGACGATGTGGAGTTGACCCACCGTTTCATGCACCGGCTGATCTCCGAAAACCAGCGCGCGCTCGCGCCGGTCACCGCGTGGATTGACGAGCGTGACCGCGGTTACAGCCTCGTTAAAGTCTGCACCTGGGACCGCGCCGGACTGTTTGGAAAAATCGCCGGCGCGTTAAGCGCCACCGGCCTGAACATTTTGGGCGCGCAAATTTTCACCCGCGCCGACGGCATCGCGCTGGACACCTTTTTCGTCAACGACGGGCGCAGCGGCAATCTCGCCGCCCGCGAACAGCGTGAGAAATTTTCCGACCTGCTGGAAGCAGTGCTGACCGGCGAGGAAGTCAATTTGCACAAGCTCATCGCGCAACAATCCACCGCGCGACCGGCCTATTCCGCCTACCTCGGCGAGCGCATCAGCACCAAAATCCGCTGCGACAACACTGCGTCCGACGACCGGACGCTGATTGAAATCGAGACCGAAGACCGCTTGGGTCTGCTCCACGCCATTTCGCAAACACTGGCCGCCCAGCGACTAGACATCTCCGCCGCGCGCATCGTGACTGAACGCGGCGCGGCGGTGGACAGTTTTTATGTGCGCGAGATTGACGGTGGGAAAATCAATTTGTCGGAACGTCAGACGGCGATTGAACTGGCGCTGCGCACCGCCATCGGCCAGCTAGAAGCGCTGCCATAGCTTGCAAACCAGTTGCCAAGGGTCCGGCAGTCTGATAGAAAGCAACGAGTCCCGTGCAGGCAAGCCGTATTGACGCGGCGCACTGTGCAGGCGGGTGTGGTTCAATGGTAGAATGTGGCCTTCCCAAGGCTGAGACGAGGGTTCGATTCCCTTCACCCGCTCCACTTCTTCAGAAATAAAGCAAATACGCGGTTAATTTCACTTTCAGCCTCCTTCGCCGGTCATATTGCATAACAGTTGCATAACACACCCGCTTTCGGTTATTGTGGTTTTGCTGGTTGTTATGGTTGCTCATGGTGATACCGCCGACCGGACGCGTCTGGCCGGCCAACGTGAATCACTGTGCTCCAATTTAACCCCCAAAAAATATTTTCACATGGACAGCCATTGTCCCACCCTGTCTGTTAGCCTTTGTCCAATCGTGACAATTCATATCCAATTGCGCCATACTCACCGGACTATTTTCCATGGGTGACGCGGCCACAACAATTCAAGGCAGCCACGAGCCGAAAGGTCTCGGCACCAAGCTTGCGCCGTTGTTGAGTGGCGGCTTTTTCCGCCCGTTGGCGCGGCCAACCGCCGCCATCTATGTGGACTGCGCGGCCAGTCTTTGCGAAGCGGCGGATGAAGGCGGTCAGCTTGGTCATGCGGAGGCGCGCTTGCTCATCCGCGAAGTTCTCGCCGCCCACCCCGATGTTCAGCTCGACGAAGATGAAGGCGGCCAATTCCGCGACCTGAACCAGCGCGCCGCCCAGTTCTTTAACAAGCTCATCGAAGCCAACTGGCTGACGCCCCGGCGGGTCAGCCTGGATCAAAACTTTGTGCTCATCACGCCGCCGCTGCGGCGGTTGTTGCGCATGTTGCGCGACCTAGCCGAAGATCGTCCCGCTGAATTAAAAGATTTTGCCGCTACCCTCCGGACCCTGTGCAGGGATTTGCTTGTGGACGGGGCGCTTGATCCCAATCGCCTGAGTCCCGACGAAATGCGCATGACGGTTAAAGACCTGCTGGAGCGCGGTGGTCGGGCCGAGGATCAGATGCACGCGGTCGAGACGCTGATCATTCATCAGGAAGCTGCCCAGCGCCAGAGCGCGTCAGCCAATGAAACCGTTCAGCGCATGTTGGTGGATTTTCATCAGGGTGAGCACATGGTCTGTTACGATGCCTTGCAGGAGGCAGGTTTGCTGCCGCGCCTGAATCTGGCGCACTCGGTTGCTTTGGAGGCATTTTATGATCCCTTTACCAAGCAGCGCCTCGCCACCGGCCTTGCCAAGCATCTCAACCTGAGCGATTCCGACGCCTTTGCCGAAGCCGAGCGTTTATTGAACAAACTCTGCCGCCAACTCGCCTCGATCCCGGCCAAGCAGCGCATTATTGATGGCCGCATGTCTGACTTCGCTCGTCTGTCGGCCGCGCGTTATCGCTACCAGACGGAAATGCGGGGACGCCGCCCGGAACAGGTGAAAGCCTATCTGGACGAAGCCGCCCGGATCCACGCCGGCAAGTCATTTGCCAGTCTCGCCGACGAACATGGCATGACTCTGCTGACCCCCACGGTGGAATTATATTTTGGTGCTGATTCCCTGTCGCGTCCCCGTCGCCAGCGATTGCCGGTGGATTTGAATCTCGCCCCGCCTCCGGAGAACACAGATGCCGATGCCGCCAAGGATGAAATTCGCCGCCGCAATCTGGATGTTCTCACCCCGCAGCGCGCAGCACGTTTCATCGAAAAGCAACTCGGTAGCAAGGGCGCGCGCATTTCGACTGAACAATTACATGTGACGGTCGAAGACGACCTGCTCGATTTGCTGGCCGTGCTTGCTTTTGACCGCGGCCCGGCGGCGGTATCCCATCGCACGGTGCGCTGGCGGATTCATCCTCTCCGAGCCGATTTTGCCACCGAACCGGAGCGCATTCCCCGCGATGCCGAGGCAGATCGTCTGTTCGAGCGGTTCACCATCGAAAGGATTTCCTGATATGTCACTACCTTGGCCCACGTTTGCATCTTGGAATCGGATTCGCGAGGATGAGCGCTCCGCACTCTCGGCCGTGCTGACCGAACTTCTGGCCCACGGCGCCCTGATCGGTGAGGCTGGGCGCGATCACGAACTTTATCTTTTGGCGCGTGAATACCAGCGCGAGCTGGGTGAATACCTCTCCCCGTTAAATCTTGAACTCGTCGCCGATCCCGACCGGCCCATCTTCCAACTCCGTCCGGTTCCGGGCGATTGCGGGCTGGTTGCCCGTTTCAACAAAGCCGAGACGTTGCTCGTGCTCACGCTCTGGCGCATCTACCACGACGCCCGTATGGAGCAAACGGCGGAAACGGTCGTGGTCACCGCCAATGATATTTGGCAGCGGCTCAAACTATACTTCCAGCAGGTGGATTTGCCGGCGGCCACCCAGTTGCGCGAGATGCTGGGCAAACTGCGCAACCGGCGGCTCGTGTCCGTCCAATGGCATGAGGACACCGATTTGTTCGGTGAATCCTCGGTGGAGATTTTACCCACGTTGGCGCGGACGATTCCTTTCGAGAACGCCGCTGCCTGGCAGCAGCAGGTGGATTTGTATCAATCGCCAGCCGCTGAAACGGAAGCCGGAAAGGATCCGACGCCATGAGCCAGCGCATTTCTCTCACCCGCATCGTCGCCATCAATTGGTATGGTTTCCGTCAGATTTTTGACGTGAGCGACAACGTCCTGATCTCCGGCGGCTTTGGCACCGGCAAGTCCGCTTTGCTCGACCTGATGCAATACGTCTTGCTCGGCGAACATTGGCGGGCGAATCGCGCCGCCGCCGGCAACGCCAAGGGGCGCGACCTCGTTGGCTATTGCTTGGGCGACACCAATCAGGCGGGCAAAGATGGCGGTCGCCATTTCTTGCGCCGTAATGGCGTCACGTTAATCGCGTTGGAATTCACCCGCCCGGCGGAAAAAGGCGGGAAAGAACCCAAGCGCGAGACCTGGGGTGTTCGCCTCGAATTTTCCAGCCCCGATGCCCGCCCGAAGCACACCTATTTCTTTATTCCAGACCGCTTGGAATACGCGCAGGTTGCGCCGGACGGGAAGATTTTGAGCGAGGACGAATTCAAAACTTGGATTCGCCGCGAAGGCTTCAACGATTTTTTGCTCACCGAGCGTCAGGGCGAATACTTGAAAGAAATGGCCACGCCGCGTCATCTGAATTTTGACGATGTGGCATTCCATAAAACTTTCCCCAAGGCCATCGCCTTCGAATTGGAAGACAGCGTGGAGCATTTTATCAGGGAATTTATTTTGGAGGAAAATCCCCTCGATGTTGCGGAAGTTCGCAATTCCCTGCGCGCTTACGACGATATTCGCAAGCGGCTGGAAAAGCAGGAGGATGAGGCAGCCTTTCTCCGCCGCATCGGCGAACACCACACTCTTTACGAAACCAGCCGCCGTGAAGTGGCCGTGCTCCAGCATACCGGGCAAACTTTGAAACTGTTGCAGCACGAGGAGCAGCACCAGAAACATGCCGATGCCATCCAGCGCCTCGAAAGCGAACACGTCTCCGATCTTAAAGATCTGGAAGCGGCCCAAGGCGAAGCCAGCCGGATTAAAACCGTGCTCGACAGCGTTCGTTTTCAAGTCAGCAAAGACCCCGATGCGATCAAAATTGCGGAACTGAAAAGTGAAATCACTCCACTGCAAAACAAGGTGCGCGAATTGGGTGAAGCCCGAACGTCTGCCCGTCAGCAACTGGATGGCCGCCATTATCGTTGGACCCAGTGGCTCAAGCACGGGGCCGCCCTGCCGCTGGAGGGTTTGTCAGACAAGCTTGCGGTGGATGATGCGTTGCTGGGGCGGTTTCGTTCCGGCACCGACGCCGAACGGCTTGACACCATGGCCAAACTCGCGGCGCGCTTCCAACAAATGTGGTTGGACATCGAAAAACTGGCGCAGCCGTTGTCGCAAAATATCAAGAAAGCCGAGGATCGGCTTCAGCTTTTGGCGGCCGATTTGGAAAATCTTTCCAAAGGTCAGGCTCCGGGGGCGTTTCCGCTGTTCCAAGTTCTGCGGCAAAAGCTGGGCAACCGCGTCGAACAGCTTGGTCGGTTGATCGAGGTGAAACCCGAGGCGGAACGCTGGTGGCCGGCATTGGAATTATTTCTGGCCCGCAACCGCTGGGTGCTCGTGGTGAACGACCCGGACGATTATCGCGTCGCGGTGGAACTTCTGCGGAAGACCCCGCCCGGGCGTGAAGCGGAATCACTGCTGAATCCTCATGAAGCCCGCCAGCTTCGGCGGCATGGCGAAGTGCGCGAGCAGTCCCTGTTCTCCAAAGTGGAGGTGACCAATCCGGTCGCCCGCCATTTTGTCGAGCATCTTTTGGGTGATGTGCTTTGTGTCGAGACGTTGGAAGAATTGGAATCCACCGATGCCGCGCGCGCTATCACACCGGAGGGAGTTTTCAAATCGGCTCCGCTCCGCCGTCGGCTGAAACCTGCCACCACCGTCGAGTTGACGCTGGGCCGCGAGGGTTTGGCGCGGATGAAGGCCACCAAGGAAAAAGACCAGGTTGATACTCGCGCGGAACACACTGCGCTGAAACAACAGCTGGGCGATATTCAGCGTTGGCTTACCACCGGCAAAGAAGGCGGTTTGGGCGATGCGACGTTACCGGATCTTTCCGCCGAACTGCCACAGTTGCCGGATTACGAAAAGAAACTGGGCAGCCTGCGTGAGACCGTCACACTCTTGCTAACGCCGGAGCGCGAAGCCCGACAAAAACAGTTGGAAGAGTTGGAAAAAAAAGAACGGGAAACCAACGACAAGGTAGCCGTTTTGATTCATCGGAAAAGCACCTTTGAATTGAAGGCCAGCCCCCTGCGCGAGGCTTTGGTTCGCACCGGGGAAGACGTAACGACCGCCCAAGGTCTGGTCGCCGCCAGCCGCACCCGGCTGAGCCAATCCTTCACCGGCATTCTCGAAGCCGAACTCGTTCAGCGCCGCGACGAATTTCACGCGCTATTTCCCAAGTGGGCGGAATGTTTTAATGCCGTCGCCGATACTACCGCCAAAGCCGCCGGCACGGCGGCCGAAGCGCGGCAAAAACGCAACAACGAGCGCGTCTTGCTGGCCACCAGCCGCGACACACATGGCAATCTCGTTCACCCGGAATACAGCAACGAATGGTCGGCCGAGGATGAAAGCAACGACAACTGGGCCAGCCGTCTGCGCCATTTGGAAACCATTGAGCTGGCCAAATCCCGCCAGCTTGCGGCCGACCGCAAACAGGATTGGGAACGCCGTTTGCAGGACAATGTCCTGAACGAATTGAATCAGCGCATCACCGTCGCGCAAAAAACCATCCGTTTGCTGGATGGTTATTTGAGTCAGCCCGTCGGTAAATTCCGTTACCGCATCAGTCAGCGCAAAGACACCGCCGGTTACGGTGCCATCTGGTCGTTGTTGAATTCCGGCCTTGAGCCGACGGATCCCCTCATGGCTTCCATCCAGGATGGCGAAATTCAAAAGGCCAATGATGAATTGATGCGGGCCGTGAACGCCACCGAAACTGAATCTGGTAAAAAAGACGACCGGTCCTTGCGCCTGCTCGATTACCGCAACTATCACCACTACGATTTGGAAATGGTGCCGGCGGATAAACCCGATGCCCCGGCCATATCCTTGGGCCGCAGCGGGCGCAATCTGAGCGGCGGCGAAAGCCAGGCGCCGTTTTTCATCTCCATGCTCGCCGCCTTCCGCCGCGTGTATGACCGGGGTGACCGTTCCTCCGTTCGCTCCCAGCGGCTGGGCTTGGTCGTCATGGACGAGGCGTTTTCCAAACTGTCCGGCGATGGCATTGAAGATTGCCTGACGCTGGCCCGCAATTTCCAATTGCAGCTCGTCATGGCGTTTCCGCCGGAACGTCTCGGCGTCATGGTGCCGCACTCGCAGACCGTGGTGATTTGCAAAAAAGAGATCGACCGCGACCGCGATGGCTACGTCAACGGCATCACCAACATCCCGCTGATCAGCACTATGGCCGAGGCCTTGGATGCGCTTTCCTGACCGATGAATCCGACCCTCCTGCCTGTCGCCTGTGAGCTGTTCGCTCAATGGCAGCGCGCTCGCGGCAGCCGGCTGGAGCCGGCCACCCGACCGTTTTCGCGCGGTTGGGAAGATTTGCTGGAGGCTGCCGGTTTGGTTTCGGCCACCGACCGGACCGACGCCGAACGCGACGCCCGCCAGCTCGCCACGCACGGCTGGATTGAAATCAAGTCCATGCGTTTCAAGGCGCACCTGTTGGATCGCATTGTGATTCCGTTGGCCGCTGAACCGCGTTGGCGTGAAGCTTTTGGCTTTGTGCCGCCGTCAGACGAAGAGGCCCGCCTCATTCGCGAATTCGCTTGGGAACCGCCTTTGGCCTTCCTGCGCGACGCTCGCTTGAACATTCCGTTCGCCGAATTGCGCCGGTTAAACGATTTCCTCCAGCACGACGTCGGCGAACGTCCCCTCGTCCCCATCAAAGAGCGCTCGCTGGAAATTTTCGGTGACGAGAAACGCTTAGATGAATTGGTGCGTGGTTCGGCAGTCTTCGGCGAAGGCCGGCTCGCGCCTGAAATGTTCCGTTGCTTCATCGTGCCTGAGCCGCTGCCGTGGACACCCGGAGCAAATCCAGCCGGTCCAATTATTATCATCGAGAACGCGGCGACGTGGCACACCTACTGCCGATGGAATGCCGAGCGCAAACTTTTCAGCGCCGTTGTTTATGGCTGCGGCAATCGCTTTTTGGACGGCATTCGTTCCTTGAACGACATCTTCACGGCGCTCGGCGGCCAGCGGCGCGTGTTCTATTTTGGTGATCTTGATCCCCAGGGTTTGTTCATTCCCAAGGTGGCTTCTGCCCGCGCGCAAGCGCTTGGACTGCCCCCCGTCGAGCCGCACGTTTGGAGCTACCGCCAGTTGCTGACACTCGGGGCTGGCCGCGGTCAGCCATGCGAAGGCGAGCCGCCTTCATCCGAACATTGCGACTGGCTCGGCGAATGTGCCGAACCCACCCGCCAGCTTTTCGCCGCCGGCCAGCGCCTCGCCCAGGAACACGTCGGCTGGGAACTTTTGAGTTCGTTACCTGACATGAATCCTGAAATTTTTTTGACGCCGCCGTCAAACGATTTGAACTCGCTACCTGTTTAGATCACAATCGCAAACGGTCATGCCAAATCCGCCATCCAATTCCGGCATTAGGGACAACCACCATCGCGGTGTCGTCGCGGATTTTCTCAAGGCCAAGATTCGCTCCGGCTCAAAACTGTCCGTCGTCTCCGCCTATTTCACGATTTACGCCTACGACGCACTTCGGGAGCATCTTGACCAGATTGAAAACTTGGATTTCCTTTTCGGTGAACCCCGGTTTATTTCCTCACTTGATCCCGACAAGTCCGAGAAAAAATCATTTATCCTCGATGGCAACGGACTGCATCTGGCCAACCGGTTGGAACAAAAACGCGTTGCCCGTGACTGCGCCGAGTGGATGCGGAACAAAGTGAACATTCGCTCCGTGCGACACGCGCAACTGCTCCACGGCAAAATGTATCACATCGCCAATGCCGGCGTGGAGGAGGCGATTCTGGGCAGTTCCAATTTCACGGTGCGCGGCCTCGGTCTCGGCGCCGGCAACAACAACATCGAATTGAATCTCGAGGTGGACAGCAACCGCGACCGGCGCGACCTGAAGGTGTGGTTCAATGAATTGTGGAATGATTCGGCCTTGGTGGAGGATGTAAAGGCGGACGTCCTGAAATATCTGGATCAGCTTTACCAAAATCACGCGCCGGAGTTTATCTATTACAAGACCCTCTACCACGTTTTTGAAAATTTCCTCGCCGATCAGGAAAAAGGCGGGCTGCTCGACCAGAACATCAAGATCGTGGACACCGGCATCTGGCAGGCGCTGTTTGAATTCCAGCGCGACGGCGTCAAAGGTGCGATCAACAAGATTCTCAAGCACAACGGCTGCATCCTCGCCGACAGTGTCGGCTTGGGTAAAACATTCGAGGCGCTGGCCGTCATCAAATACTTCGAGCTGAAAAATGAGCGTGTGCTGGTCCTCTGCCCGAAAAAGCTCCGCGAGAACTGGACGGTCTATCGGCACAATGACGCGCTGAATCCATTCATCAAAGACCGTTTCCGCTACGACGTGCTCTCGCACACCGACTTGAGCCGTGAGAGCGGCAAATCCGGCGATCTCGACCTGACCACATTTAATTGGGGCAACTTTGACCTCGTCGTCATTGATGAATCGCACAACTTCCGCAACAACACGCCCGGCAAGCGTGACGAGGATGGCAATTTAATCCGCAAAAGCCGCTACCAGCGGTTGATGGACGACATCATCAAGAGCGGCGTGCGGACGAAAGTGCTGTTGCTTTCCGCCACGCCGGTCAACAACGACCTGCGCGACCTGCGTAATCAGATTTATTTTCTCACCGAGGGCGAAGACAAGGCGTTTCAGGATTCCATCGGCATCGGTAGCCTGAAGGACACGCTCGCCGCCGCGCAAAAAACCTTCACCGTCTGGGCCAAAAAACATTCCGGCGAGCGCAAAACCAAAGACTTACTCGACAAATTGAGTTCAGCGTTTTTCAAATTGTTGGACGAGCTGACCATCGCGCGCTCACGGAAACACATCCTGCGCTATTACAAAAGCAGCATCGCCGCGCTCGGCGGTTTCCCGGAACGCCAGAAGCCGGTCACGATTTTCCCGGACATTGACACGCAAGGCCGGTTTCTGTCCTACGACAAACTGAATGATGAAATCAACGGCTACAAATTGTCGCTGTTCGCGCCGTCGCGGTATGTGAAGGATGAATTCAAGCCGAATTACCAGACCCATGCCAGCGATCCGTTCAGCCAGGCCGACCGCGAGCGTTTCCTCGTCGGCATGATGAAGGTGAACTTTCTCAAGCGGCTGGAAAGTTCGGTGAAGTCGTTTGAAATCACGATGGGCCGGACCATCGGCAAGATCGAGGCGCTGGAAAAGAAGATTCGCAATTTCATCGCGACGCCCGACCAGAATCCTGAATCCGACGAACTGGAATTGGACATGGGCGATGCCGGTCAGGACGAGGAATTGGAACAGGCGTTGCTCGTCGGCGGCAAGTTCAAGTATCGGCTGGCACATCTTGAGCTGGACCAAGGCAAAAATTGGTTGAAAGATTTGAAGAAGGACAAGGATCAGCTTCGCATCCTGCATAATGCCGCCAAGAACGTGACGCCGGACACCGACGCCAAATTGCAGGAGTTGAAAAAACTCATCGCCGCGAAGGTTAAAAAACCGACCACGAACAAGCTCGGGCAGCATAACAAGAAGGTGCTGGTGTTCACCGCCTTTGCGGATACCGCCGCTTATGTTTTCGACGCCCTTGAATCTTGGGCGCGGAACGAGCTAGGTGTTCACATTGCGCTCGTCGCCGGCAGCGGCGACAACCGGGCCACGTTTGGCAAAACCGAGTTCAACCAGGTGCTCACCAATTTTTCACCGCGTTCCAAGAAGCGCGACAAGATTCCGTCCATGCCGCAGGACGGTGAGATTGATTTACTCATCGCCACCGATTGTATTTCCGAGGGCCAGAACCTTCAGGATTGCGATTACCTCGTCAATTACGACATCCACTGGAATCCCGTGCGCATCATTCAGCGCTTCGGTCGTATTGACCGTATCGGCAGCGTCAATCACACCGTCCAGTTGGTGAATTTCTGGCCGACGCAAGACCTCGACAAATACGTCAATCTCAAGAACCGCGTCGAAGCGCGCATGGCGCTGGTGGACATCGCCGCCACGTTCGAGGATAACATTCTCAAGAACGAGGAGATTGAGGAAATCATCCACGAGGACATGCGCTACCGCGACAAGCAACTGCTGCGGTTGCGCGAGGAAGTTCTGGATCTTGAAGATTTCAGCGAGAGCGTCGCCTTGAATGAGTTCACGCTCGATGATTTTCGCATCGAGTTGAGCAAATACATTGAGGCCAACCGCCAGTTGCTCGAAGATGCGCCGCTCGGCTTGTATGCCGTTGTGCCACCGCTTTCAGCCTCCCTCGCCCCCAACGGGGGAGAGGGCCGGGGTGAGGGGGCAGCGGCCAGCATCATTCAGCCCGGCGTCGTGTTTTGCTTGAAGCAAAAGGGTGCGGCGAAAAGCAGCGACACGGTCAATCCGCTTCAGCCGTATTACCTGGTTTATGTCCGCGACGATGGCACCGTCCGTTTTGGTTTCGCCCAGCCGAAGCAAATCCTCGAGATTTACCGGCTGCTCTGCGGCGGCAAGGCGGCGGCCTACGAACAACTGTGTCAGTTGTTCGACGCCGAGACCAAAAACGGCGCGGACATGCAACTCTACAACAAGTTGCTCGCTGCGGCCGTGGATTCCATCGCCAAAACGTTTCAGAAACGCGTCGCCGCCGGCCTGCAAACCAGCCGTGATTTCGTGATTCCCAATCAGCAGGAGCAGGCGCGGGAAACCACTGATTTTGATCTCATCACTTGGCTCGTAATTAAATCACCATGAACGGCAACGACCTCAGACTCAGCATCGCCTCGGCGCTTTCCGGCTTTGCCAAACGCCCGCTCCCCGAGGCGGCGCGGGATTTGTTTGCCAGCCTGGGCTATGGCAGCGAACGGCGCATCGAGTTTCCGTCGCTCGCCGCCTGTTTCGCGGAATTTGACCGCGAAAACAAGGCCGCCAAGTTCTTTGCGGAAATCAGTGCCAACAAACGCAGCGACGCTGTCCTCGTTCAGCAGCTCACTAGCGCGGAAATCGCCAGCGGTTCCGATGGTCAGGTTTCACTGTTCAAGCCGGCTGGAATTGACCCGCGCCAGTTTGATTCCTATCTCTTTTTCGCCGTGCCTTTGCCGGCGGCGGAATATTCCCGCACCGAGTTGGCGGTTCGCGCGCGCGCCATCAACGGCCTGTTTCCCCAACCAGTCCTCGTCTTGTTTCGCCACGGCACAAATATTTCGCTCGCCATCACTTATCGGCGGTCAAACAAGCGCGACCAATCCCGCGACGTGATTGAGCGCAAGGTGACGCTCATCAAAGACATCGCCTGTGCATCGCCGCATCGGGCGCATCTGGATATTCTGGCGAAGTTCGCCCTGACGAACCTTGCGGAAAAAGGCGAACAAATAAAAACCTTCGCGAAGCTGGACGACGCCTGGCGAAAAGTATTAAGCACCCAGCCGCTCAACGAGAGTTTCTACGGCGAATTGTCCAAGTGGTATTACTGGGCCACCTCCTCCATCAAGCTGCCCATCGTCCCGGAACATCTGTCGCACCGTAAAGACGCGAAGGACGAAAACATCAAGCAGTTCACCATCCGGTTGCTGTGTCGTTCCATCTTTTGCTGGTTTCTCAAGGAGCGTGGCCTTATCGCACCGGCGTTGCTGGAAATTGCCGATGTCACCGGCGAACCGGTCATCCACACGCGCCCGGCCAAGACCGCCGCCGAATTTGCCAAAAGCAACAGCTACTATCGGGGCATCCTGCAAAATGTTTTCTTCAACTGCCTGAATACGCCGATGGATCAGCGCCGGCTCACCGCCGCCCGCGCCGCCAACGACAAAACCGTCAAAGACCCGCAGCTCAAAAAGCTCGCCTATCGCGGCAAAAATTATCTGCCGGACGATTTTGATTATTCGTTGTTCGATAAAATCCCGTATCTAAACGGCGGCCTGTTTGATTGCCTGCTGGAGGACAATGCCTCCGACACGATTGACGACGAAAAGATTTCCGTTCCCAACAAACTGTTTTACGCCGAGCTTGAGGAATTAAAGTTGGATAAAAAGACCATCGAAGTCTCAGGCCTGAACCGCATCTTCGAGCGCTACAAATTTACCATCACGGAAAACACGCCCCTTGAAGAGGAAATCGCGCTTGATCCCGAACTGCTCGGTCTCGTCTTTGAAAACCTGCTTGCCGAAGTGGACGTGTCCGACGAAGGCGCGGCCAAGTCCGCCCGCAAAGCCTCCGGTAGCTACTACACGCCGCGTCGCGTCATTGATTACATGGTCAATGAATCGCTGCGCCTGCACCTCGAAGGTTTTTGCCAGCAGCGCGGTGCGAGCGCCGGGGAAATCACCGCGCTGACCGAACTCATCTACCACGACGAATTTGACACCGCCAAGCATGCGCGGCTGGCGGAATGGATTGTCGAAGCCTTCGACACCATCCGCATCCTTGATCCGGCGTGCGGTTCCGGCGCGTTCCCGATGGGCGCGCTGCATCGCATGGTGGACATTCTCCGGCGCGTGGATGCCGGCAACGAACTCTGGTTGCACCGGCAGGTCAGCACCATCCCGGACACGCGCCTGCGCCAAAAGGCCGAGACGGATCTCAAACGCCACGCGGACGATTATTCGCGCAAGCTCGGCCTCATCAAAAACGCCATCTACGGCGTGGACATCCAGCCGCTCGCCGTGCTGCTCACCAAGCTGCGCTTCTTCATCTCGCTGCTCGTGGACCAGCGGCTCGTCATCGGCGACACCGCCGGTAACTACGGTCTCACCCCGCTGCCGAATCTGGAAACCAAGGTCATTTGCGCGAACACGCTCCGCGAATTGCAGGTCAGTTTGTTCGAGCGTGAAGCCATTCGCCGCTACCAAACCGCGCGCGACGAATATTACCAGCCGGACACCGACGCCGAACGCCGCGCGGAACTGGCTGATGACATCGCCGCTGCGCTCGCCGATCTGTTGCCGAATTTTGCCAAGGACGTGACCGGCCAGGAAATCAAAGACCGCGCCACGCAAACGCAGCGCAACCGCGAATTGCTCAAGGAATGGTTCCGCCATTCCTCGATCCCGGCGCCGTTCTTCAACTTCTCCGTGTTCTTTCCCGAGGTCTGTCCCGTCTCCACCATCTCCACGTTGCCCGGCGAATTTGGTTTTGTGAACGAGGCGCAGCACCAGGGCGACTTGGCCGGGCCGATTGCCAAGGTCGCGCCGTCGCGCGCCGGCTTCGACCTCGTCATCGGCAATCCGCCTTATGGCGGCACGAAGCTGCCGGACGACGTGCGCGAGGCGCTGGCCTTGAGTTCCAAAGACCCTTACGGTGCGTTCATCGCGCGGTTTCTGGGCGATGGCCGCAAGTCCACGCCGCTCAAGCCAGACGGCATCCTGGCCTATATCGTCTCGGACACGTTCATGACCATCAAGACGCACCACCCGTTGCGTGAGCAGCTCATGGGCAGCCGCGTCCACAAGATGATCCGCGTCCACCCGGACACCTTCAAGGCCGTCGTGAACACCGCCATCATCGTCGTGCAAAAGGGCGGCGGGCCGGGCGCGGTGGCACCGCCGGATGACGTGCTGGCAAAGTTGTGGGAAGGGCCGCAGCGCGGGCCGTGGTGTCAGATGGTGGATTTGACGCAGGTGAGCATCCACCAGCAGCACGACCGGTTTCTCACGCTGCTGTTTGACACGGCGGGCGCGGTGCGGCGGCGGGACATCGCCACCGAATCCTGCGCGGCCTACCACTATCCGCAGGCGCTCATCGCCACCAATTCCAATCTCCCGTTCTTCGTCGCCTCGCACAAGTTGTTCGCGCTAATGAACGACACGACTGCGCCGGTGAAACATGAAACCATCGGCGGCAACCGTGTTCCTGTTCGCACCATTCGCATAAATGGAAACGAAGTGCGGCTCGTGAAACTCGGTGACGCTGCCGATGTAAAAGTTGGCCTGCAAACTGGCGACAATAATTTTTATTTGTTTCAGAACCCAAATGCTCATGGCTCTTACCGTTCAATTAAAGAATTCGAGAAATTCGTGGTAACGGAAAAAGAACTTGAACGAATCAGGGGGGACGCAAACCTTCGAGATGAAATAATTCATCACGGCTTTTCAAAGGACGATAAAAAATCCAACCGTTATTTTGGCGGGCGCTATATCATTCCTTACGACAAAGGTGGAGAGTCGGACAGTGACGACGGTTGGATGCCGAATTATTACGTCCCGACTGACTATTTTATTGATTGGAGCGAGAGGGCAGTGAATTGCCTTTTGAACGGGAAATTAATTCGACCGTCATCAACTCCGCCTTACCCAAGAAATATTGAGTCATATTTCAAACTAGGCATCACGTTTTCGTCACGCGGAATCTATGCGCCAACTTTTAGGCGAAATTCAGGGGCTTGCTACGACAAAGAAAGCAGCGGTGTCTTTGTTGCCGGTGATGTTGATCAATATCTGGGAATTCTTGCTTCACGTTGTGCAAAACATTTTCTTAAAGGCTTCCTGCAACAGACTGTTTCAATGGATGTCGATGCCCTTAAAGAATTGCCGATTCCAACTTCCGTAAAAGGAGTTGCAAAATTGATTCAACAAATAATTGCGCATCAGAAAAAAAACCTTCGTTACGACTACGCGAGCAACGAGCAATTGGAAATCGACCGGCTGGTGTATGCGGCCTACGGGTTGAACCGGGCGGACATCGCGGAGGTGGAAACGTGGTATGCGCGGCGCTACGAGACGCTGGCCACCGCGCAACGCCAGAACCTCCGCCGCGCCGGCAAAGTCCCTGCGATTGACGGCTGGAATGTCTATTGCGACGAGACCGGCCATCTCCCCTGCGACCGCGCCCCGGAAATGATCCTCGGCGCCATGCTCGTGCCCCACGATCAGGTGAAGCCGCTGACGCTCAAATTGCGCGAGCGTCTCGCCAAACTCGGCTGGCCGCGCAGCAAAACCGGCGATTGGGCGGAGTTGAAATGGACGAAAGTTTCGCCCGGCGGCCTGAAATTCTACGAGGCCGCGCTGGATTTCTTCTTGGCCGAGCCGGACTTGCGCTTCCGCGCGCTCATCGCGCCCAAAAGCCCTCCGCCGCCGAAATTGGCCAAGCCGCCCGCCGGCGCGGACGATCCCGGCTCGCCCGCGTGGGAAAAGTATCATGCCCTGCTGGAAGCAACCGCGCCCGGCGTGGTGGATCACCAGCAGCGCCACGACGCATGGTATTACGACCGTTATTTTGACCTGCTCCGCGACACGCTCCTGCCACCCGCGCACCACACCATTTATGTGGACGTAAAAGACACGCGCGGCGGCGCGCGGATCAAATCGCTGGAATCCCGCCTGTCCGATGCCCACTACGACTGGTCACGCAGCGGCATTGTGGAAGGTGTTCGGCAAATCCACAGCGATGAAGTCCTGCTGGATCAACTCGTGGATGTGTTGCTCGGCTGCGTGGCCTGGACGCACGCCACGCCGCAACGGAACGAAGGTCACACGCCCAGCCCGGCCAAAGCCGCGCTGGCCAAGAAATTTCAAGCCGCGCTGGCCAAGCTGAATGGCGAGCTGGTGCCGAAGGTGGTGATTGATTGTTCGTCGGAAAGGAGTCCGGCGGCATGAGTGTCTTGACGTTCCCGCCGGTGCTGCCGAACACGGGCGGTGCTCCCGTGGTTGAACCGCAGTCGCACACGGTTTATCAGACGGATTTTCCGGCGACGGGAACTCTGCCTGCCGTCCAAGGCGAGCCGGTGAAAGTGCGTCGTTCGCCGCATCCGGCCAACGCGGCGCGCGAATACACCTACTGGCACATGGTCACGGAAGGTTCAGACGAAGCGCACCGGACGCCGGACTTGGTCAGATTGTGCGCGATACCACGCGCCAAAACCTTGCTCGTGAATCACACGCACGACACCGTGAAGCGTTGGTGGAATGTGCGCGCCGGATTCAAGCATCTGTGCATCTGGCATCCGCCGGTGAATTATGTGCTCGTAATCAAGGAGCGTTACGACGGATTTTTTCTGGTGACGACGTATTGCCCCGAACCGAAACGGAAAATGGATTTTCACAAAGAGTGGGCAACGGCAAAAAAAGCAGGCCGCACCTTTTGACGGATGCGGCCATTATGCACTGTTCCACACATGGTGGCTGTGTCTGACACTAATAAACACGACGAATGCCCGGCGGTCAAGTCCGCTCCGCGCGGCTATTGGCTGGTCAAGTTCGCGCCGTTCCGCACCAGTTGGGCGGAAATCGTGCGCCAGGGGAGCTTCACGCTGCGTGGCGTCCGCAACCCGGCGGCCCGCAATTATCTTTCGGCCATGTGCGTCGGCGATGAAGTTTTATTTTACCACAGCCAGCAGGAACTGGCGGTGGTCGGTGTTATGGCAGTCTCGCGGGAGGCTTATCCCGACCCGACCAGCGCCGATCCGCAGTGGCTGACCTGTGATTTCGCGCCGGTGAAAACCTTGGCGCAGCCGGTATCATTGGACACCATCAAAGCGGATGCGCGTCTGGCGGCGCTGGCGCTGGTTCGGCAGCCGCGCCTCGCCGTCATGCCGGTGACCGAGGCGGAATTCAAAATTATTGTCAGAAGAAACTGACGCTGAAACATGAACGAAATCAAACATGGGCAATGGATCGGCGATGTGGTTGACCAGAATCAGGTTCGCCTGAGAACGATGTTGAACATCGAAAAAAGGACGCCGGGTAAGGGTGATTTACCAGTGCTCGAAGTTGCCAAACGGGCTGATTATTTTTCTGAGGCAATCAATGATTCGGAACAATGTGAATATTTTGTTTCCGTGAAATGGCTGCAAACCGTCGCCATTGACAAAGCCGTGCAGGAAATTGGTTTTTTCGGCAATCAAAACACGATTTGCAAGCCAACGACACCGAAATGGCGCAATACCGTGGAGCGACTGAAACAAGCATTCCCAAAATGGGACAAATAACAAAAACGATTTTGGAGGTGAATCAGGAGAAACTGCCCGAAGGCCTCCTGTCAGATTACGCCCAAAAGTTTTATGGTTACGGTCGTTGGGGGGCCCCTATCTGGTTCGTCGGCATCGAGGAAGGCGGAGGAAAAGACATGCAAACAATCCGCGACCGTCTTCAAACTTGGGCCGCGTCTGGTCAGAGTATTGAACTGGCAGACGCTCCAGCCTTCCATCTGGCTTCAAAAAACGCTGCATGGCATCAGCCGGATGCCAAGCTTCAATCCACTTGGAAACAACTGATCCGCATGCTCATCCTCGCCCGCGGCGAGGCCGATACGGACGATGCGCTCCTCCACTACCAACGCACCCAGCTTGGCGCGACAACCGGCGAAACCTGTCTGGCCGAATTACTCCCGCTACCATCGCCGGATCGTAACACCTGGCATTATCCGGCATGGTCGGAACTTCCTTGGCTCCAGACCCGCGCCGCCTACGAGCAGAAAATCTTGAGCCAACGCATCTCAATGCTTCGTGAGCGAATTGAACACTACCGGCCGCGCGTGGTGATTTTTTATGGTGACGGCCAATTGAAACACTGGCAGCGCATCATTGGCGCTGGGACATACCAGCGACCAATCGCCGACAAGTTGATCGCACATGAGCGGAATGGCATCGCGTTTTTTGTCACCAGACATCCTACTCATCCTGACCTCCGCCCGACCGCTGATAATTATTTTCGGGAAATCGGACAATTTTTCCGCGACCACCACGGCGATCGATTTATGCCGACCAAGTGAGCATTGGTTTTTCTATTAAATTTTAAGTCTATGAATGAACTTGATCAAATTCGCCGCCGGATTCGTAAGTTTCGGGACGAGCGGGACTGGATGCAATTCCACAACCCCAAAAATCTCGCCTGCTCAATTTCCATCGAGGCCAATGAGTTGCTGGAACATTTTCAGTGGAGCACGCCCGACGAGAGTCTGACCATCGCTCGCAAAAAGAAGACGGAAATCAGCCATGAGATCGCGGATGTGGCGGTTTACCTGATAGAGCTGGCCGACAATCTTGGAATTGACCTGGCCAAGGCGATTGCGGAGAAGATGGCGCATAATGAGGCCAAATATCCGGCGGACAAGGTGCGGGGCAGTTCCAAGAAATACACGGAATACAAAACCGCCAAACGATCGCGCAAATAATATTTTGCCGAAAGCTCAGCCACTGCCTATTTTGCACACAGTCGAGCCACCAAAATGAAATTGTATGTCGGCATAACGGATGGTGACTGGTTCAGATTTCTTCGCGCGCGTAATGCCGATGAAATGAATTTCTGGCGTCCCCACGGTGGTAATAATTTCGGCGCGATCAATCCCGGGGAGCTTTTCCTGTTTAAATCCCGCTATCCTGAAAATCGGATTGTCGGCGGTGCCTATTTTGTTCGCCATACCACCCTCCCGCTGGATCTCGCCTGGGAAGTCTTCAAAGAAGCCAACGGCGTGGAGTCGCTTGACGCGTTTCGGCGCAAAATCAGCTCCATTCGGTGCGATAACGAACGCAATCCAGTCATCGGCTGCACCGTGTTGACCCAGCCGTTTTATCTCCGAGACGGGGAGTATCTTCCCGCGCCGACCGATTGGGGTCGAAGCATCGTCACGGGCAAAAGTTACGATACCAGCCATGGTGAAGGTGCCAAGCTTTGGGAAAATGCCAGATTGGCGATGGCCGGTGATTGTTTGAGAGACCAGCCAATTCCAGAGCAATCCAACCGATACGGCAACCCGCAACTATTCGCGCCACGATTGGGGCAGGGAGGCTTTCGCGTTGTAGTCATGGAAGGCTATCAACGTCGCTGTGCCGTCACCGGCGAGAAAACTTTGCCTGTCCTCGAAGCGGCGCACATCCGGCCTTATTCAGACGATGGTCCCCATTCAATCTCGAACGGGATATTTCTCCGCTCCGACCTGCACACGCTGTTTGACCGTGGATATATTACCATCACCAACGATCTTCACGTTGCCGTCAGCCGCAGAATTCGCGACGAATTTTCAAACGGCCGCGAATACTACGCATTAGAGGGAAAAATGCTGCAAATCACGCCCCAGTCCACCGCCGACCGCCCATCGAAGGAATTTTTGGAGTGGCACCAGAACAATTGCTTCCGTAATCAATAAATTGTGTCGTGGCCAATCGACGCTGGTAAAATCATAATGGGGTTAAGAGGTGGATTTTCTCCGTGCAGTCGGCCATCAATCTTTGCATCCTGGCTTTGCGAATGCCAAACCGGTTAAAGTCCATTCACGGGAGTTGGCCACAAATTAGCAATCCTCGCCTTGACTACTCGCGTTGAAACCTGCCATCTATTTTGTAATTAAATTAGCCCATGAAAGCGCGCCCTGCGATTCACGACGACCTCAAGGCCCTCCAGCGCCTCGTGCAGGCCGGGAAATTGTTCGCGGTTCAGGACTGGATCAAGGCCGGCAAACCGCTGCGCCTGCCGGATGGCAACCAGCCCAAGACCTCGGCCCTTTATGCCGCCGTGGAAACCGGCTTCCACAGCTTGGTGGAGGAATTACTTCGCGCCGGTGGTTGGTCCGCCCCGGAACTCTCCGCCGCCCTTGAACTCGCCCGCGAGCGGCGCCGCTTTGACCTTGCCGAACTCCTCGGCCAACGCGGTGCCCGTCCCAAGCCGATGGATTTCGAGACCAGTTGCGACAAACTCGACCTCTTCATGATGGAACAGCAGCTCCGGGCTGGCACCAATCCCAATGACGGCAATGTTTTCGCCCAGGTTCTTGACTCCAAAAAAGCCCGTCCGCTGCTCGGTTTCTTCCGCCAGTTTCGCGCCGAGTTTCCGGCGTTGGAAGATCAAGCCGCCTTGGCGCTGGCCGCAGCAGTCAAGAACCGTCAAGTCCGTTGGGTGGCGCTGCTGGCTTGGGCCGGCGCCGATCCTTTTCGCCCGGTTCCTAACAGTCTGGATGAAACTTTCCCCGTTGATCCCGATGATTGCACCACGGCGGCCAGAGAGGCAGCTTGGATCAATAACCCGGAAATCTTGAAGGTGCTCCATTTGAAACCGACTCCTGCCCAGGCGCTCGATCTGCTTTCCAGCCTTTCCTATCGCCACGACGCCAAATTTTTTCAGCATCTCCTAGCCATCATTCCTCGGGATTTGATCAATGATACGCCACGGGCTTCATCCAAGGTCTTGGAAAGTTTGGTCGGCCAGTATCCGCACCGTAACTTCATCACAAATGTTCCGGACGAAAAGGCCAATGCGGAAAATCTTCAATGTCTCGAGTTGCTGCTGAATGCGGGTGCCCGTTGGAATCCGCCGCCGGAGGATCACCGTTCTGCGCGCCGGAATTTGTTGGGACACGACCCGCGCTATATCGTTCAGTTGCTCCGACTCCTGCTCTACACCCCGGATGCGGCCAACCTCGAGAGCTTTCTGGAACTCTGCCACTCGCAAACTCTCAAAGCTAAAATCGCCACCGTAGATGCACCGCTGATCCAAGAACTTCAGGCGCTGCGCAAAACCCGGCGCGCGGTCAGCGGTGGCGATGCATCAGCCAATACGGAAAAGGCTCCGGTGGCGGTGGCTGATACGCCGTCGGCTTGACTTCCGGCGGCTTGGATTCCTCGGGCTCATCGCGCTCCCATTTTCTGGTTTCCGGGTAAGGCCCGCCCACCGGCACAGCCTTGGCATCAAAACTTCCGTCCCGTGACGGATCCGGGTAGCCCTTGGGCCCCATCTTCTCCGCCGCTAACCGCGCCCAGGATAACCACTCGGTCTGTTCTTTGGATAAAGCCCCGCTCGTCGCTCGCCGCCAGCCCTCTTCGCAGGATTGGATGTATGCCAGTATCCCCTGCATCTCCATCCATTCCTGCGCGGCGCTGGCCAGATTATCGCTCCGCTGTTCAGCGATTTCCTCCAGCTTTTTCTCGTGGCGTTTGAGGCGTTCACGTTCTTTGCGCGCCTTTTCCTCTTTGGCCTCCTTCTCGGCTTCAATCGCTTCCTGTTCAGCCTCCCGCTTGGCCTCTTCTTCCCGCTGCTTTGCCCGCACCACCTCACGCTGGCGCTGATCTTCATATCCGCGAAACACCGCTTCCACCTTTTCGACAACGACGCCCAGCACTTCTTCCAGTGACCGGCCCTCACCCTCCGTCCACTTACGTTTTCCTTTCAGCCCCCAAGCACAGACCTCAACCGTCAGATTCCCGGCCGGCTTTGTCTCCTTCAATTGCCACGTCCAACTCGGCTTGCGCTTGTCTGCTTCAGTTGGCTCCCGTTCGATCTCCAGTTTAGCCTCGCTCCATTTTAATGAGACGTGATCCTTGTCCCGGATGATCTGCAATCCCTGATATTCACTGTCGCCTGCCTCGAATTCATAATCTCGATCCTCCAGTTCGCAGATAATCGCCTGCACCGCCCGCACCAGCCGCGGAATCATCGCAGCCGATAGCTCGCAGCCAAAAAGATTCTTGCCCTGGACGCTGATAAAACCCAGCTCTCCCGGCTTGGCCTTGAGCAAAACCTGCCGGTGTCTTTCAGCGATGGGATGCAATTCACTTCCTTCCGGCGGCAATGCCACCGCTTCGCACTTGATTGCGCGCGCGGCGGTCAGCAGGTTGTTCGCGGCCCATTCCTCGTGGCGCGCCACATTCGCCGCCACCTCAAATGTTACTTTGGCATCCTGGCCCGGTTTCGCCGCCGGCAGCGGCTCGCGTTTCAATTTTTCACCGGCTTCAACCCGTGCCCAATAGCCGCGGGGCGGACGCGGTATGCCCATCCGCCGACAGGTCTTCGCCAGCCCCACATCGGAAATGCCCAACTCGGCTGCCAGCTTCATACAAGGCTTGCTCCAAATCGCCTCATGCAACTGTTCGCGGGTATATTCCACTACTGCTGGTTTTTCCACCGCTTGGCTTTCCTTGGCGGCAACGGCACCATCGCTCGCCACCGGCCCGTCTGGCCCGGGTTCGGAAGGGCGGCCGTCCGCAAGGACCACCGGCTTCTGCCGCAGTGAACCCTTGCGCCAGAGTAAACCCTCGATAGCCATTCCGGGTCCAGGAGCGGGCAGAGGCTTCACCGTGACCGGTAGTTTTAATTGAAGTCGAGTCCAGTGATCGCGTTCGGGTCTTGGCACATTCAATTCACCACAAACCCGGACCAGCTCTACATAAGTGGTGCCAAGTTCCGCCACCAGTTTGGCCAAGGTCATTTTCCAGACCTTTTGATACAACTCCTCCCGGGTGATCCGAATCGGCTCTTGCTGCGTGGCATCCTGTGCAGGAATAGGGTTTTCGTTGCTGCTGGAGACTGAATGGATCAACCGGGCCTCCGGCTTTTCGGCGACGTCTGGCTTTGCTTCGATTATCCCGCCGGCGTCAGCTACGCCGCTTTCCGGACGATTCAATGGTGCGGGTTCCTCACTGGCCTTGCGCCGACCGCGAGGAATTTCCGTTGGTTTTCCCGGTGGCGCGGGTGGCAGCGGCACTTGATCTTCGGCTGTGCCCAGTTCCAGCCGGTTCCAGTAACCCCCGCTGGGGCGCGGAATGTTCAAGTCCTCGCAGATGGCCGCCAGTTCCGGATGATTGAATCCAAGTTCCTTCGCCAGCCGCACAAACGTCCGCGTCCAAACCAGCCGATGCAACTCCTCACGGGAGATCTTCTGTTCCGGGGTATTCATGCAGTTTCATTACCCCAGCCCGCCCGGAATGGCAACCACTCTACTGTTTTGCCTTTATTGCGAAAGCATCAGCCACCGCCGCCTCCAGTCCGGTAATTTCCTTGTTGGTGAGCTTGGCGTATTCGGGCAATTGTCGTTTGACCTTGGAAAGTGTGCCGTTGTTTTGCAGGCAGAGCCGGACAAAAAGGTCGGCGTGCCGATTGGGCAAATCCACTACCTCGCGCATCAGCCGCCGGGCTGTATCATATTGCTGGAGGAATAGAATTTCTGCCGGCAATTCTTTCTCGATGGTTTCCTTCACGAAACTAAACAGCGTTTCGGCAATGAAGGTGCAGTCCACATACCGATAGAAATCGCGGGTGTCGTTGAGCACTGTCATCCGGCCGCTGCCATCTAGTTTGCGTTCCACCAGCGGCAGCAGCGGCTTGGAAAAGGATTCGAGACTGGCGTCATAATCCTGCGGACGATGTAGCATCGTGGCCGAAATGGGAAACACCACCCCGTCGGGGGCGAAGCGCCGGAATGAAAGGACGTAGTGGATGAGAAAACGGTGCAAGCGCCCATTGCCGTCCGAGAATGGATGCAGAAAGACAAAGGGATAAGCAATCAGTGCGGCGGCGATTACTGGATGCAAGTCGGAATTCAGGATGCGCCATGAGGCGTCCAAATACTCGGTCATCAGATCTTCCAGATCCTGTGGTCGGGGCGCGATGAAATGGACTTCTTCCTCGTTCATGCCCACGCTGCGGCCCACATAATTCTGTTCCTTGATGGTGTCGCGCCAGCCCGTGTTGGCAAAGCGTGGATCAACGATGGTTTGTTGAAGTGCGACCAGGGTTTCCTTCAGCAGATAATCGCGTTGGGAGGCTTCGCGCAGCGCATCGGCAAACTTTTGGGAGCGCTTTTGATCCGGGGTTTCGCGTTCGATGGCGTAGGACGATTTCGTTTCTTTGGTGTAAAGAAATTGCAGGGCGCGGGCGTAGAGTTCGGGCGGAATGGCGGCAATCACCTTTCGACAACTTTGTTCGAGCTTTCGCGCTTCGGCGGTTTTCAGCGTCTTCGTTCGGCGCACCAGCGGGCTGAAAGCCAGATTGCCGAGCAGATTGACATTGACCCGTTGACGTGGACTGCGGACAACCGGCCCGGTGTAGTAATCACGTGGATCAAGCAAATCCACATAGTTGCCTTGCGTGACATCAGGCAGGTTCAACCGCCGACCGGAAAATTCCTCGTAGAGATACCAGATGCGGCGGGCAAAAATGCTGGTGGGTTTGGATTGGATGTAAGCGCCCAATTGATCTGCCGGCAATTGCGGCAGCAAGGCTCGCAGAAGTTGCAGGTGCAGGCCCTCATGTTTGAGGGCAAATTCCAGATGTGCAAATTCATCCTCGCCCGGCCAGTAGGATTTCGGATACGTTTCCTCCACCTTCAGCGGCGTGGTATGCGTATGGCGGGTGCCGGTGGTGACAAAGGATTCAACCGGGTGCGGCAGGCAGTTGAGCGCATACCGCTGGCGCAACCAGAGGTATCCGGCGGGCCGGCGGGAGTTGCTTGGATCAGGTTGAGTTGCCATTGTCAAAAATTAAATTCGTTACCGGATCACAAATTTCATTATTTTCAGGTGGTTTGCCAGAAAAATCATTACCAGTCAATTCACTGTTTTAGCGTCTGTTTCCGGTCTGGCCCGGAATTTGCCCGCGTTTTGATCATTTGTGCGTTGTTTACCATTCGTGCCACAGGCAACCAGGTGAAGTTGTGTGCCGTGGACAATGCGGATGCGTCCGGTAATTCGATTGCGCTCGAAACGCAAAATTAGTTCGCCCTGCTCAATAGGAAGTTTGTTCGCTACGCTCAATAATGACGAGTCGCGCGGCAAATTCACGGTCTCCATTTACGATGATCATTTCCCGCGCGCGGACGCCGGCGCTCATGCTGGCGGCGGCGGCTAACGCCACCGCGACGCCAGCACCGGCCAGCCTTCACAGGTTTACGAATGGTTTCTCACGGCTGGCCTTTCGCTGACAGCGCGCGCGATCTGGACATCGCAGGTTGTCGGATATTTTTAGGTCTTCTTCACGCTTTCAGGTTGGCGGAGCATTCAGCGCGCTGTCCGGCGTCGAACTCCTCGTCGCTAACGCTCCTCGTCGTGGTTTGGTCGGTCACGCTTCCGGCAGCGTGACCATGGGCCGCGAGACTTCGTCCGGCCACGTTCAGCAATAACGACGCGAGGCGTTGCCTGTCGTCGAGGACGAGCATTAGATGATTGGCTCCCTACGGTCGTGGATAGTTTGCTCGCTGCGCTCGAAAGAAAATGGGGTTGGTTTTTTTGTGAAGGTCGCTTCGTTTTCAAGTCCTTTTTTCACTGCTCACCGAGTCCCCTCAACCATCAGTCGCCTTGTCACGGCCTCGCCTAAGACACCAGCCCGCCTTTGCGCGGCTCCTTCTGAAGCGCACTTCCACGCAGGAGGGCTGGAGGCTCGGCTTTTCGCGAACAAGGCGACCGACGGATGAGGGGCGAGCAGTGCATAAAAAAAAGACTATGAAAACTACATCACAAAAAAAATCGAACAGGCTCCCTCAAGAATCGAAGCTAGTAGTGCCGCAGGCGCAGACACCGCAGCCGGAGGCACCGAAGCAAGACAAGCGTTTGCCGATTGATTCGGAAGCGCGGATGAAGAATCGCACCATGCCCACCGACAAGGTTTTGGCTTTGTTGCACACAGTCAATCCCGACCTGTTCAATCTCGCCGAGGTTGTCGGCAAGTGGATTTGGGTTCAGTTCAAAGACCAGCCCGCCGCGACTTTGCGGCAGCAGTTGGCGCAGCTTGGTTTCCATTGGAACCGCGAGCGGCAGGCATGGCAGCACCCTTGCGGCGCGTTCCGCTTGCGTGGCGCAGGCGACCCGCACGACAAGTATCCGACCTACTACCCCGGCGACCAGCGCCCCGCATGACCACAGGATTTTTATGACCAACATTTTCACCCTACGCGCGGGCGACCTTGTCGAGTATGCCGGCCAGCCCTGCCGAGTTATCCGCATGACCGAGTCCGCCGCCGTTGTCGCGGTGGTTCGGAAACCCCGCACCATCACGCCGCGCCCCAAGCTGGAGCGCATTTCCGCACAATCCGAAATTCCCATCTTTAACCGCTGACACATTATGAACACAGAACAAAACGAATCACCATTCGGCCCCGTCATTTACGCCTACACACGAGCGCAAGCCGTCGCCGATGGCGTGCAAGTCGAAGTCACCAAGACCGCCAAGGAAGCCGGAATCAGTTTTCCGGTGTTCCTGACACGCACGGTGTTTGATTCATTCGTCGCCGTGCCGGAAGGCGTGACCGGACAGGATGAAGCCGGACGCCTTTGGGACATCTGCTGGATGTTGCGCTTTGCCATCCTTCGCAGCCGCAGCCACGGCGACCGCGTGCCCGTCGCATTGTATGTTCGCAACGACAATCACCGCGCCAAGCTGGTGAAGCTCATCGCGCAATGCGGCCCGCTCGACTTGGACGACCCGCAGCCCGCCATCACCGTGATGATGCCGGACGAAGATTGACAGGCAGCCCATCACGCGCCCGGTGCCACTGGTGCCGGGCGCAAAAAAATTCGCGGCTGACGCCCTTTGATGGCCGTCAGCCGCGCAGCCAGATTTTTATTGGGCGCAAAGGTGGGGCTTAAAACAGGGGAAACATGCGCTTAAATTCTTTATACGTCAGGCGCGGTGGGCGCGAATTGTTGAGTTCGTCCTGATTAATTATGTAGCCGTAATAAACCGTTCTATTATAGGGTTGATGCACAAGCCCGTAGGGTAGTTCTCCCAGCACCTCCAGTATGGTGTATCCTGCTGGCAAACCGTGTTTGCGAAAATTTTCAATGACGCGGAGACAGTCGTTGATCGCCCGGTGATTGGGATCCACGTTGTTGTTCTTGTCCACCTCGACCTCAATGAACACCACCAGAGACTTGCCCGCCGGCTGCGTCTCTGTTGCCTTGACGTCAAACCCAGTAATCTGGTGAATCTTCACCGGCGGACCATTATCGTCCCTAGCAACGACAATTTCGGCTATGGCCTGTCGCTGATCACTGGATATGGTAATCCCCGTGCAGCCGGCTAACATGGTTGCAACCAAGACGATTAAGACGGGTTTGATGGGCTTCATAAATGTATAAGGGATCCAGTGGCAAATTAACCTGCCGGAAAGAGTGAGGTTCAGCAATCGGAAAAATCCACGGGCACAAAATTTTTCGCGGCTTCGCCTCGTGCCTCATCTCGCCGCGAAAAATTTATTTCCCCAGGAATCAGCCCCGCCTCAATCGCCGGCCGGCTAATGCGAATAGTGTTCGCGTCCGCTCAATAGTGACGGCGCGCAACTCTTCACGGTCTCCACTCACGACGATCATCGCCGCGCGCGGTTGCCGACGCTCATGCTGGCGGCGGCGGCTGACGCCACCGCGACGCCAGCACCGGGCCGCCATCACCGGTTGGCGAATGGTTTCTCACGGCGGCCCTTTCGCTACCCCGCGCGCGATCTGGGCGTCGTCGGTTGTCGAATGGTTTCAGGATTATCCAACACTTCAGGTTGGCGGATGATTTTGGCGCGGGGTCGGCAAGAAAAGTCAGTGGATTGATGACTCGCCGCTGTGCGGCTCGCGGCGGCGAACGCTCGCTGCCACTCGCGTTCGCCTTTTCATGGTGGCCAGAGCGGCACGCACCCGGCGTCAGCGAGCCTCGCCATCTTTTCGCTCAGGGACTGCGCAAGCTCCGCCCGTCGCTTGATCTGGCTCGGCACGCTTCCGCCCGCGGCCTGGCCGGACTCACCAGCTTTCCGACCGCTACACTTCACTGCCGCGTCCGCCACCGGCGGCGGAACGCTTTCGTTACATTTCGACGGTCGCAAACAGTCGAGACCGGATGAAACCGGCCGCGTCCCGAAGATGGCCGCGAGACTTCGTCCGGCCAGAAACGAATTAGCCCGCGATGCTGCGCGCGGGCAAGACGCAGTAATACGGCGCGAGGCGTTGCCTATCGCCGAGGACAATAGCACCGCGAGGCTTCGCCCGGTGCAAGCCACCAGCATTATCCGTGAGACCGGCCAGCTTTTGGTCGCTTCGCTAATCTTCCACTGCGCAAGCTCCGTTCCAGAGCGCTGCACTCCCAAAATTGGCCGGACTCACTGCGAAAACCAATTTAGACCGACACCCCGGCGCTGGGCTTCGCGGCCTGCTGGCTCAGGTTTGACCCTGTCGCCCGCAAACTGGTCATCATTCCGCTACGCTCCAGCGTCGGGGAGTCGGTGAATCTTGTCATCGCGCTGGCGCGACGATGCCATGCAACGAGTCCAGACGCCCCGACAAAATATCGTGAGCTTCGCGGCTCCGTTGTCATGCAGGAATGCTTCCGGGACAATCACACAACACACATTGTCCGTTTGGTCGTTCCTCCCACCTTAATTCTTTTCGGCCCGACATCTCCCCGCGCTGCGGGACCCTTCGTGCCGGAATTAAGGTCAGACAATGTGGCGTTGTGTGCTATCCCTCGTCTTCACTGTCACGCTGATTGCACCGCTGTCCCCAGCGGTCGCGCCACTGCCCGTGTCGCTGCAATCATCGCGCCAGTTTGCCGGCATCCTTCACGCCAACTCCGCCGCTCCGCTGTTTTAGAGGTTTGGTCGGGGCGTCTTTCCCCCAAATTGCCCCCGCCCATCCCCCCCGATGCTCGTCCCCCCTTCCGTCCCCAAGGGGGGGACTGCGCCAGATTCAAGACTAGACACGTCAATCGCACAGTCATAAAGTCGAACGCGAATAAGTTGAACAACCACTAACCTCGCATTATATGGAATACACTCCCGATAGAGCTGCAATGGAAAGCAAGCGAGCCGAACTCATTGATGATGTTTCTAAGATGCTCGACCCGAAGGATGCACAACTTGCGGCGACTATTGTTGAACGCTATTGCAGGTTGTCACCACCATTAGATCCCCCTTTTTTAACGCATCTTGTCACCATTTCTCATGGCGGTAGTGGAGGCGGTGATACACGGAAGCCAGGGAATCTTTCGCTTAACTGGAAAAGACTGAGCGGAGAATTTGGTGACGTCGTTATGAATGGTGCCGCAGCCGTGGCTGTTCACTGGCTTATTCCATTTGCAGCCTTAAGTCTCTGGAATAAATTGTGGACACACTCATCAATTGAGTTGACCAAAGAGCAGGCCGCAAGCATTTGTGCCATGTGGCACCGCTGTGATGAGAACAACAAAATCACCATTTCCAAAGCCTTTGATGAAGTTAATGAACTTTTTAAAGTATTTTCATGGCCTCCAATTTCACGCGAGGCTTTTAAATTGGTTCTAAACGATTTGCAGAACCTTAGGTGCATCAAGATTACGGATGAAACAATTTGGCTGCGTGAATGGGTTCAAACGACCTACGATTAAGTTGAGGATTGGCCAGACGTTGCGACACTTCGACAGGCGTTCAGGGTTGGCCTCTAGTGTTAAAAACCGCGTAACTTCCGTTGCGTGACCGTCCGCGCCTTCGTCGCCCAAGGTAGCGCAGCCACCGCAGCAACGGGCTACCAACGTTGGAAAACACCCCCTTTTTCCAGAAATTCATGAGAGTTGCTGCGGCAAGAGATGTCAGCGTCTTTCTTGCCGGGGAGGCCGTTCCGTAAAATGGTGAACTCTTGGTGAACTTTTGAGGAACTCCTGGCACACATCGTCCTTGTGAAAGCCGGTTTCTGTAAAACCGTATCTTTACCCCAGTTCCACCCACCCCTTCGGCAAAACCGTCACACTTCTGTGCCACTCTTGTATAACCACCGACAAAATGACCGGCCGGCCGGAAACACCTCACTCTTACCCCACTTTTACCCCACCGCTCCGGCCGGAACGGTATACTCTTGGACTACTTTTTGACTACCGCAATGCCCCGGCGTGGGTGACACCCTTGGTGACACCCGTGACACCCTCAATTCCGCGATGGTGTCACCACGAAACCATTGATTCACAAGGCTTTTATTGCCCTCGTGACACCGTGACGCCCTATTTCTCTAATCATTGAATAAAAAATGAATATACTCAAAAGGGGTAAACTGAACTTACCGGGATAAACTTCCGACTTTGGGTGTCACGGTGTCACCAGCCTTGGTATCATAGGGGTTTTGCCGTTTTTGAGGGTGTCACCGCCCATCGCGAGAGTGTCACCAGCGGAAGGAATTTGCCTCGGCATGGGGCGTTGCTGTCGCTGGGTCGGCGGCGAAGGTGTCACTCCGGCGGCAGGCAGGGTC
Organism: uncultured Verrucomicrobia subdivision 3 bacterium; assembly: GCA_903944085.1. GTDB lineage: Bacteria > Verrucomicrobiota > Verrucomicrobiia > Limisphaerales > UBA11358 > UBA11358. The sequence continues at coordinate 46,408 of CAJAQO010000006.1, forward strand.
GAGGAGGCAGCGCCAGATTGTATCTGGATGCACAGGGAAATTTTCAGGCCAGGTTCAAACCAAAACTTCCTCGGTCACGGGTGCCGGCTCATCGTCCAAATTCCAATGCGCCGGATAAATGGTCCAGGTGCGGGAGGCGTTGGATCGTTGCCCACGGACGCGATTCGGGAGTTTTTTGGCCAGCCGGCCCAGGTAAGTGCCGGTGGCATTGTTCCAATCCAGCAGCCGGCGGGCTTCAAATGCCACCGCCGAATCGTTGAGCATCCGTTCCAGATCGGTGGCGGTTCCCACCCATTGCCCGGCATGGTCCTTTTCTTCCAGAGCCGCGTCGATCAAGCCCATGAGGCGCGCTTCGGGTGACATATCATTCAGTGCCGCCAGCAGGCCCGGGTGATGAAAATGTTTCACGCCGAACCGGCCCGAATGCAATGCCGCCGGAATTTTGTAATTGACCAGCATGTGCAGAAACATCGGCAACTCCGCCATCAATTGGTTCCAATACTTTTCCCGGCCTGCGGCTGTGCCAATGTCCTCCGGCAACTTCGCCTTTTTCGCTTTCAGCAAAATAATCTTATCTTCCAGCGAATCATCAAACGGCGGCAGGATCAGCAGATTCTCCGGCTCGTCATTCAGGGTGATGGTCGTTCGCCAAAATGGTTTCAGGCTCAAGGCCGACCGGTTTTTCCCGTGGCAGGATTGAACCTCATTCACGGTGAAATCCTTGATCCGGGCACCGAAATGCCGCCGGGCGCGGATGTCGGTGAAGGCCACTTCATCCTCGATCATCAGGTGTTCGGCGCCGAACAGATCCCCATTGAATTCCGTCGCGCCGCTCATATACCGATACGGCTTGGCCGCACGGCCACCGAGCATCTCGGTGATCAGGGCTTGAAACAACGATTTACCGCAATCACGCGGGCCGGCAATGGCCAGTGCCTGGCCGGGACGCGGTTGGTGATTGAGCATGGATTCGTAACTGGTCTTCAACCAGCCCAGCACAAATGGAACTTGATCGAATTCGGGATGGTCGGGATCATCGAACAGGTCGAGGAGGAGCCGCTCCAGTGTTGGGCAATCCCCCGGCACGGGCTGCACCAAGTGCGGCGGGCGGGTTACCAGGATTCGTTGACCGCACATTTCCTGCAAGCCAACGACATGACCCGCCAGCGGGCCGGCATATTGCACGTCTTGGGTGCATTGGATGCGGTTGATTTCTTTGGATAACAGGTCGACCCCCTCCTTCGGGTCGTTGTAAAACCCCCGGCTGGCAAGCTGGCGCGCCAGCGCTGTCTCGGTGATCTCGATCATTTCGCCCCGGTCGTTTGGAATCCAATAACACTTGCGTCCGGGATCGTAGCAGGCATCCAGCCGTTGCGGTTCGATGGTGTTGCGGGAACGACTGGCCATCCCTTGGATGGCTTTGGTCATGGCCCGGCGGCGGACTCGCAGCTTGCGTTCCAAGAAGGTCAAAATGCGCTCTTGCAGCAATGGATGGCGATCCATCGCGGCGGCCAGTTTTACGGCGCGGTTCTCGGCTTTCATCCGCTCATCGCCGCTCAAGTTGCTGAGTGCCTCCTGCTCCCGGTCAAACAGTTCCAGCACCAGCGTGGCAACCTCCCGGTCCGGCTTGACCCTGACCGCATCATTGATCCGGTGCTGCCACCACGGCCCAAAGCTGGGACCGAGCACTTCCCGGCAATCGTCGGCACCTTTGCCTTGGGCATCCAATGAAATGCGCGGCAGAAAAACGGACACCGGGTGAACCTGCTTGGCCAGTCGCACCGCCGCCACCGAAAATTGATAATTCAGCGCCGTGTCGGAATCGCCGCAGAAAAAAATGCGCGCTGGCTTGCGCCGCTCGATGACGGCGGCCAGTTCCGGCACCAACTCTTCGCCGCCCTTCGAACCAAATCCGAAAAATCCGGAAATCCCCACCGCTGGAAAGCCCGCCTCCGTCAGCGCCAGCGATTTGAACTCGCCCTCAATGATGAATAAATCACCACCCGTGCTTTGCGCGTCGGCAACTCCCGGTGGCAGATAGGCGTGAACCTGCGTGCCGAATGCCTGATGATACTTCTTCTTTTCTTCGGGCTCATCCAATCGCAGCCGGCCGTATTCCTTGTCGCCGTCGCGGATCGCGCCGCCGTCGGCATTGCGATAAGGCAGCCACAGCCCGGCCTTGGCCGCGCCGCACAGGGCTTCGGCCTCGGTGGCGCTCACATGATGCACACCGGCGCACGCCAGCATCTCGTTGGAAATTCCGGGGCGCATGAATTACCACTCCTTTCTGCCGGCTGGCTGCCGTTTCAGCGCTTCGGCCTTTTTTGCCTGCGGTGTCCAAGCGTATTGCGGATACGTTTCCGCTCCTTCAAACTGCTTCCACGGATAATGAAAAGGCACCTCGGCCACGGCGTTGCAAAACTCGTAAACCTGCTGTCCATCTAGACCGTCGGTGAATTCCGACCAGTGGAACGTCAGTTCAAAGCTGCGAATCGCCGGCCGGGCAAACGGCCATAATTTTTTAGGAATGTCCGCATACACGTCGTTCCGCAGCCGGTATAATCCTTTCGCATATTCGGTCACCGTCACCCACCGGAGCCCGAGGTAATGTTTATGGATCAACCGCCAAGAAATGGTTTCATGGCAGAGCGAGCTATGAGTCACTTCCAGCCGGTCATAAAATTTCATCCCCCGGTAAAGAATTTCCGCCACTCGCCGCGGCGTTTTATACGGAGACGGATCATGCAACTGTTCCTCGGTCGTCGGATCAATGGCGCGCCGGAGGGCTTCATAATTAACTTCTTGGTTCATAGGTTTTCCTTTCGATTGAGGTTTCGGCCAGTTCATCCAAAAATCGCAGCATGTCGCCCACGTGAAACAGCGTCTGGCCGCGCGCGGTTCCCGGCATCCGCAAATTCGCCACGCGCACCTTGCGGCGGGCAATGCCGTCTGCACCCAGGATTTGATAAAGCTTCGCGTGGCCCAGCCCGGTGAATTCGCAGCGGCGGCCATTCGGCGGAATCGTTGCGTAGCGGTTGGGATATTCGGCTGGCCGTGCCATCGGCTCCTGCTCGATCATCACGGTGGCGTGGTTGCTGGCGGCGGTGGAGGGGTGATGTCTCATGGCGCGACCTCCTTGCCCATCAGGCCCATCACGTCGGCGAGACGGTAACGGGTCGCCCGGGGATTGAGTTTAATCCGATGAAGTTTTCCTTGAGCCGCGTAGCGTCTCAGGGTGCGACGACAAACCGCCAGTAAAACTGCGGCTTCCGCCGGTTTTACCAGCCGATCGTTAGGTGTCGGTGTTTTCATAATTCGTCCAACGATGCGAATTATGTTCCGAATTGACCGGACTGTCCTTCACCGCATAGACGGGAGGTTTTCCGAAAACCCCCTGTCCATCAGAAAACATTTGAAACCGCCTGATACCATTGGTTGAAATCCATCTTGCGCTCTACTGCTTGGGTGTTTTCAGCTTGGTAATCAAGCCAGTTCGGCGAGCAGAATTGAGGGGTTGCTCCGGACTTTCTCCTGGCAAAGATGGGAATCCGTCTTGGCTTTGGACCACGCCCCGTCGCTGGCATAGATCGGCAATACCGAATTTTCGTCCACCTGGCCATTCGCTTGACGGTAGGCAATCACCGTTTCCCGCGCCCTTTCAATCGTGACGTTCGCCTTGCGACGCGCTTTGTCCAATCGCGCCACCGCCAGCCATTTCAGGGCGTCAAACGGCGGTTCCGCCGCTTGCGCCCGTCGTGATGGCGGGTATTGTTTGGCTGCCTTGCGCGCCCACTTTTCAAACTCTTTGATGACTGCTTCGACACCATGCATCCGGAAATTGGGAATAACCACATACGAATGGTGCAGCAGGCCTTGAAGAATTGCCGGATGCGCCCCGTTTAGTGGCATCCGTTTGAAAAACTCCCGCAGCTTGTGGACTTGCAGCACTGGTGATGGCAGAAAAGTAGCGAGCACTTTTTGTCGCTGCTCTTTCGTCAAGGTCGTCCACGGTTGCGGAAATAATTCTTGGGCTGCCTGCCGGTAATTAGGTGGGAAATATTTTTGCGCCGCCGCCAGCGGATGGTTTTCCCGTTCGTATTCCCAATGACAAGCAACGCGGCATTCAGCCTCCGTCACCGATCGGAAGTCCCATTCTTCCACCGGCGGCAGCCATTTCAAATCAATGGATTTTAGATCCGTCTTCAACTTCTTCATATCCCGGAGTGGTCTTGAGTCGGTTTATTTCAGGCGCGGCAGCTTATCAATCGCCTGCCGTAACGCATCTATTTTCGTGTGTGTGTAAACCGCATGGCTGCGGTCGTCCGAGTGTCCCGCCAGCATCTGCCGCACGTCCGGCGCAATCCCGGCGTTCGCCAATTCCGAGACGAAACTATGGCGCAGACTGTGGAACGTGAACTTATTGAACTCGTGTCCGGCATCACCACCGGCCGCGATGGTTTCCTGTTTGATGTCGGCTTCGGCCATGATCTTGTGGAACTGGATGCTCAAGCCATATTTCCCACTCACCTTGCGCTTCGCCAGCGTCGGACAAATTGGCACGTGGGTGTCATCCCCCAATTTTCCTTTCAGCGCCCGATCCTTGGGCACGATGGGTAGGTCGAGGACATGCGCTTCCAGTTGCGGATGGAGCGGAATGATCAGGTCGCGTTTCTTGCGGCTGGTTTTTTGCGGGCGGAGTTTCAACACCTGACCCTCGAAGTCGAACGCCGATAGCGGCATCCCCACCGCGTCGCCGAGGCGAACGCCGGTGTAAAACCCGACTTGGATGCAGGTCTTCCATTCCTTCCAGACGTTGGGATCCTCATCTTTTTTCACGGCCAGCTGTAGCCGGTCGCAGGCTTTCAACAGATCGCCGACTTGTTCACGGGTGAATGGCGAACGGCTTTCCTTTGCACCTTCGGGAATTTCCGCCGCCGCGACCGGATTCGACAGCGTCAAACCCTGCCGCAGCGCCAGTGCGAAGGGCGCGTTCAGAATTTTGCAATCCGTCCGCACCGTGCTGGGGTTGCGGCCACCCTCCAGCCGCTTCTCGATAAATTTTTGGACGTCCTGCAGGGTGATGTCCGACAGCTTTGCCTTTGCTTTCGATCCAAGAGATTTCAGAAAGTTTTTCACGATGCCGCCATAGCGCTCATGCGTGCCGGCGGATTTGGTTTTCTCGGCCCGCGCCAGCCAGTCGTTGAGAAAGGTGTCCGCCGCCTTGAACTCCAGCCGCCGCTGGTTCACCCGCTCCGAAACGTCTGACAACAATTTGCGCAGGTGAATCTCCGTGGCGTTGCCGCGCTCGGCCTCTTCCAGGCGCATCGCCATGTCGAGCGCGAGGCGGCGATTCTTGGCGGCATTGGTGGCGCGCTCTTTGCCGTCGTGCCCGAGCGGCGCGTGGCGGATTTTGGTGGAGACGAAATGTTGTTTTCCCGAGGCGTCACGGTAGGACGCGAACCAGTAAGCCCGGCCCGATTGCTTATGGATGCTTGCCATAGTGCATAATATTTGCATAACACACGCAGCTAGTCAAGGTGGTTTTACTGGTTTTTCAGAAACGCTTGAAAGCATTGATATACAATGACTTTATTGAGTTTTAGAAGAAAACACGGCAAGTCAAAAAAGCCCGTGATTGAAACGAGGGTTCGATTCCCTTCGCCCGCTCCAATGTTTGCAAGGGTTTCGTAACGCCAGCCGGTTTTTGCATCAGTTTTGCATCAGCGCGGAGCTTTCCGCCGCCTGACATTCTTTCGCGCTTTCGACCTTTCCCCGCCGTTCCTTTTCTTTCCCGTCCGCGCGGACTTGGAAAATATTTCCAAGACAAAATCGCAACTTCTCGTTGCGGAAACACCAACACCCAATAAAACTATTTATGGCTATTGGTGTTTCTTCCAAAGAGAGAAAACCGGTTGCGACCGTGACGGTCGGATCGGTTGCCATTTCCATTTACGCCGCGCCGGTCACGGTCAGGGCAGCAATGCCAGCGGCGGCAGATTCAAGCAGTGCGGCCAGCGCCACTGAATCCAAAGTTTATCAATCGTTTCAGGTCGCCCATTACGAAGGCGCACGCCGGATTTTGCAGCGGCGCAACACGCTGGACAAGGCCAAGGCGCTCGCCAAGGAAATCGCCAACCGCTTGAGCCGCGACGGTGCCCGCGCCCAATACCTCACGGAGAAAGACCGGCGCGTGCTGATTCTGGCGCAGACCACCACCGCGCCGCTGGGCTTGGAGGTGGACGAGGTTTGCCGCCGATATGCCGAGTTTCAGGCGCGGCTTACGACCGGCACGCTGGACGAGGCCGTCAGCTTCTACCTTGCCCACGGCCAGCGCGTCCGCCACGGCGCGACCATCGAAAGCGTTTACGCCGAATACTTGGAACACCTCGTCAAGCGCGGCGTCGGCCACTACCACCTTCGCGACGTGAAACGCTATGTTGGCAATTTTGTCGCCGCCTTTCCCGGTTTGATCAGCGCCATCCAGACGACCGCGATTGACGCTTACTTGTCACGGCTTGGCGGCAGTGCTCGCAATAAGAACAACCACCGGCACGGCATCATTGCCTTTTGCAACTTCGCCCAGGAGAAAGGATTTTTGCCGCACGGCATCATCCACGCCGCATCAGCCACGACCAACTACCGCGACGCGCGCACGCAGATTTCATCCGAACAACAGGCGATTGATTTGCTCCAGCCCACCGACATTTATTCGCCGGAGGAAATGCGGAAGATTCTGGCGGCAGCCGATGACAGTCTCCGCGCCACGCTGGAAATCAAGGCGTTCAGCGGCGTGCGCACGGAGGAAATTGTCCGCCTGTGGTGGGTGATGGTGGCCGAGGCCGAAGGTTGCTTGAAGGTGCCCGACGCCGTTGGAAAAATCTCCGCGCGGCGCGTGCCGTTGCTGCCCAACCTGCAAACGCGGCTGGCGAAATACTCCGCCGAGTTGAAACGCGAACGGATTTCGGCGGACTTGCCCAGCGCCAATTCGCTGACGCGCGCTTGGGCGCGCATCGCTGCGAAGGCCGGCGTGCCATACAAGCGCAATGCGTTCCGAAATTCCTACATCACCTACCGGCTGATTCTCACGGACGACATTGCCAAGGTGGCCGAGGAATGCGGCACCAGCCCGAAGATGATCCGTAAAAATTACCAGTCGCGCGCCGCAATTGCCCGCACTACCGCCGAGGATTGGTTTTCGATTTAAGACCAACCCCGCACCAAGGGGAAAAAATAGTTTGCGAATTTTTCGCAAGGGACACTTCGGGAGATTAAAATTAGTGAGAACCAAGGATTATGAATCAGGAATTTGAAATTTTAAGGAGTGACGTGTCCCGCGATACCACCGACAAGGCGGGATTGGCAGACCGTTACATGGTCGGCATCCGCACTATTGAGGCGTGGCAGAGCGCCAGAATTATTCAGGGCACGCGCCAAGGAAAACGGATTTTTTATGATGTCGAAGATTGCGACCGCCGCTTGCTGCAATTCAAAAACCCGAAGGACAATTATGGACACAACTGAAAACCCAACAACGGATCGGATATTTGCCGATAAAAAAACACTGGCTGAACGCTACGGCGTCAGTCAGCGAACCATTACCAACTGGATGAATGCGGGTTTTCTCGTGTTCATCAAAATCCGCCGGGTTGTGCGCTTCGACATTCCCGCCTGCGATACCACTTTGCGTCAGCAAGGATTGACCAACCGCTTTTGAATTTTATGCAACTAGAAATGCAACCCAACGACGGGCTTCAGCCGGAAGGCCAGAAGCAAAACAACGACCAACCACTTCCGGCCAAGGCCGTGCCCAAGCCGGAGGTGACGATCACGAACCCGCTCATCAAAGCGCAGATGCCCGGCCCGAAGCCGTTGAGCTTGGCGGCAGCGGATGAGGTGGACAAGTGGGTCAAGGCTCACAGGCTCATTCAGAATCCGTCACAGCCAGGCATGGTCGAGCTTTCGACCGAGCATCGGCAATTTTACATTGACCAGATTGACCTGCTGCGGCCAACGATTTATGACGGCGCAGCCGCCATCATCTTCCGCTATCAAGACCGGACGACCGGCCAGACGCTGGTTGTCATCATCAAGCTGGATCGGCGAGACAACGCCATCCCATTGGCTCGTGCGATTGCTTGGCGACGGATTCAACTTTTTCCTTACGGCCAGTTCGTCCAGGGCACGGACAGCGATCTGACCGATTGCCCGCCGTTCAATCCCGGCCAGTGTGTTGACCATTATTTCCGGCAGCGCTGGCTTGCAGCGGCCAATGCTCGACTCGCCGCCGACCAAGCCGCGATTGCCGCGTCGCTCGAAACGGCCAATAAGCGGGCGCAAGAGTTAAGCGAGCGCATCGAAATCGAGGAACGCCGTTTCAATTCGACGATGGCAACCTTGGTCGAAACCGAAACACAGTTGAAACAAACCCACGACCGCGCGGAATTTCTTAACCGCATGGTTTGGTGGATCGGCGGCATCTTCTTAATAATTATCATCATCATCTTCGTGGTGCATCGCCTATGGCCTCAACTCTAAAACCCCCGATGGCGAGCATAGTCGTGTGGCCACAGGCCACACGACGCTCGCAAGGAGGGTGTCCCCTCCTTGACCTCCCATGAAAACGCGCCGCCAGCACATTCTGAAAATCCGCCTCTCCACTGCGGAGTGGGCGCAGTTTCAGAATGTGTTCCCCCGGCGTGCGGTCGGCACTTCCCTGCGGGCGCTGGCGCTCGGCCAGCCGTTGCCACGGCGCAACGAAGTTGCCGACACCAAGCGCGATGTCACGCGACAACTCGCGCGCATCGGCAACAATCTGAACCAGATCGCGCACGGCTTCAATCGCGCCGCCCTGACCGGCGAGCGGATTGACGCCGTGAGAATCGCGGTCGAGTTGGCCGCCATCCGCGCGGCGATGGAGGCGTTATGGTGATCAAGATGCTCGGCGGCAAACGCGCTTCCATTCGTTACCAGTTGCGAAATTCCACAGCGCGAGTCTTGCGCGGCGACCCGGCCATCACGCAACGACTGATTGACCGGTCGAAGTTCAGCCAGAAGTATTGCGGCATCGTCTTGAGCTTCGAGGTAAATATCCCCGCCGAGACCGAGGCAGCCATCCTTGACGATTTTTTGACTTTGCTGCGCGGCGGGTTGGAGCAGGACGCGCTGGACATTCTCGCCGTCGGCCACACCGACAAAGTTCATCCGACGACCAAGGCCGTCCGGCCTGACTACCACGTCACCGCCATCGAAACCGACCTCCACACCGGCAAGCACGTCACCATTTACCACCACCGCCGCGACCACGATCTGTTTTACGCTTGGGAACGCATGACCAACATCAAATACGGCTTGAGCCGTCCCGACGACCCAGCCCGGCGGCGCACCATCAACATCGGCAAAAAGCTCGGCCAGAGCCGGAAAGATTTGCTCGCCGAAGTGGACGCAGCGGTTTGCGGCGAGGTGAAGGCCGGGCGCATCGCCGACCGCGCCGATGTTGTCCGGTTTCTTGAGGAAGCCGGATTCACCTTGCCGCGTCAGGGCGACAACTATCTCACGATTGCCGATCACGAAGGCAACCGGACGCGGTTGAAGGGACTTTTTTATGAACGCGAATTCAATCGCCAGCGACTTGAAGCTGGCCCAACAGCAGCGGGAACAGGAGGCGCGGACGAACTCCGAACGGCAACAGACCGAGTGGCAGAATTATTTGCGCGCCGAGTCGCAACTTTTCAAAAGCTTTATCGCCGGGGCAGAAAGCCGGTGTCGGAGGTTGATGCTGCTGGCGCTGGCGGTGACGACGCTGGCGGCATTGTTGGCATCGGCCTTGATGCTGTCGGCGATATGGCGCACGGCACGGGCGGAGTCGCAGCTTCACCAGTTGCAGACGGAGATCAGGCAGAGCCAGGACAAGCTGGCGAAGTTGCGCACGGCGCAATACATCCCCGTCGGCCAGCCCGTCCGCACTCAGGGCAGAACTTTTATCGAAATCGAAAACGCGGAGTGATTTATGAAAAACGAACAGTCGGAACTAACGCAGATGTTGTTGCGCACATTGGAAGAATTGTTGCGCAATCACGAACAGCAACAGCAGGAACAACGGCAATTTTTCGCGCAGCAGCAGCGGCAATGGGCGCAGCAGGTGGCGGACTTGACCGGGCAGGTGCAGGACTTGCGGCGGCAGTTGGAAGCTTTGTCGGCATCGTTGCAGCCGTTGACCGCGCAACTCGATTCTGTCAGTGCCCTTTACAATTCCTTGCCCAAATCCTGATTCACGAAATCCAGCGGCGGCAACCTTCACCGCGCCCAGCACGGCCAATCATGCCGCCACCAAGATTCACGCCGCCAGCCATCAAATAGCCTCCCTGTTTTTCATCCCGGTTGTCTCTGGCACCCAGCCAGCGAGTATTGAGGTCACTCTGATTTCTTGGTAATTTTCTTCAATTTAATCATCCAGCCTTTTTTGTCGGCAGTTTTCAAAACGGAACAGGAAGCAGGCCCGAAACTTTTCGCTATGTCGCGGATAAGTGTGGAGTGTGCACCTTCGATATAAACTGCGGGCCCTCCCACAATCAAGCGATCTTTATTTTTTGCAAAACCGTTAGTGTCATCACTCAAAAGACGCCCGGACTTATTCCAGGCAACCTTCTTCTGCTTTCTTTTACCATCCGGGCCGATATATGTGGCTACACGGTTGCCGTAGGTTCCTTCCAACGTAATCACAATCTCATTTTGCCTGGCGTCATTCACGGCCGTAGCACGGTCTTTCGCGCCCCCTGTATAAACGGCTTGAGTGCCGGGTTTCTGTTTTTTGAAGTATTCGGCCAGTTTGTGCCGGGTGGAATACTTGTCCAGCCCCATATTCATCCGATGAAAGGTGGCGACTTCTGGCGACATCCCCCATGAAATATTCGTATTTACCACGCTTTGAAATGGAATCCGCAAAGTCGCGCAAGTGGCGATGGCTTTGGTGATCAATGGATTTGCATTTTTGTCTTTTTCATACGCTTGGATTTGTTCTGCCCTGAACATCCCTTTGTTTGCCCTCATCGCGTCCGCCAATTCCAAGAAAGCAGCCGCATGACTTTTCTCTTGCTCGGCAAGTTTTTCTTGGGACAAAGTCGAATTGTATCGCTTCCAATACGGCTTGTTAATGGCGAACTCCGCTTTTACGGAATCGCGCCAAGACGTCGGCCTTTCTCCCAATTGTAAACGTTGCACCCTTCTGGATTGTTCATTGGGCTTGTGTCTTCGCCTGTTATTGAACCTGACAAACGTGGCCAGACGATTCCCATGTTTTCCTGCGAGTTTAACCGCGACACCAAGTGTGCTGATGCCTTCATTTGCTCTGGTGCATTTCCACGGCCCGTCAATCAACACAACCCGGTCTCCCGCCTGCGCGGCATATTTTTTGAAGTGAGCTGCCACTCCTGCCACGCCAGATACCTTTGTCACGCCAAAGTCCATTTGGCGGAATTTATCCACAGCGTCCTGAGCTACCTTGAGCCGCTTCGACTCGACCGGCAATTCATCCACCACCACCGCCTGAAACGGAATGCGGAGAGCTTGGCAGGCCTCAAAAGTCTTTTCGACATTGGCGATGGCGGCAAGTATTTCAGCGACCGGTTTGCCATGCCGCTTGGACAATTCCTGCCATAAGATGATGGGGGGTGTGCTGCTATCCGGCACCATTTCATTCTTGGCTAGAAAGGCATCAACCTGCCAGCCGCTGAATTTTGCCCGGTTGGATTTCATGGCTGACGCCAAGGCAAGTTGAGCAGCGGATATGGTTTGTTGCTGGTTTTCCCGCTCTGCTGCCGTGAAATGGTCGGCCAATTTTGACCAATAAGGTTCGTTGCAGCTATTTTCGCTCTTGATGCAGTTTTGCCAGGAATCATTCCTTCGCTCTGGCGGGTAATCAATATGCGGGGTCTCGATAAATGCCATCTGGTTGGCTGATTGCGCATCGGTTTTCATGGTTACTATCTATGTTCGTGGTTAATGTTGAGATTGATTTTTGGGGACAGTTTTGGTCTTGCTCACCATTGCCGACGAGGCCAGCAACTTTTCATTGTCTGTTCTGAATTTTTCAAGCGCATTGGTTATTCATGAACTCTTGAGATTATTCTGATTTCTCAGGGATTTTCTTTAATGTGACCTGCCAGCCTTTCTTGTCGTCGGTTTTTGCGAAGGAACAGGAGTCTGGGCTGAGATGCTTTTTGACAGCCCGGCCAAGTGTCTTACGCGCGCCTTCGATATAAACCGCAGCTTCACCTTCTTTCAAGTCATTCACTCTATTGGAAAAGCAAAATGTATCATCATTCATATCGCGCCCGGATTTTTGCCATTCAAGCTTCTTCGCCTTTCTTTTTTCATCCGGTCGAATAAATGTAGCTACACGATTGCCATAAGCTCCTTCCAATGTAATTACTATCCCATTTTGCTTGGCGTCACTTACCGCTGTAACACGGTTTTTCGCGCCCTCGGTATAAACAGCTTGAGCACCCGTTTCCTGGCCTTTGAAGTATTCAGCCAGTTCATGCCGGGTGGAGCACTTTTTCAGCCCCATATCCATTCGATGAAAAGCGGCGACCTCCGGTGACATCCCCCATGAAATATACGACGTTACCAAGCATTGAAATGGAATCTGCAAAGTCGCGCAAGCGGCGATGGCTATGGTGATCAACGGATTTGAGTTTTTGTCCAATTCGTAGGCTTTGATTTGCTCTTCGCTAAACATGCCCTTGTTGATTCTCATTGCTTCTGCCAATTCCATATAGGCAGCTTTATGGTCTTTTTCCTGGGCGGCAAGCTGTTCGGGTGACAGCGTTAAGTTATATCGCTCCCAATATGGCTTATTGATTGTAAATTCGCCCTTTACGGAGTTGTTCCAACCATCTGGCGCTTTTGGTAACGATGCCCGCAGGGTTTTTTTCGATTTTGCGTTCGGTCTGCCTCTCGGTTTCAAGGTTAGTCGGACAAAGGTGGCCAGACGATTGCCGTGCTTTCCGGCAAGCTCAACCACGGCACCCGCTATTCTAATGCCTTCGCGTGATTTTTTACATTTCCACGGTCCATCCGATAATACGACCTGTGCGCCTGCCTGCGCTTCGTTTTTTTTGAAGTAAGATACCACTCCTGCTACCCCAGACACTTTCGGCACACCAAAGGCCATTTGGCGGAATTTATCTACGGCCTCTTGAGCTGCCTTGAGCAGCTTCGATTCTGCCGGCAATTCATCCGCGACCACAGACTGAAATGGAATCCGAAGGGCTTGGCAGGCGTCAAAGGCTTTTTTGACATTCGCGATGGCGGCAGATATATCAGCAACCGGTTTGCCGTGCCGGGTGGACAATTCTTGACACAAGATGGCTGGCGGAGCGCTGTCGGACGGAGCTATTTCATTTTTGAACAAAAAGGCGTCAACCTGCCAACCGCTGAGTTTTAACCGGTTGGCTTTCATGCTCGTCTCCAAGGCTACTTTTGCAGCACTAATTTCTTGTTGCTGTTTTTCCCGCTCTGCTGCCGTGAAATGCTCGGCCAATTTCCACCAATAAGGTTCGTTGCAAATGTTTTCACCCTTTACGGAGCTTTGCCAAATAACTTTTCTTCGCTCTGGCGGGTAATCAATATGCGGTGTCTCAATAAATGCCAGATGATTGACTTTTTGCGGATCTGTATTCATGGCTGCTTTCTTGCAATCGTGGTTATTGCCTAAATTTTAATCTCCCTCACCATTTCCGACGAGGCCAGCAGCTTTTCATAGTCCGCCTGGAAATTTCGATAGCATTGCACTGCCCGTTGTTTCCAATCCCGCCCGAGCGCATCCGGGTATGGCTGGCGAAATGTTTTGTCAAGGTGCATGGCAAACAGGTCTTTCACCTGTGTCTGGACGGCGGCACTTTTGACACCGAGGCACGCCGCCGTCATCCGGCTGACGGTCATCGTGTAGCGATTCATTGCCACGTTCTTGCCATCATTTCGTCTGGTATAACCTATCGGTTCGGCGGTGATTTCGTCAGCATAGGCGACGACCGTATCCGAATCAATCATCACCAGCCTTTTGTCCGGCGTGAACAGGTAGTTTGAATCCCGGATGTCCCAAAACGCCGTGCCGACCGCCCACAGTGGAATGACGATTTGACCGAACAGGTCATCCAGCATTTTCAAAACGTCGCCCCGCTCGATTTTGCCATTGAGCATATCTTCCAGTGTTTCACCCTCGATCCATTCTTGAATGAGGAAGTCGTAAGCCAGGCCATCGGCGGCCACTTCGTTCCCGGCGTGAAACACTTCCTGGACGTATTCAGTTGGCAGGCCGGGCAAATCTTTTCTTAACTCATTGTGAAACGTGACCAACCGGGGTGATTCCTTGCGCGTGTCCTCGTTGGTCTTGAAAATTTTCAGCGCCATCTTTTTCCCTGGCTTGGAATACTTGTGTTGGATGTTCTGGTTGATGCTGATCACCGTTGCCGCAAATCGTCCGGGCGGATGCGCAACGCCCCAGCAGATTGCGGCGTCCTTCTTGGTGAGTCTTAAAATTTTCACGCCCAGCCCTTCAATGATTTCCTTTTCCGCCGGAATCATTTTTGGCTGGTTGACTTCCATCCACCGGTAACGGTCGTAATTATCGCACCAGTTCAGCTTTAACTTCGGCACGATGTTGGTTGGGTCAATGCCTTTCAGCAAAAACGCAATGACCATGCCGTGACCAAAGGAATGTTCTGCGCGCACGCAATCTTCCGGCGTCATGCCCAGCGACGCCCAATCGTAACCGTCCCGGTCAAAAATTTTCAAATCGCATCCCGGCTTGCCATTATTACTGGCAAAGGCTTCCCGCAGCAGCTTGAAGCCGCGCGTTTTCACGACCTGCTCCGCATAAAGCGTGGCGTAGATATGTTGCCGGGCTTGGACGGAGTCCAAAATCTTCCCGCCCCAATACCAAAACGCAATCTTTGAACCTGTTGGAAACGGATGCCGCACCGTCATCTTGGGCGATTTGCCGTTGGCTGGCTTGACATCAAATTCCGGGTGATCATGCCGATAGCAGGGATTGTTGTAGGCTGCATCCCGCCAGGCAAACCACGCCTCGGATGGAAACTGTTTTCCATCCGCATCGGTGGTAATGAATCGTTTGCTTACATCATGAGGCTTGCTGGTTTCATCAATGATTTCCCGATAGACTTTGGAAAATTGCCAAGCGACTTCGATGCTAACTGCCGTCACAGATTTCCATTTGCCGCCGCGTCTCTCGCGGTAACAATCCACCGGGCCAATTACCATCGGTGATAATTCTCGGAAAAATAAATCGGTGCTTTCACTTGTGACGTTGGCGCAAAACGGTTCGCTTCCCGTGATGGCTTTTCGTTCGGCAAACCACTTTTCAGAATCTGTCCAATAGCATCGCTCCCCGTCCGGCACGTCCTTTTCATTCATTCGCCCGTAGAGATGAATTTGCGGGTGCGGATTCTTCGCTGGGCGGTGCGGATTGACAAAGGCGGCGTAGTTCAATTCCGGTTCCGGCGCGATTGTCTTGTCGGTTGCGGCCTTATCCAGCAACCGCAGCACTTCTTCTTTATTGCCACCGGCGGCGAATGCTTTCAAGATTTCAATCCAGCCGAGGAAAATCTTCTGCTCAATTTTGATACTTTCCACCGGCGCTGGCTTGATTTTTAAGGGCGATGGCGCAATTTCCGCCGCCGCTTCCCGGATCGCTACTGCGTTGAGCGCCTTTTTCCCAGTCTTTTTCACCGCCAATTTTAATACTTCCAGGCGCTTTTCCGGCTGCTTGATCCGTGCCAGTTCCCGCGCCTGTGCCTCGCTGCCGGGCAGCAAAATGTCTCCATTTGGAGACTTTTGCCCCGGCTTGTCATCGCCACCTTGCAGCTTTTTCAATCCGGCCACGACTTTTGCCGATGCCAGCATCCGGTAACTGTGCGCCCGCCCGAAGTCGAATTTCACACGGCAGTAGTTTTCAAATGTCCCATGTTCTCGATACAGTTTGTCGTCTTTGATTTTCTTGAGGTTCATCACCACTTCCACAAACTGTTTCAGGTTGGCCGTTATCGCCGCCTCATAGGTTTCCAGCCGCATCTTTTCCTCACCGTCCAGTTTCATGCCCAGCAGCACCGCGCCATGTTCCTGAAATGTTTCCCACCGCTCGAATTCCTCTTTACCAGTCGTGTATTGCAGAAAGCGCAGCTTGTCTGTGGGAATGACCCGGCTCATGGCCAGAAAAGTTTGCATGGCGTATTCCTGTTTAGCGTCTTGGTCCGCTGCCACCCGGTCAACCAAGTCTGCCTCATCAATCCGCCCGGCTTGCCGCAACGCTGTGGTGGTTGCGCGCAGTGAACCGCCACGCGGATTCAAAACCTCGGCCCAAACTTGCTCGCATTTTTCCAGATTGATTTGCGCCGCAGCTTGTTCCGCAAAGGCACGGTAAGCAGTTTCATTTTTCTGCGGCAGAAGCGGGCAAATCATTCCATAAGTCCGATACCCATTGACTTGCAACCAGTGCAGCGCTTCTAATCGCTTGCCCACCGGCGGAGTTCCCTTTTCAATCGCCGCCGACGCGACCGGATCAAGCGTCCCGGTCGAAAAACCATAAATCATCCGGTGCTTGAATTCCGCCGGGATGCGCTCTGCCACTTCCCGCAGCAGCGGGCTTTTGGACAACAACCGGATTTGCCAGTGAGTCAAATTCAAGATTTCCAGGCAGATTGCCACCGTAACTTTGACCTGCCCCATGTTCCCGGCCACATCCACCAGCGGCGAGGCGAAGATAATCCGATTGTCTTTTGGATTTTTGAAACGGGGCGTTTTCAAGTCGCCGCCCACAGTCAGGTATTCGCGTGCGATGACTGGTGCATTGGCAATTTCGACCACAAAATCTTGTGATCTCAAATCGTCGCCATTCATCTTGATGGCGAGGATGCGCTTGTTTCGTGCCAACGAAGCTGGCACATAACAGTAAACGCAAGAAAACGCGCACGCATGACCAGCGGTGAACGACAGACCATCACAAAGTTTTTTTTGCCCAAAGGCTGGATTTTCCTTGATGACCTGTTTGCTGTGGATCAGAAAACATGGCTTGTCTTTGACGTGCCCGTTTTCCTCGATTTTCAGAGTGGTGAAATTTTCCTCGTCATCCTCGTTTTCCCCATTTTCGGCAGCCAAAGCGTTGATTGCTCGGGCGCACCCGTTTTGCCGATGTCGGGAACCGGCCTGCAATTTGTTATTTTGCCGGGTAGGTGCCGGCAGTTTCGGAGGCCTGATTGTTTTCATTTTGGCAGCGTATAGGCACAAACCCCTTGCAAACTAAGCATTTTCGGTGCCGGTTGAAACCATCGGTTCACCCGCTTGATTTCTTGGGGTTTTTGACAATCGTTAGCTTAGTGCTGCCCGTGTTTAAGACAGTCAATCTTTTTTATGAGCAGAATCGTCACTTGCAGCGTGTATTTGTTTTTGCTTTAATCCAGTGGTTCTGAAAAGTGTATGTGACTAAAACAATTTAACGACTGCTTTGTGGCTTCGGCTGTCAAATCTAAAAATGGGAATGCTGATTTGCAGGACACGATTCGACTCTTCATCGAGCGTGAACGAAAACGCTCATCTCCTCTTTTTGTATTCAACTAGAGAAACAGCCGTTCAACCGCGATGGAATTAGCCAATGAAGACAAACCCTAATAACTTTTTTCTCCTGCTCGCATTGATCGCCGGCCTCGGCTTGATGCTGACTGGCCGGGGGACGGCTCAGACCTTCACGTCCTTGCATAGTTTCACCCGGTATGTTGACGGAGTTAGTTTACAGGCCGGCGTGGTGTTATCGGGCAACACATTGTATGGGACGACCGAATACGGCGGACCATCAGGTAACAACAGCACGCTGTTCGCCGTCAACACCAACGGCTCGGGTTTTAGACTCGTGTATAATTTCCCCGCCGAGGCGAACAATAGTCTTGGATTTCCCACCAACAGCGGCGCGGGTGGCTCGGATGGCACATTGGTTTTGTCCGGCAACACCCTTTATGGGGCGTCGTATGACGGCGGCACGAACGGCACGGGCGCAGTGTTCGCGGTCAACACCAACGGCACGTTCACCCTTTTGTATAGTCTTAATGCGGCTAAAACCAATCCTGTGACCGGTCTTTTTACCAACAGCGACGGATATGGCTCCGAAGCTGGATTGATTCTTTCGGGCAGCACCCTGTATGGGACCACCGAACACGGCGGCACCAGTGGCTATGGCGTGGTGTTCAAGGTCAATACCAACGGCACGGGATTTGTGACCCTGCACAACTTCACTAACGGCACCGACGGTTCCGTTCCGCACACTTTGGTCCTATCAGGCAGCACCCTTTATGGGACGACGCTTGGTTTTTCGGGGAATGGCACCGTCTTCGCCCTTGGCACCAACGGCCTGGGTTTTACGACGCTGCATACTTTTACAGCCACCAACTTTATTTTCCCACAGGGTGGTGCTCCCCCCGGTCCCGGCTATACCAACAGCGACGGAGTTGGGCCAAGCGGTTTGAGTTTATCTGGCAACACCTTGTATGGCACGGCGTTTTGGGGCGGCAGCAATGGCTGTGGCACCGTTTTCGCCCTCAACACCAATGGCACGGGTTTTACGACCCTGCACAGTTTCGCGGCGGGCAGAACCAATTCATCAGGTGTTTATACCAACGGCGAAGGACTTGGAACACTTGCGTTCACCGGATTGGTGTTATCGAGCAATATCCTGTATGGGGCGGCATATTATGGCGGCGGTGCGGGCAATGGCACCGTATTCTCCCTAACCACGAATGGCACGGGCTTTACCACCCTCTATAATTTTTCGGCAACGAATGTCTCTGGGGGCAACAACGACGGAGCAAATCCGTATGCAGGTTTGACTTTATCTAGAAACACCCTGTATGGAACGACAAAATACGGGGGCACTTCGGGCAATGGCACGGTTTTCAGCATTTACTTGGGACTAGTGGTGACAACGACCTCGTTGCCAAACGGCACCAACGGCTTGGCTTACAGCCAGACATTAACCGCAACCGGCGGGCAGAAACCCTATACCTGGATAAATATTTCTGGAGCATTGCCACCCGGATTGAACCTGGCGACCAACGGCGTGATTTCTGGGACGCCGACGAACAGCGGGGCGTTTAATTTCACCGTCAAAGTGACTGATGCCGCCAGCAACACGACAACGCAGCAGGTGGCAATAACAGTAGTATCGCTGCAAGTAACCACAGTTACACTGCCCAATGGAACGAACGGTTTTGCCTACAGTCAGCAATTGACCGCTATCAACGGTCAGTCACCATTTAGTTGGTCGTTGCTATCCGGTTCATTGCCGCCCGGACTATTACTGGCGACAAATGGTGTGCTTTACGGAACACCGATAGGCAGCGGGATATTCAATTTTACAGTCAAAGTGACGGACGCATTCTCGTTGAGTGCGACGCAGCCGTTAGCATTAACGCTGATGGGCCCACCAGTTGTGACGATTCAGCCAACAAACAATTTCATTTGGATTCCAATGGGAAGTAATACGATTTTTTCTGCGTTGGTATCTGGCCCAGGCCCATTCAACTATCAATGGCAACTAAATGGAACCAACCTGCCCGACGGAATCATCACCACGGTAGCAGGAAATGGCATAGCAGGTTTCGCCGGCGATGGAGGGGCAGCGACAAACGCGGAATTGTTTTGGCCCCGCGGGGTTGCAGTCGATGCCATAGGCAACCTTTTTATTGCCGATGAATATAATAACCGCATTCGCAAGGTTGATACCAATGGAATCATCACTACTGTAGCAGGCTATTATTGGAGCCCTGGCTTTACCGGCGATGGAGGAGCAGCAACTAACGCAGAATTATATGACCCTTATGGGGTCGCGGTCGACGCAATCGGCGACTTTTATATTTTAGGTGGGTTGCGCGTTCGCGAGGTGGGCACCAATGGAATTATTAATACTGTAGCGGGTAACGGGACTGAAGGATTTATCGGGGATCGAGGAGCCGCGACCAATGCGGAATTTTTTAGTCCTTATGGGCTGACTGTGGACGCCGCCGGCAATATATTTATTGCGGATACCTTTAATCAAAGCATCCGAAAGGTCGGCACTAACGGAATTATCAACACTGTGGCAGGTGGTGGAATGAACTATCCAGGCGACGGAGGGGCAGCGACAAATGCGGAATTGAGTTATCCCCAAGGCGTCGCCGCGGATTCCATCGGCAACTTTTTTATTGCTGATACCTCTGACTGGCGCATCCGCAAAGTTGACACCAATGGAATTATCACTACAGTGGCAGGCACCGGAGTGTCAGGTAATACCGGCGATGGCGGTGTAGCAACCAATGCCAATTTGAATCCTGTTGGTGTGGCAGTGGATAATATTGGAAGATTGTTTATTATTGATCCATTAGACAGCGTCATTCGCGAAGTCGGCACGAATGGTATAATCACCACGGCAGCAGGCAACGGGCAATACGGTCATTCCGGGGATGGAGGCCCGGCCATTGGCGCAGAATTAAAAAACCCATCTGGCGTGGCGGTAGATGCCACTGGCACCCTTTATATTGCAGATAAAGATGACCAGTGTGTTCGCAAAGTTTTCAATCTCGGTTTTTCGACGTCGCCGGTTTTATTATTGAAAAGTGTGAGCGCTGTAAATGCAGGTGTGTATCGGGTAATTGTGTCCAATGCATTTGGCAGCACCACCAGCAGCGTGGTCAGTTTAAACATTGCGGGTCCCTTTCAATACACTGCCAGTCAAGCAAACGGGCTGGCTCCATTGACCGTTCAATTCACTTCACCAGGAGTTGACAGCGGAGGCAATGTCATCAGTTCGTGGAACTGGATTTTTGGCGACGGCACCATCAGCACCAACCAAAGCCCGTTGCATGTTTATACCAGCGCCGGAAATTTCAAGCCTAGTCTCGTTGCAACCAACAGCTACGGATCTCCTATAATCGCTTCTGGCCCGGCAATTCAAGTCCGGATTTGCGCCGTATCGGCTCCCCAAGGGCTGGTTTCTTGGTGGTCAGGGGATGGCAATGCCGTGGATAGCATTGGCGGTAACAATGGCATCGTCCAAGGCGGGCTTGTTTATACGAATGGCATGGTGGGACAGGCGTTAAGTTTTGACGGGACAAGTGCCTATTTGAACACCTCTCAAATGATCAGCAATCCGCAAAACTTTACAATGGCGATGTGGTTCAAGACAACTACCACCCAGGGCGGACTGCTGTTGGGCTTTGACAGCAGTCAAACCGGAAATTCTTCCACCTACGACCGGCATCTATACATGGATAGTGCTGGCCTGCTTCACTTTGGAACTTACACTACTGGATTTCAGGTGATCAGTTCATCCACCAGCTACAATGACGGAGGTTGGCACTGCGTCGTAGCTATTTCGTCCACAAACTCCGGGGCCTCACTTTACGTGGATGGTCAATTATTGGCTAACAACCCGGCATATAAATTTGGCTTTGTTTATAACGGTTATTGGCGCATTGGTGAAAACACTCTGACGAGCTGGCCCTCTGCGCCCAACAGCTATTATTTCGCCGGTGCGCTGGATGAATTGATGCTTTTTGATCGCCCGCTCACTTCATCGGAGATTCAAGCACTGTATCAAGCCGGCACCAACGGGATGTGCCCACCAACTCCGCTTATGTTCACGGGAGTTCCCAGTTATAACAGAGCCAGTGGGGTTGTCCTGAATGCCAGTTTGCGTAGCGGTCAAAGCTACCATCTCCAATCAAATACCAACCTTGCCTCCACCAACTGGATCACGCTGACAAATTTCGTCGCCGGAACCGCACCGATATCTCATCTAACAAACCAGCCGCCGACAAATGCACCGCAAGGATTTTATCGGCTTGTTTCGCCGTAGCGATTTGAGAGCGAATTGGCTAATTGAAAACTCCATCCGATGAAAACTTGCATTGAAATCTTCACGAATCGACCTAAAATGAAGATTGTTCATAACAAATGTATAGCTTGCGGCGTGATCTGGGCAGCCCATCGAATGATGCCGTTTTCGGCTCTGTTTATACGTTTGGTGTTGGCAACCGGACTTATTTTGTCGGCTTTTGTAGCCGACGCCAATGTCGTCTTAACCACACTTCATTCGTTCAATGTTCTCACTAATGGTGCAAATCCCCTGGCCGGGCTTGTCCAAGGCAGTGACGGCAATTTTTATGGCACAACTTTTGCAGGCGGCACTAACGGCGACAATGGCACCGTTTTCAAGATTAGCACCAATGGAGTGCTGACCACTCTGTATTCGTTCAACGGAGGTAACGATGGCTCAAAACCCTATGCCGATCTGGTTCAGGGTGGCGATGGATATTTTTATGGGACCACTTACGAAGGCGGCACGAATGGCTATGGCACCGTGTTTAAAATCAGCAACAATGGGGTGTTGACAACATTGCATACTTTCGCGGGTTACTACGGCTCTGATGGCGGGAATCCTGAAACGGGGTTAGTCCAAGGCAGCGATGGCTATTTTTACGGCACGACTGCATCTTACGGTATCGGCTCAGGTGGCTACGGAGGCAGTGGAACTATATTTAGGATGAGCACAAATGGGGCGTTGACTACAATGTATACGTTTGGTGGAGCCTATGACACTTGGGAACCCAATGGGCTGGTGCAGGGCAACGATGGCAATATCTACGGCACCACTTTCTCCGGTGGCACAAACGGGGACGGCACCATATTCAAAATCACCACTAACGGGGTTCTGACCTTTTTATATTTTTTTACCGGCGGCAACGATGGCTGGAGTCCAGCCGCAGGGGTGGTGCAGGGTAGTGACGGCAATTTCTATGGAACCACTTGGTTCGGCGGCAAATACCAACAAGGAAACGTATTCAAATTCACCACCAACGGGGTGTTGACCTCTCTGTATTCCTTCACCGGCGGAAATGATGGCAATTACCCGAAGGGCACCCTTTTGCAGGGGCGCGACGGCAATTTCTATGGTCTCACTTTGTCCGGTGGCACGAATGGCTTTGGCAGCGTTTTCAAAATCAACAGTAATGGGATTTTCAGCGGTTTGTATTCCTTCAATTTTCCGCTTGATTTTTTGACTGCCTATCATATCGGTGGCGGGCTTGTTCAGAGCAGCGATGGCAATTTATACGGCACGACATTCCGAGGCGGCGCGAAAGACTTGAATTCTGGCAGCACCTTTATAAGTTATGGCACCGTGTTCAAAATTAGCACCAATGGGGAACTGGCTTTTGTGTATTCTTTTCCTAGCGCCAATGATGGATCAAAACCTTATGCCGGGCTGGTGCAGGGCACCGACGGCAATTTCTATGGCACCACTTCCGGCGAAGATCAGAATGGTAGCTCTTATAGCTGTGGATCCGTATTTAAAATCTGCACCAATGGAGCATTTACTACCCTTTACGATTTCGGCAGTCTTGGCTACGGAAGCAGCGGCTCGCTGGATGGCGAAAAACCAAAAGAAGGGCTTCAGGAAGGCAGTGATGGCAATTTCTACGGCACAACAACTGCCGGCGGAAGCACTTCTGTAGCCCACGGAACCCTGTTCAAGATTTCTACAAATGGTGTGCTAACTACTTTGGTTCAAGGCACGTCTAGCATGGTTCCATATCCAAGATTGATGGTCCAGAAGAGCAGCGATCGCATTTTAGCTTTTGACATATCCTCGGACTACATCACGAATTACAATTGCTCCGTATTCCAAATCAATCCCAATGGGTCGGAAAACACCTTGTTTTCACTCTCCGGCAGTAATGGTGCAGGGCCGGATACGCTGATGGTGGGCAGTGACGGCAATTTCTACGGGACTGGGAAAAACGGCGGCAATATGAATGTTTTATCAAGGCCCTACAACGGCATGGGTGCGGGCACAATATCCAAAATCAGCCCTAATGGCGTTCTGACGATCCTTCACGCTTTTGGCCAAATCACCAATGCCGCTGGTTTGGCGCTGGATGGTGCGAATCCCTATGCCCCGCTGGTGCAAGGCAGTGATGGCAATCTCTATGGCACGACTACATATGGCGGCACAAACTTAAGTGGCACTGTGTTTAAAATCACTACCAATGGAGTGTTGACCACTTTATATTGGTTTAATGGTGCCAGTGATGGCGGGGTTGTAATGTCCGCGTTAGTGCAAGGCGGCGACAGCAATTTTTATGGCACGTCCTACGAAGGCGGCACAAATGGTTATGGCGTTGTGTTCCAAATCAGCCCCAATGGAGTGTTTAAAACTTTATATTCCTTCACTGGCCTCAATGATGGCGGATATCCCTATGCGGGGCTGGTCTTGGGCAGCGATGGAAATTTCTATGGCACGACCCAAATCGGCGGCCAAGGGGCATATGGGACAGTATTCCAACTGATTTTGGGATCACCAACCATCACCAGCCAGCCCACCAATCAAAGCGTCGCTTATAGCAATAACGCAATTTTTTCCGTTACAGCATCGGGATCTTGGCCGCTTTCATTTCAGTGGCTTTTCAACAAAGCGAAAATTTTAGACGCGACGAATAACTCTTTGTTAGTATCAAATATTGGTCCCGCTAACTTGGGCAATTACAGTGTCGTTATCACGAATGCCTATGGCAGTGTGACTAGCAGCGTGGCTTCTTTGACTCGTGCCGCTCCTGCTCCGACATCAGTCAATGTGACCAATTTCAGCTTTGAGCAAAATGTGGCGAGTGGACCTGGCAACGTGGTGACGACGGTTCCCATTGGCTGGACAGCTTTTAACGAGGCGGGTAGCAGCGATATCGGCTCCCAGTGGGCTGGAGGCGTTGATTATACCACTTATAACCCATTGGCCACCCCGGCTGCGGGTAATCAGTATTGCTATATCAACATGTTTAATCCAAGCGTGACGGGAGGCATCTCTCAGGATGTGGGGGCCTTGCAGGCCAACACCGTCTATACGTTGACCGTGGCGATTGGCTCACGCCATGATCGGAGTAATTCCCGCGGAATTATTTCGCTGGTCAGAGGAACCAATAGCTCGGGGGCGGTATTGACCAGCGGCGGGGGGCTTCCGGGCGTGCAGAACGCTTGGCAGGACTATGCTGTAACTTTCGCCACTGGCGCTTCGGTCAGCGGGGATTTAACTATCGTGCTGTCGGTTCTGGGTAACAACACGACCATCCAAGCGGATTTTGACAATGTGCGACTGACCAAAGCTCCCGTGTTAGTCCTGTCGCCAACATTGGAAGCACCCAAGCTTTCCGGTGGCAATCTGATTTTAACAGGCCACGGCGGCACGCCGGGTGCCGGTTACACGTGGCTAACCACAACGAACCTGTCAACTCCGATAAACTGGACAACAAACAGCTCCGGCACACTGGATGGCACGGGGGCCTTCTCAAACACTATACCGATCAACGCCTCACAACCAGAAAGCTTTTTCAGATTACGGCTCCCGTGAAGTTATTTATTAACACGCGCTTGAGCGCCAAACAATATCTGCCTAAGAGGTTTAAATTGACATTTCCAGATTTGATTCCATTGATCACAAATCCTGTTTGTGTGGGTGGGGTGCTGGTCTTTGCGAACACACCCAACCCAGTCACGAGCAATTTCTGGCGTGTCCGCCCCGCGCAATAGGTGTGCCAAAAAAACCTAAGTGTTCCCATTTTTAGCGAGGTAGAATCCAAATTGCCATTAGACATGCTCCCAACGAATCTTAGATGCGGCTGGAATTATTAACCGAGCCTTTCGTTATGCGCCCGATCCACTTTTGCCATACAATTCTCATCCTGTTGGGCCTCTCGCTAAACAGCCGGGCTGACGTATCTGATTGGTTCGTGGTGTTGGACGCCACCAATGGATTCTATGCCAGCCCCGGAGTTCCTGAAGCGGCAATTAAGGCGCTGAAAAGTGCGCAAAATAAAAAACTCGAAATTAAGTCCTTCGCTTTCACGCCTACCGGCGAATGGCTCCTGTTGAATGACAAAGGCTTTGTAACAAGTGATGACGGAATGCGGATTTGTCAAAAGCTCCACGAGTCAGATCAACGATTTGAGGATATCAATTGCTTGGTCATTAATCCATCGGGGCGTGCGGGTGGCATTTCTTATCAGGATGGGCGAAGGTGGGGCGAAGGCGACGGACCTATCGCGGCCTGGAATAAGGTCGGCAATCTTCCGCACGATGGTCACAAGATTCGCTCTATTGCGTATGGAGCGAACGAAAGCTGGGTGATTCTTTACGACGAGACTGGCATTTGCTACGGCAAAATTTCTGATGACTTGGCCAAGATTCTTGATAATGCGGTCAGCAAGAAGATCGCAATCCAGTGTGTCGCTTTCAGCGGGACAAACTGGATTTGTCTGGCTCAAGATGATTGGTGGATCAGCAGCACCAACCTCCCGGTGGCTAAAATTGTCCAGCAAAAATACAGATTGGGTCAGCACCCCAGATGGGTTGCTCTTATTCCCAGCCTTGGCCCGCTGAACGCGCACAAATTTGGAGCCATCATCCGGGACGCAATGGCCGGAAAATTGGCTGGCGGCTATGAGTGTGTAGTTATTGACCACGGCAAGGTGGCGGTAGCTCTGGCCGAAGGCTGGGCCAGGGCACCGTGGGAGAAAGTTGACCCATCCGTTAAAATGACTGTTAGCAAACCGATAGAACTAGCCAGTGTATCCAAAACAATCACCGCCGTGGCAATGTTGAAGTTGTGTGAGGAATGCTCCGGAACCAGCCGCCAGTTTTCCCTTGATGAACCATTTTGGCCGCATATCAGCGGCATCTGCCCCGATGTTAATGAGGACGTGAAAAAAATTACTATTCGCCAGGTGTTGGCTCATCGGAGCGGGTTTACCAACGATTTCGGGAATGACCCCGCTGCTTTAAGAAGACTTTTGTCTTTACCACTTGCTCATCTACCCGGAACATTTTCAAAATATCGAAATGTGAACTATTACATCATCCATTTGCTGATCGAGCAAATTAGCCAGATGGATTGCACCACCTACGTCAAAGCACATGTTCTAGCTCCTATGGGTATCACCGG
>CAJAQO010000007.1 GCA_903944085.1 uncultured Verrucomicrobia subdivision 3 bacterium
TCGCCGTTCGTCATGTAATTTTCCGCGAACGCGGCGGAGGTCACCACCTGCTTCGCCAGCGGCAAAACACTCGTCAGCCGCCATTTTTCGTAATCGGCTCCGTTGAGGAAAATCAAGTCGGACTGCTGATATTGGTTGATGCCATTCGCGTCCGGCCGCCAGAAAGCCGGGTCAACTGCGCGCGGAATTGGCAAGACCAGTTCGACCCGGTCGCTGGCGATGCGCTTCGTGAAATACCACAGCGGATAATTCACAACTGCCACGCGTGGCTTCGCGGCTGCCGACGGTTGAAGGTTGAAAGTTGAAGATTGAAGGTTTGTTCGGGCCGAAGACAATCCGAGATTTTGCAAAACCATCCACGAAAGGCCGGCAGCAATTGCGATTCCGGCCAAAACCACGATTAAAATCTCCGTTGCTTGCAGCCAGAAAATCGTCATCCGCGAACAGCCGATCTTGAACATCGTTTCCATTTCGCCGCGCCGCAGTCGCAGCGAAAGCAGAACCACGAGCGCAAGCAGCAACGCCATCGCGGTGCCGACCAGCAGCGCCTGCGCGGCAAAGAAACGCTTCACGCGAAAAACCAAATCAAGCGTTTCGGAAATCACCTGCTTCGGCACCAGCAA
Organism: uncultured Verrucomicrobia subdivision 3 bacterium; assembly: GCA_903944085.1. GTDB lineage: Bacteria > Verrucomicrobiota > Verrucomicrobiia > Limisphaerales > UBA11358 > UBA11358. The sequence continues at coordinate 624 of CAJAQO010000007.1, forward strand.
TTGCACGGTCGCTTTCGGGTCTTCGTAGCGTCCGCGTAAAATCGTCGCGGACTTCGTGTCATGCGGCACGACGATGATTGCGCTGACCGGAAACGTCGCCTCGTCGCCGTGCGTGTGAAAAAGAATGATGTTCTCATCGGTGATTTCCTGAAACGGTAGCACCGCCGCGCTGGCCGTCACATGGCTTGCATCGCGACCGATCAGCAGGCTCGGATCAACTCTCGTCACATCTTCGTGTCCATGCATGATGCCGTGAATGACCCATTCCGTTTTGTAATCGGTGAAGATCGCGCCATCATCCGCCGTGCCGGTCGGAGCAAGAACGCCTTTGACGTGCATGTTGACCGGATACGAGCCGGCGAGATCAAAAACATTTTCTGGATCGCTCATCAATTTGTCGCCGGGCTTCAACTCCAGTTTCGCCGCGACCGTCGCGCCAAGCACGCAGTCACCAACCTGCGTCAAACCTTCACCGCTGGTGATGTTCAATCCGCGAAAATTAAAATATTCCAGCGACGTGCCGACAATGGGAAAACCGCGCGCTGAATGTTTTTTGAGAATTGGAATTCCCAGCGCCAGTCCGCTGTTGTTGATCGTAGCAACATCGCCCATGGTCAAATCGTGCGCGGGTTGGCCGCGAAAATAGAGCGCGTGCAAAACCAGATCAAGCCGGCTGCCGGGCGCGCCCGCGATTAGCGGCGTCGCGTTTGCCCGCGCCAGCAGGTCGCGCTGGTAATCGCGCACCAGCAGGTTCACCGCGAGCGGGAGAAAAACGGCGACGGCCACGCTGAAAACGAGAATGGCGGTTTTGATTTTGTTGAAGCGCAGATAACGCAGCGCCAGAAACAAAATGTTTTTCATCGCGCGCCTCCCGCCGCAAAATCGTGGCAGTTGATGACGCGCGGGAATCGCGCGGCGATTTCCGGGTCGTGCGTGACCATCAGCAGCGTCGCGCCGGTGCGCGCGACTTGCTGGAAAAGCAGATCAACGACAAGCTGTTTTGCCGTCGGATCGAGATTGCCCGTCGGTTCGTCCGCAAGCAGCAGTGGCGGCTCCGGCAGCAGCGCGCGGCAGATCGCGACGCGCTGTTTTTCGCCCTGCGAAAGCCGGTGCGGAAAATAGCGGAGCCGGTGCGCGATGCCGGTTTCGTCCGCAAGCTGTTTTGCGCGGCGCGCCACTTCCGGTGTCAATCGCAGCGCGGGATTTAAGCGGTAAGACAGCAGGATGTTTTCAAAAACATTGAGATAACTGACGAGCTCAAAGTTTTGAAAAACCAGCCCGATTTGCGCAACGCGGAACGCGCGGCGCGCGGCGTCGCCGAGTGAATTTATTTCGCGGTTCTGAACGCAAATGGTTCCGCGCGCCGGCGACAAAATCCCGGCGACCAATTGCAGCAGCGTGGTTTTTCCAGAGCCGCTCGGTCCGATGATCGCGACGCGTTCGGCTTTGGCGATTTTCAGCGACGGAACCCCAAGCCGAAAATCGGAATGCGAAAATTGAAATTCGAGATTGGAAATGGCAATCACAGTTTTCTCAAGCTCACGGCGCTTTTGACCTGGCTTTGGCGCGAAACATTCATGGCCGTGATTTTCCATGATCCATCAACCGGTTCAATTTCCAAATCGGCGCAATATTCATTCACGCGGGTGTGGATGTGTCCCCAGTGTTCGATCGTTCCCTCGACCTGCCAAGTCACGCGCTCGGCGAAGCCATTTTTGCTTTTGCCTTCCGCCGGCTCGGTCCTCACGACTTTGACTTCCCGCACGCGCGCGATGGCACCGCCTTGTTCCTGCATGATGAGGCCTTGCTTAATTTTCAAATACAAATCCGCAAGCAAATCGCCGTGGACACTGCGCGCCAGCGCATCATAAATGTCCGACTCGCTGTGATAGTCGAACGCGCGATAAACATTGCGCAACAGCGACTCGGCAACGGTCTCGCGCGATTTCTCGCCCGTCGAGACCGTGGTCACCGCCGGCAGCGGCGGTGCGCCGGGATTGTCCCATTTGAAAACCGGATTGCGCGGATAGAACGTGAATCGCGAGCCTTGGTCGTAGGCGAAAATCACCGCGCGGGCGGCCAGCATATCATTGTTGAACAGCGTCCATTTCAACTCAACATGGCTGGGCGTGCCCTTCGTTGAATAAGTTAAAATCGCGCCGACACGCGCCGTCCACGCGCTCAACCGCCGCGCCTCGGTGCGCATCGCGAAGTCCTTGAAATCAACCCCGTAAAAATCCAGCCGCTCCAATTTTGGTTTGACCGCGACGCCGTCCAGTTTCAACTCGTTTTGTTCCGTGAAGAATTTTTCCAGCGTCCCGCGCGCGGCAAGCTGTTCGGAGACGTCGATAAAATCCTTGTTCGTCCGCGCGACCGGCTGCCACGTTTCCAGCGTCAGCAGCGGCATGAGAATTTCGACGCGGATTTCCTCGTTCTGGATATAAACGAAAGTGTAGGTTGCCGAATAGCTGGCAATGCCCATGTCCTGCTTGCGCCGCGCTGCCTCGCGCGCCTGCGTTTCCGCGTAATCGCCCGCCGTTTGCCGCGCAGTCTCGCTCCAATCGAATGCGATGGTCTCCACATTTTCATCGCCGGGGATATTGATGGATGGTTCCGGCGGCAAACTTTCCCGTGTCACCACCAAATTCACGATGGCGGGAATCATCACCGAATCGCCGCCAAAATGTTGCTGAAACGTGAGGTGCGTCGGCGGCTTCGCGAGCGGAAATTCGAGGTGGTAAACTATCGTCGTCGCCATCAAATCGGTCACTGGCAAACCGTCCGCTGGCAGCGCGGGCATTTCAATTTTGACGACGCTGCCGATCAGCCGGTTGCCGTCTGCGTCGCGGACAATCAGGCCGTCGAGCAAAAACTTTTTGTGCTTCTCCGCCGACTGCGCGATGTCGTTGGTCGCGATGCGCGAATCCGCGTTCGCAAAAAGTCCATAGACCATCAGAAAATCCTCCGGCATTACGGCCAGCGCCATTTCCATCCGGTCGCGGTGAACCAACGCCTCGCCGGTGATGATGGAAATCGGATGCGCCGACAGCACCGGGGCGGCGAGCAGCAGGCAAAACAAGCAGATGCTGCGCAACGCGATTTTCAAAGATTGAAAACTTGGCGGGCAACGCTTCTGGCGATTGAAAATGGCGAACCGCATTTATTTGAATTCCACCCGCAGTGAACGCACTTCATACGGTGCCAATTCAACTGCGCCATTCGCGCGGGCGCCCGGCAGGCCGGAGAGGTCTGACACAAAAATATTCTTTGGCTTTCCGGCATTCCATTTCAACGAGGCTTTTGAAGCGGTTTCGCCGGTGTTGTAGAGCCGCAGCAGAAACGCTTTGCCGTCGGCGGTTGGTGCGAGCGACGTGATCATAACCGAACCGGCGGAAATTTCGACGAGCGAGCTCCCCGGAGCCGAACCGGCAGCGGGCGCGGCGATGAGCGGCTCTGTGCTTTCGACGCCAAAATGCGCGGCGGCGGTTTGATCATAGTCCGCGTGCGGACGAATGGCATAGCGGAAAACTGTTTCGCCCTCCTGGTCGGCGCGGTAATTCGTGTGCCAGTGGTTGTTCATCACCCACGAATAAATCGTCGGCGACGGTTCAATCTTGGACATATACACCTTGGGATTTGGCTGCGAGCGTGGCAAGTTTGCCGTCAGACCGCCGACTTCGAGCAGCGGCGCTTCCACGGTGGACCACGTCACGCCGAGCTTATCATTTGAAATGTCCACCCAACGCTCGACGGAAAACCAGTTTTTGCACGCGCCGGCGAGCTGGTCTTTTTCCGGCTGGATTACGCCCCACGGAATGTTGATGCGCACGGCGGGATCGGCAATGTTGAAACCAAAACCGATATGCACGCCCTCGACCGTTCGGACGGCCAGCTTGTCCAGCGTGTCAATGATCTCCACGCGGTCGAGTCCGTCCACCAGCCGGATTTCGCGCGTCAGTTTGTTGCAACCCGGCGCGTCGGACTCCACGAGCAATGACGCGACCAGCGGGCCGTTTTCTTTGACGGAAATTTTTGCGGAACCGTTGCGCTGCGCGTTGGTCACGTTGCCACCGGGAAGATAAACATATTCGTTCAATCCAAGATTTGCCGCCGCATTTACGAATTCGTGTTCCACGCCGTTCACGCGCAAGCTCGCAATCGCTCCGGATTTTTCATCGAGCTTCAAAATGATTGATGAATTGGTCAGCGTGGTTCCTTCCGCTTTGGCGTTGCCGGAGGCAGTCGCGCTTCCCGCTTCGACCGTAAAACGCCTTCCGCCAAAAGGTGGAATATCTTTCGCCATGAAAACCAATTCGCCGGTGGAAAGGCGCTGCGACGGCAAGATCTCACCGCGATCATTTTTTACAATCTCGCCGGCCAGCTTCATTGTTTTGGGCAAGCTCACAAGGTCAGTGCGCGGCCACGAAGCTGTGTTAAAAACGTCAATTGCTTGGGCAGTTTCCGGCGCGGCACCGCGCGTCGCGAGCGCGTCGGCGAGCAGTTTTTTTGTTTCCGTTTCGCCGTCAAGCGCGAAGGCTTGCTTGATTTTCCATTGCGCCTTCACGAAATCAGAATCCGGCGCGCTGATGCTGTTGTAAGCGCCCCAAGTATGTTCGCTATACATCGCGATATTTTTCAGCGCGTCGGCGTAGCCGTCCGCCGGCAGCGTCTGCGGTTGCAACATCGTCCAGAGAATTTCTCCCTGTGTCATGCGGTCGGACGCAAGCCGGTTGATGCCGGTTTCGCGCGCGCTCGAACCCGCGCCGTCCTCCCAATACGGCGTCAGGTCGCCGCGATAAACGGGGAGCTCGTCGCCGTAACGCTTTTCAAATTCATGAAACATTTCACTCGTCGTGGAAATGACAAGCTTCGGCCACGCATATTTTTTATTCCAATCGCGCACGGTCGGCATCACGCTTTCGTCCGGCCCGCCGTTGTCGCCCTTGGTCCAGCGCAGTTGCACGATGTCGTAAGGATAGCCCCATTCTTCAAGCTGCGGCGTCAGTTCGGCAATGGCGTCGCGGATCGAAGCGCAGTGGTGGCCGATGGAATAGCCGCCCTGCGCGCCCCAATAAATCGCGCGCTCTTTGCCCGACGGCGAAAGCCACGCAAACGGATGATTTTCCCATTGTTCGCGGACATAGCCGATGCGGTCGCCAATCATGCCGCGCGCCGCGTTTGGCCCATCGGAAATATATTTCACGCCTGCCTGCGCGAGCGACGGCACGATGCCCCAAATCAGTCCAGGAACGTCGCTGATCATCATCGAGTCCACTTTCACGCCGCAGCGGCGGCCAAGTTCCGTGGCGAATTCCGTCTGCCGCAAAAGCTCCTCGCCGCGCGCGAGTCCGGTCAGCAGATTGCCATACATCGCGTCGAGGCCGATGCGGTGGTCGCGCACGGCTTGCTCGAATTTCACCTTCTGGTCCGGCGTTGCAATTTTGTAAAACTGTTCCACCTGCCAGAAAACTTCCGTGTTCCATTTGAACTGCGCGCCGGGCGGATAGCCCTTCGTTTGCTCGATCAATTCCAGCGCGTGGATGACGTTCGACGCCTGCTTCGCCGCGATGTGCGGCTGAATGTCGGTGTAGCCGATGTCGCAGTGCGAGTGCATCAGCACATAAAAAGTGCGCGGCTGGTAGGCGGGAATTTCAACCGTCTGTTTCAGCACTGTGCGACTCGAATGCAGCTCAATGGCCGCTTCACATTCGTTCGTGATGTTGACGCCCGGTGGCAGAAAAATTAAAAAATGTTCCGCGCCGCGCACATTCGCGGGCACCGTCGTGGACTCTTTTGCGCCGGCACTCTCCACGTCAAATGTCACCGTGCTGTAAATTTTTCCACCACGCAGCGACACGGCTATTTCTCGTCCGGGTTTACCATCAGGACGATAAGGACAATACGGCAGCGCCGCGCACGCCATGTCGTTCGGCACCGGCAAATCCGCTTCGGCTACTTCATGCCCGGTGACGAATCGAACAGCGCTCAAACCAAAATAGTCGCTGCCGTAATTGCCGTCTTTCGCCGCTGCCGCGATGACGACTGATTTCAAAGCTTGATCCTTTTTGGCGTTTGAAACAACCGTGGCTTCGAGTTCCGGGCTGCCGCTCGCGCGTGGCAATTCAATAAGTTCCGGCGAAGTCAGCGCAAACCAAGTTGCTCCGTCCACCGTGCCGAAAATGCGTGTTTTCCGAAAACCGCGATCCGTGAGGTTTGCCTGGTTGTGATTCCAGATATGAATGGCATCGAATTTTTGCGGCGGCGCAAAATCAAATTGCACCCACGCCGGAGACGCCGGCAAGCCGGCGGCGGCACTCGTTGGCTGGGGTCGTTGGGTGCTGTGCCACATCGTTTGGGCCGAGCCCTGGTTGTCGTGAAGCGTTCCGAACATGCCCGAGCCATCCATCAGATGCCGCACCGACTGGCTGCCGCCGTATTGGCTCGACGCGGTGATGGTGATCGCATTGGTCAAAATCTCTTCTTCAATCCAGACCGCGTGGGCCGGCAGCAACGCCATCATGGCCAGGGTGACAACGAGCCAGCGCATAAATATATTGTTTTTTTTCATATTGGTTTTTATTTCATTTTGCTGCTTACGCCAAAACAGTTCACCAGCGTCAATTCGTTGGGAAGCAAAACACCATTTTTAAACTCTGGCAACGCAATCATTCGCTGTAGCTCCTTTTCGATTTGGGCGTGAAGTAAAAATGGAACAAACGAATCCGCACCACGCAATTGCTTCACCGCGGGCCGGGCAAAGCGGTGGTGAATGGCGCTGGATTTCATTTGTCTATACAAATAGACAATTAGCTTGGGCCGGCGGCCAAGGTCAACTAAAAAGTGCCGCGCTGCGCATCCGCCGCTGGCACCGGAAACGCCCGGTTTCATTCCAGCGGCGGCCGGCTCACAGTTGAACACCGGAGTTTGGCTGAGGTTTTTTCTTCCCGAAATCAGAGGGGCAGCTTCAAGGTAAAGCAAAAGCGGCGCGACATTCAGCCTTGGTGCGGCGGCGGCGCGTTCGTGGTTGTGGCCGTTTTGTGCCACCTGACAAGCGGGCGGGCGTGCGCTAACTTCCTCCGACAAGCCAATATGATAAAAAATTGCCCGGCCCCAAACAGGGTGACCAATGCGCTGGCATCAATGCTTCTCGGTGGAGCATTGAGTCTTGGGCTGGTGACTACCAGCTTCGCTGATTCCAGCACCGGCACGGTGTTGACTTACACGAATGGAACGCGTATCACGGCGGCTTCGCCGGTGGTGGCAGGCACGCGCTATGGCCGCGTCATCCGGTTGCAGCACAGCGGCAGCGTGAACGGCACCTTGATCGCCACCTTCGAAGCTTGGGCCAATGATTTCGGCATTTATCGGAGCACAGATGACGGTTTCAATTGGTCCCAGATTGCCACCACCACGGAAACGCAATATCCCGGCTGGCAGTTCAAGGTCGAACCGGATTTATTCGAAGTGCCTTCGCCGATGGGCAATCTTCCGGCCGGCACCATTTTGCTGGCGGGCAATTCCGTGAATGGCAATGGTCATCAGTTGGAAATTTATTACAGCCTCGATCACGGGCTTACCTGGCAATATCGTGGCATGGCGGAAAGCAACAGCGCCACGCTCAAGGGCATTTGGGAGCCGCGTCTCGGTGTGAGCAGCGCCGGCCAACTGGTCTGCTATTATTCGGATGAGCGTTTTAGCCCGACTTATAATCAGCTTTTGGGCGAACGCGTTTCTCCCGACGGCGGGCTGACGTGGGGCGCGGAGCAATATGTTTGCGCGATTGCGGACGGCGTCCAACGTCCTGGCATGGCCGTGACCACCAAGCTGCCCAACGGCCAATATGTCATGAGTTTTGAAGCCGTCGGCAGCGGCACGTTAAGCCAGATCCACATTAAGTTTTCCACCGATGGCACAAATTGGGGCAGCGGGCCGACGGATTATGGCACAGCCGTGCAAACCGCCAGCGGCGCTTATCTGGGTGCCTGTCCTTACATCGTCTGGATTCCGGCCGGCGGTCCGAACGGGACGCTGGTCGCGGCCGCGCAATTTCTGGTGAACAGCCCCAACACCGACCGCGAATTGCTCATCAACACCAATCTCGGTCAGGGCAACTGGACCATGATTCCCGCGCCCGTTCAATGGCAGGGCGGCGGCAATACTTTGGCTGGCTGGAGCCAAGGCATGATCCCGACGTGGGACGGCCAGGGAATTTTTCAACTGGCCAGTTCCCAAGTTACGATCAGCGGCAACACCAACATCAACCAAATGCTTTTTGCCCGCGCGCAAATGATTTTGCCGAACACCACCTACACGCTCTGCAATCAAAAAAGCGGCCTCGCGCTGGACATTCCCGGCAATAAAAATTTGCATGGCACGGATTTGGATCAATGGACTGTCAACGGCGGTTCGGCCCAAAAGTGGACTTTCAATGATCTCGGCAACAACGTCTGGACGGTTACCAATCCCGGCAATCAGCTCGCTTGGGATGATTTAGGCTGGGGCACCACGAACGGGACGATTTTGGACCAATGGGATTTCAACGGTCTGCCGGTGCAACAATTCAAATTAAGGCCGGTGGGCAACGGTGCCTGGAAATTCATCAACGTCAATTCCGGTTTGGCGGTGGCGGTATCCAATGCCTCCACCAACTCCGGCGCGGCGATGGTTCTGTGGACTAACACGACCACGGCGGAACAAAACTGGTTTCCCTCGCAGCCGGGCATCGCGCCGGACGCCTGGTATATTCTCGACGGAAATGCGCTGGACGACAGCGGCAACGGCAACAACGGCACGCCCAGCGCGAGCGCGACCAATTATGTGGCGGCGGGACGCATCGGCACTGAGGCGCTGCAATTCAACGGTGTGGATGCTTACGTCCAGCTTCCGCGTTCCATCGGCGCGGGCAGCAGTTTCACCATCGCTTTCTGGATGAAAACCACTGCGACCGGATTTCACGGCGGACCGAATTGGTGGAATGGCACCGGCTTGGTGGATGGTGAAGTTGGTGCCGCGATGAATGATTTCGGAGTGTCGCTGCTCGGCAGCAAAATCGCATTTGGCGTCGGCAATCCGGACACCACGCTGCTATCCACCGCCGCGGTCAATGACGGCCAATGGCATCACGTTGCCGCCACGCGCAACAGCTTGGACGGAATGATGGCCATCTACCTCGACGGCCGTCTCAACACGAACGCGTTCGGCCCGGTTGGCGCGCGGATGGCTTCGTCATTTCTCCGGCTTGGCAGCATGCAGACCGGGGCTGGCGCGTCATTTTACAACGGTCTGCTTAATGATGTCCGGCTTTACAACGGCTGGCTCGATACCAATACCATTGCGCAATTAAATCTTTCACCGTCGCTGTTTGCGCAATTGAAGTTTGACGAGGCGAGCGGCACGAGCGCCGCCGATGCGACCGGGCACGGCTGGAACGGCACGCTGGTTAACGGGCCGACCTGGGTGGCCGGTCATGGCGGCAACGCCGTGAGCTTGAACAATAGTGCGAGTAATTATGTAAGCCTGCCCACCGGCGTCGTCAGCAGCTTGACCAGTTTTTCCATCGCGGCGTGGGTGAAGCTGAACGCCAACGCCACTTGGGCGCGTATTTTTGATTTCGGCACCGGCACCAGCAATTACATGTTTCTGTCGCCCGTCGGCGCGGGCAACATAATCCGCTTCGCCATCACCAGCACGGCGGGCGCGGGCGAGCAGCAAATCAATTACAACGGAGGTATTTCCACCGGCGTCTGGCATCACGTGGCGGTCACCTTGGAGGCCGGCACCGGCATTCTTTATGTGGACGGTGTGTCGGTGGGCACCAACAGCGCGATCACGCTGACGCCGTCCAATTTGGGCGGCACTACCCAGAGCTGGATCGGCCGCTCGCAATATTCCGCCGATCCGTATTTGAGCGGCGCGGTGGATGATTTTCGGATTTTTAGCGGTGCGTTGAGCGCTTCGGACGTGGCAAGTTTTGTCACGCCGCTGGCCGCGCCAACCGGCCTCGCCGCCACGCGTGGCAACGCGCAGGTGGCGCTGGCTTGGAACGCCGCGCCGGTCGCGAACGGTTACAACCTCAAGCGCGCCACCAACAGCGGCGGCCCTTATATTTTAGCAGGAACCAATGTGCCGGGTTTGAACTTCACCGACACGAGCGTCGCGAATGGCACCCGGTATTACTATGTGGCCTCGGCCACCAATATCGTGACGGAAAGCACCAACTCGCTTCCGGTCAGCGCGCAGCCTGTTTCTTCCGCAGCGACGTCGCTTAACTTGGTGTTCAATACGAATCAATTACAATTCACCTGGCCAGCGGATCACACGGGCTGGCTTTTGCAAATCCAGACCAATGCCACCGGCGCCGGACTCGGCACCAACTGGCTGGCGGTGCCGAATTCAGATTTGAGCAATCAGTTCTCCGCGCCGGTCAGTTCGGCTGCCGGCAGTATTTTCTTCCGGCTGGTGTCGCCTTACTAAAAAGTTTGGCTCCGCGTTTCGTCGCGTGCCGGTGGAAAATCAGCCTCGAATAAATTCCGCCGACCGGTTATTTTGTCGGCATCCGTCCGCCATGATTTCCACGCTCAATCACGAACTGCTGAACTCGCTCGATTTGAAAGTGCTGGCCGTGCAGCGCACCGAAGCGGGCCGCTGGTGGAATTTCAAAAATGTGATCAGTCCATTCTCCCGCCTGTGGCTGATTCTCGACGGCCGCGCGGTGGTGCGGCATCACGGCCGCAGCTTTGCCCTACGCCCCGGTCAATGGCATCTCGTGCCCGCTTTTGCCGTGCATGACTGCGCCTGCGCCAGCCGCTTCAATCATTACCATCTGCATTTCGCCGCCCGGCTGCCCACCGGCATTGATTTGTTCTCGCTGCTGGATTGCGAGTATCAGTTGCCCGCGCCGGCGGCGGCGCTGACGATGTTCAAACGGCTGGAGGCCATTTATCCCGACCGCAAACTGCCCTGCTTCGATCCCCGGCGCGAGGAATACAAACGCTTTCCGGTTTTGACGGAACCAAGCGAGTCGCTGGCCGGCGCGGTGGACGGTTTTGAAGCGCGCGGTGTTTTGACGCTCTTGGTGTCGCAGTTCTTGAAATCCGCGCGCAGCCACGAGGGCGTTCATGCACGCGTGACGCGGCAGTTTCTGGCGGTGCAGGAATTCATTCACGCCCACATGCGCCAGAAAATCGCGCTGGCGGATCTGGCCAAAGTGGTGGAGCTGAATCCCACCTATTTCTCCGACCAGTTCAAGCGCGTCGTGGGCGTGCGGCCGCTGGATTATTTGATGCGCCGCCGGATTGAGCGGGCGCAATATCTTCTGCTCACCAGCCAGGCTTCCGTGAAATCCATCGCCGATGCCGTGGGCATTCTTGACCCGGCCTATTTCAGCCGCGTTTTTACCCGGCTTTCGAAAACCTCACCTTCGGAATATCGCTCGGCCCATTCGGTTTAAATTTGGCTCCCTGCGGGAAGGCTGGAATATTTCCAGCCAGGTCGCCGCCGGTTTTGGGTGAATGAACCTGTGATTAATCCAAGTTTTCCCTATCCGCGTCCATGCGAATTGACTTACGCGCCGCCGCCGGTTTGCCATCATTGAAGGCACCGCAAATTAATTATTATTCACATGAAACAACTCTCTTTGTTCAACGGTTCTCTGCCCAAAATCGGCATCCGCCCAACCATTGACGGCCGGCTCGGCGGCGTGCGTGAGTCGCTCGAAAAACAGACGATGGACATGGCGAAAGCCGCCGCAAAACTGATTTCGGCCAACTTGTTTTATCCAAACGGCCAGCGCGTCGAATGTGTCATCGCCGATACCTGCATCGGCGGCGTGGCGGAAGCCGCGGCGTGTGCCGATAAATTTACCAAAGCCGGCGTCGGGGCTTCGCTCACGGTCACGCCGTGCTGGTGCTACGGCAGCGAAACGATGGACATGAATCCCGCCATCCCGAAAGCCGTCTGGGGTTTCAACGGCACCGAGCGGCCAGGCGCGGTTTATCTCGCGGCAGTGCTGGCGGGGCATTCGCAAAAGGGAATTCCCGCGTTCAGCATTTACGGCCGCGAAGTGCAGGACGGCACCGACAAATCCATTCCCGCCGATGTGCAGGAAAAAATTCTGCGCTTCGCCCGCGCCGGCTTGGCGGTGTCGCTGATGCGTGGCAAATCGTATCTCGGCATGGGCGGCGTCTCGATGGGCATCGCCGGCTCGATCGTGGACCAGCCGTTTTTTGAGAGCTATCTTGGCATGAGGGTCGAGACGATTGACATGTCTGAATTTATTCGCCGCATGGACAAAGGTATTTTCGATCCGGCCGAATACCAAAAAGCGCTCGCGTGGACCAAGGAAAATTGTCCGGAAGGCAAAGATTATAATTCAGCACAGACCAAGCGTTCCCGCAAACAGCTCAATAGCGAGTGGGAAAAATCCGTCAAAATGGCGCTCATCGCGCGCGACCTCATGGTCGGCAATCCGAAGCTCGCCGAAATGGGTTTTGGCGAGGAAGCGCATGGACACAACGCCATTGCGTCCGGCTTCCAAGGCCAGCGCCAGTGGACGGATGGCCAGCCGAACGGCGATTATCTCGAAGCCATTCTCAACACGTCGTTCGATTGGAATGGCATTCGCGCGCCTTACATCGTGGCGACGGAAAACGATTGTCTCAACGGCGCTTCGATGCTGTTCGGCCATCTGCTCACGAACACCGCGCAGATTTTTGCCGACGTGCGGACTTACTGGAGCGCGGATTCCGTGAAGCGCGTTTCTGGCCACACGCTTGACGGCGCGGCGGCGGGCGGAATTCTGCATCTCATCAATTCCGGCCCGGCGACGCTCGACGGCACCGGCCAGATGGAACGCGCCGGCCAGCCGGCGATGAAACCGTTCTGGGAAATTTCCAAAGAAGAAGCACAAAAATGTTTGGGTGCGACGACGTGGCATCCATCCATCACGGAATATTTCCCCGGCGGCGGCTGGAGCACGCGCTTCCTCACGCGCGGCGGCATGCCCGTGACGATGTGCCGTTTGAATCTTGTCAAAGGTCTCGGCCCCGCGCTGCAAATCGCCGAAGGTTTCACGATTGATCTGCCGGCGAAAGTTCACGACGCACTCGACCAGCGCACGAATCCAACCTGGCCGACGACGTGGTTTGCGCCACGGTTGACGGGCCACGGCGCGTTCCGCGATGTTTATTCCGTGATGAACAACTGGGGCGCGAACCACGGCGCGATCAGCTACGGCCACATCGGCGCGGATTTGATTTCGCTCGCGGCGATGCTGCGGATTCCGGTCTATATGCACAACGTGGCGAACGACCAGGTTTTTCGTCCGAGTTCGTGGGCGGCGTTCGGCACGCAATGTCTGGAAAGTGCGGATTACCGCGCATGCGCCAACTTCGGGCCGCTTTACGCTTAGGCGAATAAGATTAATCCACCACGCCCGCAGTTCCCGGTCAGGGACTGCGGGCGTTTCATTTTCTTTCCGGCAAATCCCGGGTTGCCTGTCCAGTGACATAGCTTCTATTAAAGATAAAGAAAACTGTTGCTAGATTCCGGGTTCCGGGTTTAAAGTCTGGTTAAGAAGGGCACAACGCTGAGTGTGCTGTTTTTAAAGCGAGGAATCTCAAACAATTCAGGATTGAATTATGAAGCTGACGCGTCTGCAAACCACGACCATGGCCGGCTTGATGGCCATGGCTTTTACCGGCGGCTGCAAATTGAAGGAAACCGCGCCGGCGGACAATGCCGGCGGACGCCAGCCGGCGGATTTCCCCGAACTGGCGGCGGACGTGTTCCAGCCGATGGACGGCGGCATCGCACTCAACGCCAATGAAATCAAGGGCCGCAACACGTGGAATCTCTGGTGCGCCGGCGACGAACAATTTTGGGAGCGCATGGCGCGCGAAAGCTACGGGCTGATTGACCTGCTCAAGACGATTGATTCGCGCAATCGCACGAATCGTTTTGCGACCATGGGCCTCATCAACGAGCCGGGCTTCCGGCCCGCTTCCAAGCCGGATCAATTTGGTTTGTGGATTGACGAGCCGATTGATGGCGGTGGCGAACCGGCGGGCATTGACCCGAAAGTTTATGGCCATCCCACGGGCATCATGGGCTTCCGGCTGTTTGAAAATCCTGATTTCACCGGCGACGCGGTGAAAAACTGGGACGGTGCGCGTTATTACACCAACGACGATTACGCGGTGAGTTCAAAATTGATCCGGCCTTACAAGGTTGGCATTTCGTGCGGCGCTTGCCACATCGCCTTTAATCCCTGCAAGCCGCCGGACGATCCGGAAAATCCGAAATGGGAAAATTTGGCTTCGGCCATTGCAAATCAATACATCCGCGAAGGTCCGGTCTTCGCGCACAACGTCAAGCCCGGCGGTTTTTTTTGGGAGATGCTCAAGACCCAGCCGCCCGGCACCTCTGACACTTCGCGCATCGCGACGGATCACATCAACAATCCAAACACGATCAATCCCATCTTTGAACTCGGCGCGCGGCTTGCCGTTGCGGAAGCAGAAGAGGTCGCGGGCGATTCTTTAAATCTGCCCGGCGTCAGCGCCAAAATGAACGTGCCGCATGTGCTGAAAGACGGCGCGGATTCCGTCGGCGTGCCCGGCGCGACGCTGCGGGTTTACGTCAACATCGGCAGCTATTCGCAGCACTGGCTGGAGCAGCACAACGCGCTCATCGGGTTGACGCCGCAAAAGCCGTTCAGCGTCAAAACCGCGCAGGAAAATTCCGTCTATTGGCTCGCGACCCAGACGAAGTTCACGAACATCGCCAATTTTTTCATGCACCTGAAATCCTACCGGCTTGCAGATGCGCCGGGCGGCAGCGATTACCTCACGAAAGATGAGGCGGTGATGACGCGCGGCAAAATCGTGTTCGCGGAAAACTGCGCCTCGTGCCATTCGAGCAAGCAGCCGCCCGCCAACGTGGATGCGACGGAATGGTTCCGCGCCGAAGTGGTTAAATCGAATTTTCTGGAGGACAATTTTCTTTCGGACGATCACCGTTATCCCATCACGAAAATCAAGACCAACGCCGAGCGGACCGCCGGCACCAACGCCAAGCGCGGCCATATCTGGGACGCGTTTTCTTCCGAAACCTACAAAAACTTGCCGTCAGTTGGCGAAATTGAAGTGACAAATGTTTTTACCGGCACGAACGAAAGCTGGACCGTGCCGGGCGGCGGGTCGGGCTATTATCGCACCGCGTCGCTGATCAGTTGCTGGTCGTCCGCGCCGTTTCTGCACAACAATTCGCTGGGCGAATTCACCGGCGATCCGTCCGTGGCCGGGCGCATGAAGGCGTTCAACGACGCGGCGCAAAAATTGTTGTGGCCGGAAAAGCGCGACAACATCATCTGGCGCACCAGCCAGGAATGTAATTTGCAAATTCAAGCCGCCGTGATGCCGGCATTTTTACGCGATGGTCTCAAACTTGCCGGCAAAGTTGATTCCGACGGTTATTTCCGCATCGGTCCCATTCCCGAAGGCACGCCGATCAATCTGCTGGCGAATGTTGATCCCGAAGCCGACCCGGTGAATTTGGTCAAACTTTGCCTCAAGCTGAAAGAGGCGTTCGCGAAGATCAAGCTGGAGCATCTTGATATCGCCGCCACGACGGAAGTGCTGCGCACGGAAGTCGCCCCCGCATTGTGGAAGGTCAGCAAGTGTCCTGATTTTCTCGAGGACCGGGGACATTATTTCGGCAGTGAACTGCCCGATGCCGACAAGCTCGCGCTGATTGAGTTTATGAAAACTTTCTAGCGCGGGCGGTCACCAAAAAAACAAACCGTTCGCGTCCGGGCGCGCGAAACAAAAAAGGAAAATTATGGCCGTTGACATACCTGACTTGATGAAGCTGACGCAGCCGCAGCTGGATGATTTGTTCAAACAAAGTCCGGCCGGGCCGATCCCCGACGGCGAGGCGCAAGGCACCGCCATCATTGCGCCCGGCACGGAACTGGAAGGCACCGCCGCCAAGCTCATCCATTATTTCGCATGGCAGGGAAAAGTTTTTGACGCTAACGCGGGCGAGCTGCGAAACAAAATCCTGCCGATGGGCCTGAAAGCCATCATCGCCAAAGTGTATAAAGGCGCAAGCTGGTTCGATGGCAACGAGTGCATCGTGCTGGACTATTCGGAGACATCGCTGCTCGCGCATTATATCCGCGACGAAATCCGGCAGGTCGGCGGCGGCGTTTATCTCGGCATTGTTTTTTGGGGCAAGACGAAGCTGATTGATTTCGCGCTGAAGTTTCCGCAATAAACGCGGCGCGGCGCGGGATAATTTATGAACCACGAATGCGGAAAATGCCGCTGGCGTTGCCGGGTTGTTTTCATTGTCCTGGTGATCGCGGGGATTTATCTCTGGATTCGCTTGCACCGCGACCGGCCGGTGGACTATGCGGACGCCGAGGAGCATTTCAAATACGGCTCGACCGGTGGCGAGCGCACGGCGGGCATTCCCGTGGCGCTGTGGAATCTGCTTCCCGATTTGTTTCAGAAATTTTTGCCTGGCAAAGGATTTGAATCGCTCGGCTTCATTTATGAAACGAACCGCGCGTTTCCCGTCGGTGTTTCGGAGCGCAACGTGCAGGGCATTAACCGCGTGTTCGTAAACTGCGCCGTCTGCCACGTCGGCACCGTGCGCGACACGCCGGACAGCCCGCGCCGCATCATTGTCGGCATGCCCGCGAACAATATGGATTTGCAGGCGTTCGAACGTTTTCTTTTCGCCTGCGCGCGCGATGAGGATTTTTATTCCGCGCGGATAGTGGATGAAATCGCCAAGCGCAAAAGCGACGACCTGCTGAACCGCCTGCTATTTCGCTACATCGCTGTCGGCCTCGCGCGGCAGCAGTTGATCACGCTGGCGCAACGGTTCAGCTTCATGGACCGCGAGCCGGACACCGGCCCCGGGCGCGTGGACACGTTCAATCCGCCA
>CAJAQO010000008.1 GCA_903944085.1 uncultured Verrucomicrobia subdivision 3 bacterium
CGCGCCGACGGCTACAAGCTCGACGACAAGATTGAAGGCCAGATTGAAAACCTGGTGTTCACCGGCGAAATTGAAAACGTGCGGCCAAGCTCCGAGCAGATCGGCCGGGCCGTCCGCGTGGACGACGCGCTGGGCCGCTACATCGAATTTGCTAAATCCTCGTTTCCGAAACGGCTGACACTCGAAGGCGTGAAAATTGTTTTGGACTGTGGCCACGGCGCGGCCTACAAATCCTCGCCCAGCGTGCTGCGCGAACTGGGCGCGGAGGTCATCGTTTATGGCCACTCGCCGGACGGCAAAAACATCAATGAAAACTGCGGTTCCATGCACCCGGAAGCGATGTGCAAAAAAGTGGTGGAACACGGCGCGCATCTCGGCATCGCGCACGACGGCGACGCGGATCGTGTTTTGCTGTGCGACGAACAAGGCAATTTGATTGACGGCGACGACATCATGGCCATCGCCGCGCTGGAAATGCTGGCGGAAAATTCGCTCGCCAAAAAAACGCTCGTCTCGACCGTGATGAGCAATGCCGGGCTGGAAGCCGCCATCAAAGCAGCCGGTGGCCGGATGCTCCGCACGCCGGTGGGCGACAAAAACGTGATTGATGAGATGCTGCGCGAAGGCTACAACTTCGGCGGCGAGCAAAGCGGGCATCTGATTTTCCGCGACTACGGCACCACCGGCGACGGCCTGGTGGCGGCGCTGCAAATTCTCCGCATTCTCAAAGCGAAACAGACGCCCTTGTCCAAACTGGCGCAATGCTGGACGCGGTTTCCGCAGCTCGTGACCAACGTAAAAGTGCGCGAGAAAAAACCGTTCGAGCAACTCGCCGGCGTGAACCAATTGGTGGCCGACGCGGAAAAGGAATTATCCGCGCAAGGCGGACGGCTGCTGCTGCGCTATTCCGGCACCGAGCCGAAAGTGCGTCTGCTCGTGGAAGGCCGCGACCGGAAGTCGCTCGCAACGTGGTCCGAGAAAATTTGCGGCGCGATCCAGCGGCAGATCGGCGTTTGAATCAAACTCCCGCCGGAACGTTCGTCTCGGCCAGCGCGGTTTCCACCATCTGCGCCGCCGTCGGCAGAACGCGCGCGAGCTGTTCCAGCCGGCCGTTAAGCTGGCTGATCACGGACTGCGCGCGGGCGGTGAGCAGCTTTTGATACCACTCGATGAACGCCCGGCTTGTGGCCTGTTCATCCGGGCCGGCATTGGGCGCGTGCAGCGTCCGCGCGACGGCCGCTTCGCACAAAATCAAGGCCGCCAGCGTGCGCGGCTCATGTTCGCTGCGCCAGATTTTCTCCCACAATTCAACCGCCGCCGCCGGGTCGCCGTTCAGCATCAGGGCTTCGGCGCGCTGCGCGGCAAGGAGCGGATTTTCCGGCATGGCCGCGAACGCCGCGCCCGTCCAGTCGCGCGCGAATTCCAGAAACTCCGCGCGGCTCAGGGCGATTTCGCCGCCGAGCCGCCAGGCCACCAGGTGGCGGGGATTGCGGGCGACGATTTCGTTCAACTGCTGCAGCGCGTCCACCGAGCGGTTTGCATTCTGCAAAAATTTGGCGTAGTCCAGCCGGGCCTCTTCGGCGTGCTCCGGTTCCACGATCGCGGCGCGAAAGGCTTTTTCCGCACCCGCGCGGTCGTCCAGTTTCAACAAGCTCAAGGCGAGGCAATGCTGCGGTGCGGCGGCCAAAATGTCCGTGTTAATGGGCGTGAGGCCGGGTTGGCTGCGTTTGGCCAGGCACTGGCGCATTTGATCAGCCGCTTCGCTGAACTGCTTCTGTTCAAAGTGCGCCAGGCCCAAAGTAAAATGGAGCGAGGCCGTCAGCCCACCCTGCTGGGCGAGCGGCGAATTCAGCACGCGCACGACTTCCGCGTAACCGTTCAGCCGATAAAGGTGGCTGGTGAACTGCGTGAGCAACACCTCGCGCAATTCCGGAACCACTTCCGACGCGGGCTGGCTGGACATTAATTGGAAGGCTTCGCCGTAATGCCGCAAACCCGTTGTCAGATCGCCGGCGCGGACCAGTTCCATACCGAGATTCATCAGCAGATTGGCGTCGCCCGGACATTCTTCCACGGCCTGCCGGAGCAGTTTCAAGTTGCGCTCCACCTTGTTCCGACCGCGCAGCATTTCCTGCGAATAGCCGTGATGCCGCAATTCCGCCGTGCCGAGCGCGGTTTTCAAGCCCCACTTTTTGGCGTGAACAAGCAGACTAGAAAAAACCTGTTCGTGAATGCGGCCGCGGAAAAACACCTCCGGCGCATTGCGGAACAGGCGCGGCACAAAGCTGCGGCCCTCGTTTTCCTGGCCGACATTCACCAGCGGCAGACGCAGAGCGATCACGGCGGGATTGTTCATGTCCGCCACCAGCTTTGCGTGCTGGGCGGCGGGCAGTTCCTCGTCCGCGTCCAGCATGAGCACCCAGTCGCCGGTGGCATGTTCCAGCGCGGCGTTGCGGGCGGCGGCGAAATCATCGCACCAAGCGAACGAATAAATCTCCGCGCCAAATTCGCGGGCGATCTCCACCGTGCGGTCGGTCGAGCCGGTGTCCACCACGACAATCTGCGTCGCGAAACCGCGCACCGACTTGAGGCACGCCGCGAGAAATTTCTCCTCGTTTTTCACGATCAAACAAACCGAGAGGCGATTTGAGATTTGGGATTTGAGATTTGAAATGGTTTTCGGCAGTTTGAGCCATTCCGGCTGGGCCTCGCCTTTAATCGGCCTGCTCAAAAAGTGTTTCACCGGATTCCAACCGGGCGCGAACTCGCGGGCCTGTTGCGCGCACCGTTTTGCATTTTTCCCGGCGCCGGCGGCCAGCGCGATTTCCGCCAGCAACAGCCAGGCCGCCGGATGAAACGGGCGGCGGGCCAAAGCGGCGGCAGTGGCATCCCACGCCGCAGGATAATTTTTCTGGCTGAACAATTCCCGCGCCTCATCGAGCCGGCCGATGCGGAAGACGTTCTGAATGTAGGCGTCCTGCCGGTCGTGCCGCGCCTGCAAATCGGCGGCTTCCGCCTGCTTGCGCGCGGCCAGATTTTGCAGATGCCCGGCGGCGATTTGCGCCGCGCGTTCCCAAGTCCAATTTTTCCGGACATGCTGGCTGGCGGCCCGGCCTGTCGCGGCGGCTTTTTCCGGATGGGCAAAAACCCATAGCATCCGCGCGGCGAGCGCCGAGCCGTCTGGCTCCAGCCACCAACCGTTGCGAACGAGTTTGAAATTGCCGACGGTGCCGCCAAGACTTTTTTGCAACGCGGGCAGGCGATAGGCAAATTCATCCGTGGCAAAATCGTCCGTCGAGCCGCCGCCGGTCACGACCACCGGCAGACCGCAGGCCATCGCTTCCAATACCGGCAGGCCGAAACCTTCGCCGCGATACGGATGCACCAGGCAGTCGCAGGCGGTGTAAAGGCCGGGCAATGCCTCCGGCGGCAGTTCGGTGTTGAGATATAAAATTTCCGGCGTATTTGGCTGGGCTTGCGCGGCGCGAATTTTGGCCTCGAAAGTTTGTCCGGCATACACGTTGTCGCCGCCGAAATCCTTGATGACTAGGCAGACGTCGTCCGTGGCCTTGAAGCTGGCGAGATACGCTTCCAGCAGCCGGTCCGGGCCTTTGCGATGGATGGTGCCGCCGACAAACAGAAATTTGAATTTTTTCTGCGTCACCAATTGCATCGGTGCGACTTCGGGATGAAACATTTTTGGATCAATGCCGTTCGGCACGATTTTCACCTTGGCCGGCGGCACGCCGGAATTCACATAAACGCGGCGCACATATTCCGAAATGGCCCAGACTTCATCCACCTCGTGCAGGCTGCGCACCCAGTCGGCGGGCAACACGCCGAATTCCCACGGCTGCATCAACACCCACGCGCCGCTGGCCGGACGTTTCCAGTTGGGCGGCCACGCCTGGCGGATGGTGACGTGCGCGGTGGGCGCCACGTTTTTGATCTGGCGTGATAAATTCTTCAGGCCGGACAGTTCCTTCAGTTTTTTTGGCAGCGAGCTGTCGCCGACGCGCACCAGCTCAAGTTCCGGCTGCGCGGCCAGCGCTGCGGTCATTTCGCGGTTGACGTGCGACAAGCTGCCGAGGTCGAGAAATGAACCTTCCCAGTTGATTTTCACCGGTAACGGCGCGATCTGGCTGGAACGCGCCGGCGGCTGAATGGTTTTGGCCGCGACCGGCGGACAGTTTGGCACGGTGAGCTTGCGTTCGATCTCCAACAGGCGGCGCACCATCAGATCCGTGACCGGCGGGCGGCTGTAACGGCGCAGCATGTCGGCGCGGGCGCGACGGCCTTTTTCCTGCGCTTCGGCGGGCTGCTGCTGCACGCGGCGCATGGCCTGGCGCAAATCCGTTTCCGAAGGATTGGCCCAGCGATGCCCTTGATAATGTCCCAGCTCCGGTTCGAGCGACGCCGTGTCCACGATTTCGTAGCCGATGAGATATGAATTCTCCGGCGTCATGAATTCAGTGTTGCCGCTCCAATTGGTCGCGATGACCGGCAGGCCCATCATCATGGCCTCGTGATGCGGCCGGCCCCAGCCTTCGCCGCGGCTGGGCGCGACGAGACAATCGGCGGCTTTGTAAAGCCTTGGCAAATCCGCCTGCGGCACCTGTTCGGCAATCAGTTCGATGCGCGGCCAAGCTTTGTCGCCAAGACTCAACGTCGCGGCATAATCGCGGATCAATTTCCACAGCGCGGTAGCGGGATCGCCGTCCGGCTTGCTGAACAAATAGGTGCGGACGTAAAGACAGACATCATCCGCTGCGGAAAATTCGCGGAGATACGCGGCCAGCAGCACGTCCCAGCCTTTGCGCGCCGACCATTCAAAAATGGAAAGGAAGTTGAACGCGGCGCGGTTGGGCAGCGGCAACGGCTCGTGCCGGTCAGGATTAAATTCATTTTCATCCACCGATGCCGGCATCACCACCAGCTTGTGGCGCTCCACACCGCTGGCGGCAAACGTCTCCACATTGAACTGGCTCGGCACCCAGATTTCATCCATCTGATTGCATGCCGCAACCCACACCGGCGAAATGCGATCCGTCTCAAACATCGTCCGGCCGATGCGATAGGCCGCATCCGGCACATACTGAAAACCGTTGGCGGGATTGTGATCAATCGTGATGCCGCCGGAAATGCCCGTGTATTTGTCGCGCAATTCAAACAGCCGACGGCGCTCGCTTTCGGCCAGGCCGGCGACGAATTTGGCCGAGTAAAGATTGTTGAGGTGATGAATGCCCAGTTCAACTTTTTCGGCCAGCGGCAAAATGTAATTAATGGCTTCGCTCGCGTAGCCGCTCGGATTAAAAATCGGGCCGCGCCAGCGCACCGGCAGGCTGGGCCGCGATGGCAAAACCCGGGCGACACTCGGATAGGCTGGTGCAAGCTCGCTGACCAGCGGGCCAGCCGTCGGACGATATACCGGCCCAAGCAAAGCGTGCTGGGCGTTGGGCAGCGACCCTTCATCGCCGGCCAGCACGTGATCAATCACGGGTCTAAACTGCGGCCATTTATTCACCAGGTTGGACTGCACTTGCACTTGCTGCAGCCGGTTCAATCGTTTGAGCAGAACGCACAGCCCGGTGGCCGCCGCGTCGTTTTGCGGATTCAGGTTCAAAGCCTTCTGGTAGCATTCCAGTGCGAAATCAACATGCTCAAACGGCTTGTTTTCCCAGGGAATTGAAAAGCCTTCGCTGTGCGAAGCCAGGGCGGCGAACGCCAGCGAAGCCGAGGCGTCGTCGCCCGGTTCCACCTTGAAAATGTTTGCAATCTCGAGCTGCGCCCGGTGGCGGTTCATGACCTGGACTTGTTCCCGCGCCGAGAGGTCGCTCGCCTGCGTGAGGCCGGCGGTGTTTTGATAAAACAAACTCAAGACTTCCGGCACATGCACAGCGTTCATGTGCGCGGCCATCATTTTCAGAGTGACCTCGTAATCGCCGACGCACTTAAGCGTGGCATCAAAACCGCCGAGCTGGCGCAGCGATTCGGTGCGGAAAAATTGCAGGCAGCCGGTGAGGCAATAAAATAAAGTTTCAATCGGCGCGTAGTCGGGATACTTCACCCTCTTGACGATGTTTTTGGACGGGAAAATATCATTCGGCCTGGTCGTCCACGCGCAGTCGGCGTAAGCGAGCGCGCAGTCGGCGTGCTGGTCGAGCGCCGCCACGAGGATTTCCAGCGCATCGTCGCGCAGGCCGTCATCGGTGTTCACGTTCGCCCAGTAACGGCCCCGGGCAAGCGTCAGCCCTTGGTTCCACGCGCCGTAAAGGGTTTCCCGCCGCGTGCGGACATAGCGGAGGTTGGAAAATTTTTCCTGAAGTTCCAGGACAATGGCCCGTTCGTTCTCCGGCGAGCCACTGTCCACCACCAGAATTTCACAGCGGTCAAAGATCGTCTGGCGCGAAAGATTTTCCAGACAGGCCCGAATGAGTTTTTCGGACTTGAAGGTTGAAACGACGACGGAAACCAACGGATTCGGGATTCCTTCGCCAACGACTTCAATGTTCCCGGCGGCGGCTGAAATGATTTTCGCCGGCGGCTCCAAGTCGAGGCCAACGATTTCCACGTCCATGCCTGCGAGCCATGAATCCGGCTGCTGCCAGGCCGGCAAACTGATGCCGCCCTGCCATGAAGCCGCAGACTGAAGAAAAATTCTTGCGCGCGGAGCCTTCACTTCCAACGTCCGGCGGATGGCCGAGGCAAGCATTTCCGGGGCGACATCCTTGATGCAATGCGCCCGCTGATGCGGGCAGCGCCAGTTGCAACCGAAGCAATCCAGCGGCTGCGCCACCGCCGATGTCAACGGACTGTAAGGCATGAACCGGCCGAAATGGCCGCCGCCGAGCAGCACGACATTCGGCACACCGACCGCACAGGCCAAGTGCGCGCCGGCAGATTCCGCGCCGACATAAAGCCGGCAGCGCCGCAGCAGCGCGACCGTTTCGCGCAAGGTCGAGCGGCCACAAAGATTCACAGTGCGTCCCGGAAGTTGAAATTCGAGCGCTTCGGCCAGCGCCGTTTGCGAAGCGTCACCGAAGACCAGAAATTTGAAATCCTTCAATCCGGCGAGCGCTGCCGCGTATCCGTGATAGACGCGCATTTCATGCTGCGCCCCCGGAAAAACCGCGATGGTCTGGAGCGGATCCAATTGTTGCTCCTGAAAAAAAGCGTCGGCCAAAGCCTCATCGGCCGACGAAGTCCAAACCACGGGCTGGAGATTTTGTGACGGGATGCCAAGGCCGGCCAAAAAATCCGCGTGCCGGGCGAGCTCGGTCTTGTGTTCGCCCGGAGTCGGGACCAGCGATTCATAACCGCCCAGCGAATTCATGTGGTCGGCCAGGGAGATGTTGTTCAAATCGCCTTCAATGGCGAGGTGCCGCGCCGGGCGGAACAACTGCGCGAGCGCATTTGAAAAGTGATCGCGCGACCGGACGGAATTCAAAATCAGGTCCGGTTGAAACTCCGCGATTTCAGCCAGAATCTGCGCACGTTCGGCGGCCGCATCCATTTTTTTGTGGTCGTAGCAAATGATGGCATCCACGAATGGACACGCGGTGAACAGTTCGGCGACGTGCTGCTGGCACAGCACCGCCAGTTTCGCCTGCGGATGTTTTCGGCGAAGAGGTTCGAGCATGGCCGACGCCAGCACGGCGTCGCCGATGGAATCGGTGCGGACGAACAAAATCCGCTGCACTCCGTCAAGCGGGTTGGGGGTTTTTACGGCGGCAATTCCGAACCATTCATCCGGCGCAAGCCGCTTGACGCCTGTGGCCGCCGCCGTGTTGACGATGGCTGCATCTTTCACCCAGGCGAAATGAGCGGACAATGGTTGCGGGAATTTTTCGCACTGTTGCAATTTGCGCCATTGCTCCACCGCGCCGGCATAGCCGTAGTAAGACTCTTTGAAGCGAAGCTGCTCTTCGAGCGCATAGGCGAAGTGCTGAAAGACCAGCCCCATCGCCTCCGTTTCCGCGTGGCGGAATGGATTGAGCGAAGCGACATCCGTTTCACCCCGGCACAAACGCGGCGGTTCGTGCGCGACCCAGCGGTCGCCTGGTTGGTAACGCCAGACGCGAAGCCATTCGTAGCTGGAATTATTTCCGTAAGTGTCGCGGCTGGTGACGACGAGTTCCGGGCCGACAAAATAATGGCAGAAAAACATCGCCGCCGTCTTTTCGCGGTGCGCCAGAAACATGGCACGGGCGCGGATGATTTGCGAGAAAGTCCACAGCTCGTCCGCATCCACCTGCCACAAGAGACATGCTTCGCGGATGCCGGCGAGCGGAGCGTTGACCATTTCGCGCTTGCCATCCCAAAATTTTCCCGCCGGCGGACGATAGACCGTGATGTTCTCCGGGAATTCTTTTTGCAGCACGTCGAGATACTCGGTCGTGCCGTCCACGCTCATGCCGCCGCGATGTAATTCGCCGGGAATTTTCCCGCCCGCCGCTTTCGGCCACGCCGTGTCGTGGTTCAATTCCGCGACGCCTTCAACGATATGCCAGTGCCACACGAACGGCAGATGCTTGAACGCCTCGATGTGGTGGCGGATAAACGGCTGGCCGTTCAGGACAATCGTAAAAAAATGAATCGACAAAGGATTTGGGGCCGCGGAAATTTCCGCTTTGGTCTTTTCTTCGCCATTCATCACCGGGCGGAGCGTTTGAACATATCGCGCCAGCAGGTGGGATTTGAAATTTTGCAGCTCGTGCGCAATCGCCGCCAGATCGGATTGCGACCAGTGGGCAAATGCCTTCTCGAATTTCGCCCGATTGTCGGCCCAGATGGAATGCAAAAATCCTTCAAGCGCGTGGGTGTGGCGGTCGGTGTCGTTGATGATGATTCCGGGAATACCGTGGCCGTTGGCAAACAAACTGGCATGCAGCCGGGTGGTAATAACAAGGTCGTAACGTGGATAAATCTGGTTCAAGTCCTGATAGAATGACGAAAAAATCACGGGAATATTCCTGCCGCGTAGCAGATTCAAGAAATGAAAATACTCGGTCTTGTGATGCGCCACGACTTCGACCTCGTAACTGCGGGCTAGGTCGTGCAACACGGCCAA
The DNA here is from genome assembly GCA_903944085.1 of uncultured Verrucomicrobia subdivision 3 bacterium. Taxonomy (GTDB): domain Bacteria; phylum Verrucomicrobiota; class Verrucomicrobiia; order Limisphaerales; family UBA11358; genus UBA11358. Next base: position 9,071 of record CAJAQO010000008.1, read on the forward strand.
GGCGAGTTCGTATTGTTCGCGGGCGCAAGATTGGTTGGCCAAACCTTCGCCCGACGGCAACTGAATGGAAAATCCTATGCGTTTGAGCTTGTGGCCGGGTGCTATTTTTTTTACTTCCGGCACGGAGAGGATCGCCGGGCAATTGATATGAACATAAGGAATGCCCGCCGCCTTAACGAACTCCGGCGTTTTTTCTGTGCGACCCAGAATGACCCGCGCCTTGCGGAAAATCGTGGCTTCAGGTTCCTGCGAAATATGTTTCTCAACGTAGCCGTTTTCATAGCCGGCACCGATGAGATAGACTTTTTCCGCCAGACCGTTCGCTGCGATCCAGCAGTATAAATCCTTGATTTCGTCGCCGGCGGAAAGCCCGGCAATGACCACGGCATCCACAAAGTCGCGGTATTTTTCCAAATCACCTTTGGCGATGTAATTGCCGATACCGGCAAACTTTTCCTGCGGGAAGAAATCCGCGTTGAAGTTGTAAAACAAAAAATTCAGCGTTTCGCTCGCAAAGACTTCCCGCAGCACCCGGATAATGCCATCGCGGACAAAATCGTCACCGGGATTCCAAAAATTTGTTCCCGAAATGACAATGTTGCGCGGGCGACTGAAACTCTTTTCCGTAGCCGGTAACAACTCGTGCTGGTGGATCTCACGGGAAGTCTCCGTCCGCACCTGTTCCGAAACGGCTTTTGAAACCTGCATGTTGGGAACCGAGGAAGCAAAAAATGATTTGGCATCGATTTTTGCTTCGAGCGGTCGGTGGCCAAGGCTGCGTTCAATTTTGACCGGCGGCACAGTCATTCGGCGGTAAAGCACGTCGTGATAGGAAAGCGTCGCGACCTTGACGTAATGAGGCAGTAGCACCCGGTCCACATCTTTTAGGAATCGCGCTTCGACCAAAATGAAATCTGGCGCATGACGGTCAAAATCCAGTCCTTGAAGCGCCTGAGCTTCGTAGCCTTCGACATCAAGCGAAAGAAGATCAATATGATTGATGCGATTCTTGTCTATGAACGAACTCAGCGTGGCAGCGGGCACGATTTGCGTGAAGCTTTCAATTTTCTCACATTCACAACCTTTGCGGATGTGCTCATCATCGGCAGTCTCTGAACCCATGGCCCCTTTTACGAGCGACATCAGATTGCAGTAGCGCATCTCGACCGACTTTCCAGAATAGTCAGACGCGACCAGCGCCGAGGATTCGACAATGCAACGCGGCCGGTTCTGCCGGCACTTCTCAGCCAGTGACGGAACCGGTTCAATCAACATTCCCTTCCAGCCGAATTCGTTTTCCAAAATGAACGAATTGCTCTGGTTCACACCATCATTTCCACCGGCTTCGATGAAGAAGCCGTCGCGGCGCTCAAGATAGTCAAGCAGCTTGAGGTCAAGTCCGTTGAGGCCTCGGGATTTGGCCTTGAGTGGGTGTTCAACGAAGGTTTGATTCATGGCTATTATGTCTAACTCCAGTTTGGGCCTGAAATTCTCGGCACAGGCCAGGTTTAAAAATTTCCGGGCGGACCGGAAGCGATCCGATCCGCCCGGGGAAGGAGCCAGTGGTCTCGCCCACCGTGGTTAGTGGCTGACGAATATCACTGACATTGGCTCGCACCCAGGCCGCCCGGCGGCGGGTGCAACATTCTTTC
>CAJAQO010000009.1 GCA_903944085.1 uncultured Verrucomicrobia subdivision 3 bacterium
ATCCGCATCGGCGAGCTGCTGCCGATGCTGGCGAAACAGGCGGACAAATACTCGATCATCCGCAGCATGACGCACGGCAATTTCGGCCACGAAACGGCGTCTTACATCGTGCAAACCGGCCGGCAGCCTGGCGGGCGCACCGTGTTTCCGTGCGTCGGCTCGGTGGTGTCGCTGACGAAAGGCTACGACGCCGGCTACAAAGGATTGATTCCGCCTTACGTCGTTTTGACCGAGCCGCAGGGACGTTTTGACGAAGCGGGATTTTTGGGCGCGAAATACAAACCGTTCGCCACCGGCGGCAATCCGGCGCAAACGCCGTTCGCGGTCGAAGGCGTCGTGCTGCCGGGCTTCACCGACCAGCATCAAAAAAATCGGCGCGAGCTGATGCACCACCTCGACACGCTCGCGCAGGCGTTGCCGGAAGATCCGCAGGTCACGGCGGCGACGCAGGCGGAAAACATGGCTTACGACATGATTCTCGGCGACGGCGCGAAGGTGTTTGACCTGTCGCAGGAAAAACCGGAAGTGCGCGACCGCTACGGCCGCACAAAATTCGGCCAGTCGTGTCTGGTTGCGCGGCGGCTGATTGAACGCGGCATTCCTTACGTCACGATCAATTACGGCGGCTGGGACACGCACAAGGAAAATTTCCAGGCGATGCGCCGGCAGTTGCCGGACATGGACAAAGGGACGGCGTCGCTGATTCAGGATTTGTCCGAACGCGGTCTGCTCGACAGCACGATTGTCTGGTGGGGCGGCGAATTTGGCCGCACGCCGAAAGTCATGTGGGAAGCGCCGTGGAATGGCGGGCGCAACCATTGGGGCAAAGTTTTTTCCGCGATGCTCGCCGGCGGCGGATTCAAGGGCGGCCAGGTCATCGGCGCGTCCGACGCGAAAGGCGAAGAGGTCAAAGACCGTCCGGTTTATCCGGTGGATTTGATCGGCAGCATTTACGCGCAGCTTGGCATTGACCCGACGACCAAGCTGCCCAATCCCGAAGGCCTGCCGACGTTCGTCATGCCGCAGGCGGCTGACGGCATCAAGTCCGGCGGGCTGCTGAAAGAAATCATGTCCGCATGAAAATTTTTTCCACGCTCGCCCTTCTGCTTTTCCTTGGCGGAAAAATTTTCGCGCAGCAAGGTCCGCATCTGGCTTACGTTTATCCGGCCGGCGGAAAAACCGGCTCGACGTTTCAGGTCACAGTCGGCGGACAATTTTTGGCGGCGGTTTCGAATACCGTTGTCACCGGTTCGGGCATCACGGCGACGGTGCTGGATCATCACCGGCCAATGCAACAAAAGGAATTTAACGACCTGCGCGACCAGTTGAAAACCTTGCAGGAAAAATGGCAGGCGAGCCGCCGCGACAATTCCGGCACCAACACCTGGACGGTGGCCGACGCGACAGAGCGCGAACAAATCCGCGCAAAAATTCTTCAGAATCCGCCGAACCGCACGGCCAATCCGGCGATGATTGACACGGTGATCCTCAAAATTTCCATCGCCGCCGGCGCCGCGCCGGGCGACCGCGAAATCCGGCTCGTCACGCCCAACGCCCTTTCCAATCCGCTGAAATTTTGCGTCGGCACGCTGCCGGAAATTTCAAAAATTGCCGCCAAGCCGGCGAATCCCGACCTCGACAAATATATTGAAAAATTGGGCGGTCGGCCCGCGCCCACCGGCACGCCGAAATATGAAGGGCACATTTCGCTGCCCGCCATCGTCAATGGCCAGATCATGCCCGGCGGCGTGGACCGCTACCGGTTTTCGGCGACGCGCGGCCAGCAGTTAATCTTCGCCGCCAGCGCGCGGTCGCTCATTCCGTATCTCGCCGACGCCGTGCCCGGCTGGTTTGAATCGGTGCTGACGATTTACGATGCCAAGGGCAAGGAACTGGCGAGCGGTGAACGCTTCCGCTTGAAACCCGATCCGGTGATCCATTTTGAAGTGCCGCGCGACGGCGAATACACCATGGAAATTCACGACTCGATTTTTCGCGGCCGTGAGGATTTTGTCTATCGGCTGGCCATCGGCGAACTGCCGCTGGTCACCGGCATTTTTCCACTCGGCGGCAAGTTGGGCGAAAAAACTTCCGTGGCGCTGACCGGCTGGAATCTGCCGGAAAAAACTTTGACGCACGACAATTCTGAAGTCGGCATTGCCGCGCTGAACGGAAATTTTTTCAACACCGTTTCGTTTGCGGTGGATAATTTGCCGGAATGTTTTGAGCGCGAGCCGAACGATTCCGAAAAAACGGCGCAGTCCGTGACGCTGCCGGTCATCGTCAACGGCCGCATCAGCCAGCCGGGCGAGCGTGACGTCTTCAGATTTGCCGGCCACGCCGGGCAGCAAATTGTCGCCGAAGTTTTCGCGCGGCGGCTCGATTCGCCGCTGGATTCTTTTCTGCGGCTGACCGACGCGAACGGGAAACAGCTCGCGTTCAACGATGATTTTGAAGACAAAGGTTCCGGCTTGAACACGTTTCACGCCGATTCGTATCTCAC
>CAJAQO010000010.1 GCA_903944085.1 uncultured Verrucomicrobia subdivision 3 bacterium
CCCGGAGCTGGAAAATCTTTTCCGCTGGTGCTTACACATATGCCAGCCCGGCGAGCTTTGATTTTAAAATCCGGGTTCATTCGTGAAATTCGTGTCCAATGGTTTCAGCTTTTGCGCAGATATTTTTTGATGAACAGCAGGTAGCCTAGCAACGGCAGCGAGCACAGCGCCGTGAACCAGCTCATCCGGTTGCCCGTGAACAGGCCCATCTTTTGCATCTGGTCAATCTGCGCCTGGGGCAGTTTTTGCAGTTGATACATCTCAATGATGTCATGGTGTGCATAAGTCATCAGGGCGGACACCATGAACAGCACCATGGCGATCAGGATGAGCCACCAGCCTCGCGCGTCCAGCCGGTATAACCACCACCCGGCCACGCCCCAGACGGCGGCGATGACCAGACAGAACAGCGATCCGGTCAGACCGGAGACGAACATCCCAAAGCACGGCATCACCGCCAGACCGGTCAGCGGCATCACCAGCATCAGCGGCACGGCCAGCCACGTCCACAGGCAGATCGCCAGCACCGGCAGCGGACAGGCATCCGTCCAGCGCGTCACCGGGTCGCGCGTCTCGCAGGTGGCCTTCACATGGCGGCTGTTATAGAAGAACGTCCATACCGCCGGCACGAGGACAAAACACACGAAAAAGAAAATCGTCATCCCGATGACCATGCCGGTGATGGCTCCCGGCGGCATGATCGGCTGGCCGGTTTTGGCATTGGGCGGCAGATTCGCCATCGTTTTGGACATGACGAACGGCATGACCGCGGTCATGCAGATGCCCATGATGAGCCAGCTCCAGGAAAAAATGAGCAGCAGCGCCCGTGCCCAGCGCCGTGCCTGGATGGAACCGATGCCCAGCCAGATTAGCGCCACGGCCAACAGGCCATAGACGGCGATGCCCGGCACCATGACGGCATAGTTGACCGGTGGCGCATTCGGGGCTTTGGCCGCCATCACCTGCCCGAACAGCATCAGCGGCACAAACAGCCCGGCCAGACAGCCGAGCAGCAACGTCAGGATACCGAAGACGACCAGGCCGGCGGAGCGGTCTTTGTAGGTGGGCAACCCAGCGGCCTCGACGGGCGGGATGGGTGGATTTGGTTCGTTCATAAATTGGTTCTTCCCAATAAGCTATTTTGCCCTGCCGGGAATTCATTTTGTCGCGTGCGCCACAGCCGGCGGTGGCCGGCGGCGGTTTTGGTTTCGCCCCGTGGGAGAATCCTGGACCGAGGCCACCGAAGGCAGGCGCAGCACTCGCTCCCACGGGGCAAGGCAAATTCCGCCGGGATGAGCCGGGAGGCCCCAAATTCGTTGCCGCACCGCGCGGCAGTTTTTTTGTGGCCCGGATTCGACACCTCACCTCGGTCCTCGCCGCAAAAGGATGAATATTCCCGACGACCCGCATCCGGCCTGCGGCCACCTTCTCCCGCTCCCGCGAGCGAAGGGCATCGTTCGAGGCGGAGAGGATGGCCCCGGTCATCCGGCCAGTGGCAGCCCTCATCCGTCGCTGCGCGCCAACCTCTCCCATCCGCTGGGCGGGGGACATTGCCCAAGTCAAACGCCCAGACGATTTCATTTGCAGCCGATTCCGGTTTTACTTTCTGAATATCGGTATTCATAGCCATTGCTCCCGACGGGGGTATTGGGCGATGCTACGCCCGACATTGGGAAATAAAAGCAAAAATTTTGAGATCCATGGGTGAAAGCCAAATTTCGGTGTCCTGTCTTGTCCTGAAATCAGCCAGGGCTGTCCATTTTAAAAGCAGTCGGGTGCCATCCAAGCCGGGAATGTCATTTCATTAAAGGATTTTGTTCCAAAATTATCGCGAGCTGAGATTTTATTAAACCGTTTTGGGTCAGAAGCATCGCGAGGTGCTGCATCATTAAAGCGTTTTGCCTTGAAATCATCGGCTGCCGTCATTTTATCATCGCGTTTTGTCCCATCATCATCGCGCGGTGTGCCTTCATTAAAGCGTTTTACTCCAAAATCATCGCGAGTTGAGGTTTTATTAAAGCGTTTCAAGTTAAAAGCATCGCGAGTTGTCTTTTCATTAAAGCGTTTTGTCTTGGAATCATCGCGCTTTGTCCACCCCAAAAGCATTTTGGCGGGCGGAAGCAGTCCCCGGCCTTGGTCGGCGGGCATGTGAAAGATTTCACAAGTTGGCACGGACTTTGCTTTTTTGCAGGTGTGTGTGGTTTGCCGGGCACACTCGTCCGGCGGATCATTTTCAGATGGGGAAAATGACGGTGTAATATGAAAAAAGTAATTCGAATCTCGCTCGGCTTTGCGACATTTGATGATAATGGCGTGAACTGTCTCGCAATCCTGCTGATGGTGTGCCTCAAAAACAACCTGCTGTTTCCAAATCTCCCGGTGACCATGGCAGTCTTTACGGCGTTGCAGACAGCCTTCCAAAATGCCATCACGGCGTCGGCCCAAGGCGGCAAGCTCAACACGGCCTTGAAAACCGAGGCCCGGGATGCTTTGGTGTCGGCCATGCGCCAATGGGCGGCGTATGTCCAAAGCCTGGCGCCGACCCTGACGGCGTCGCAGGTGCTGACTTCCGGCTTTGACATTGTCAATTCCAACACCACCCCGATGCCGCTGGACCAGCCGGTGTTCACCCTGGACAACTCTGTGACCACGCAACTGGCGGTCTGGCTGACGGCGGTGACCAATGCGAAGGCGTATCAAATGCAGTATGCCATCGGCGCGGGGCCGTGGCTGGAGGCGGGCATCTTTCCGAACACCAAAAACATCGTCCTGACGAACCTCACGCCGGGCACGATCTATAACGTGCGCATCCGCGCCGTCGGCGGCTCCACGCAATACAGCGCGTGGAGCGCCACGGTGACACTGATGGCGACGTGAACTTTGCGGTTGGGTGCGGCCCTAATTTTAATCGTAATCGTGGTTTGAAACGAATTAAGCTTACGATGACGATTAGGTTCGGGATTAGAATTCAGCCGGCGGTTCGGCCACCATTGACAGAGGCGGCGTGCAGCGAGGAACTTTGGTGGCAGGCCTCAGCTTGAGGCTTTGCGGCTGGCGGTAGCCAGTCCGCAACCGGGCAATGGTTGTCTGGTCGGGACACACAAACTATCTGATCCCCGGCCAGCCATTGCCCGGGTCAATATTTTCCGCAAGGTCGGGGATTATACCCGCCGTGGTTGCTTGATTTCGGATTTCGGCTTGAGGCCACTGCTGGTCGCATTGGCATTTGCTTTTCGCCGCCGGATATGGTTTATTCTCGCCGCAAAATTTATGCCTACAAAAATTGAAACGAAAACGAACGAGCTGTGCGAAGCCATTCTCGAACAACTCCAGACCGGTGGCATCCGCCAGCGCATTGACACTTTCCTGGCCGACGCCTCGGCGCGCGGAGCCTATGAATCGCTGATGAGCAAAGGCCAGGCGCTGCAGGAAAAGCAGCACAGCGGCGAGACGCTGGAACCGGCGGAAATCTCCGCGTTTGAAAAAGACCGGGACGCGCTGTTGAAAAACCCCGTCGCCTCCGGCTTCCTGGATGCGCAGGAGGAAATGCACGATCTGCAACATTCGGTTCAGAAAACCGTGGCGAAGACGATTGAGCTCGGCCGCATCCCCAGCGCGGAAGACTTGGAAAGCTCCTGCGGCCATGGCGGCTGCGGTTGCCACGACCACTAAGATATTTCCGGCGGAAACACCCCGCGCGTCCGACCGGAGGGCAAATTCTTTGAAGATTTTGCCCTCCGGTTTTTTCGTGCTTGTGCGTCACGGGCCAATGATTATTTTCTGGGTTCATGGCCAGAAAGCAAAAACGCGTGCTGCTCGCGTTGGGCTGGTATGATTACCGGCTGCACCAGGGTATTGAAAAATATGCACAGGAACATGGCTGGCATCTTTACGCCGATTACACTCGCGAGAAAGTCATACCCTGGGGCTGGGAAGGCGACGGCATTCTCGCCTGGCTCGGCGCGGGCGATGACTTGGCGGACTTCGTCAGTTCCGCCAAGCTGCCGACGGTGGACTTTAGCTTTCGCCGGCCGCAGTTGAAATTTCCCCGCGTGCTGGAAGATCACGCCCACGCCGCCAAACTCGCGGCGGAACATTTTCTCACGCGCGGCTTCACCAATTTTTGCTTTTACAGCGACGCCAACAACTGGTCTTACGAAGAGCGCGGCGCGGGTTTCCTCAAAGTGCTGGGCGACAGCGGTCATAATTGCACCTGGCTGCGCTGGCTCGAATCGCCATCCTACGCCACCGGCAAGCAGGAATGGCAGCGGAAACGCAAATGGCTGGCCACCCAGATGAAACAGGCCGGCAAGCCGCTCGCGGTGTTCGCCGCGAATGACCAGCAGGCGCTCGACGTGTTGGAATCCTGCGAAAGCGCCGGCATCAAGATTCCCGAAG
>CAJAQO010000011.1 GCA_903944085.1 uncultured Verrucomicrobia subdivision 3 bacterium
ACGCCGTTGTTGGTGCCAATGATGTCAACGGCGTTGTTTTCGCCCGGCCACCACGCAATCGCTCCGGACAAGGTAGGCGGCGTCGGCGTCAGCGAGCCGGTCTGGTAGCGCACCTTGGTGACTATGTTCGTGTCCGTTGCATCGCGCTGCATCAGGTTCACACCGGCAAAATCCAGCACGCGCTCATACGCGATAAACGCCTCATCCGTCGGCACGGGCGGCGTGGGGAAGGCCTGGCTGAACCGCGTGTATTGGTTGGTGAACATGCCCCAGACCGTGTTCGCGCCGTTGAGCACCCGGTTGGTGTCGCTGTCCATGAAGTTGTTCGTCTGGAAAATCCAATTGGCCGCCTGATTGTTGGTCCCGCCGCCAAAGAACGCGATGTTGGTTATGTTATAGTTGGTGATTGCAAATCGCGCCGTGTCCGGGCCGGCGATAAGATAGTTGCAGACGTAGTTCAATGAGTTGGTGCAGCCGTAGGGGCTGTAATCAAAGTCGTTCGTGCCGCCGCTCAAGCCGGAGCGGACGCCCCAGTTGTAAATAACGTTGTTGACAAAGTCCAGGGTGAGATTGTCGCCCACGCGCGGGTTGTCGCTGTAATTGTCGGCATACAGGTTGTGATGGAAGCTCAACGTGCCGCCGCCTTCGCGCAGCAGCGAGCCGAAGCCGCCGGATGTGTTGGTGCTGTAGTAGCTGTCCGCCATGATAGACCATTGCACGGTGACATTGGAGGAGTTCAAGACGGACACCAGATTGTTCGCGCTCCACGCGGCGGAAATGTGGTCGGCAATGACATTGGAGGCATTCAAGAATTGTAATGAATCACCCGTGTCAGTTGTGGACAGGTTTGGCGTCAGGCTCACTGCGTCCAAGAAGACGCCGCTTGCACCGCTCACATCGGCAGAATGGAAAGCCAGTGCAGTGGAAGGAGAAGTGGCCGTGAACACATAGGAAGTAGTTTGCCAGTTAAGATTCCCCATGGAGTTGGCAATGTTTGCGGTCAAAGTTTCCTGCGGGTTGCCATTCACCCAAAGCTGGGCTAGCGGCGTAGTAACCGCGTTTGGATTTTTGGTATATGCAAAAGCAAGCGTGTAGGTCACACCTGGAACGGTGGCAATGTTTGTAGAAATTACTCCTGGATTATTGCCATCCAGATCAATATACCAGCTACTCCCAGCATAACCGGGGCCATAACTATTCAGCCAATCAATTGAGCCAGATTCCACCACCCAGCCGCCGGCAAAATAACTTCCGGCAAAGATTGTAGAACTAACTCCGTTTTCAAAACCGTTTGCCCAGGCTGCAGCCGTGTTGGTCGCACCTGCTCCCGCCACCACGCCTGGGCGGAAACGCACATCGCGGATGATCACGTCATGCGCGGATTGCACAGTCGTCATGTCGCCCGCCACGGTGATGCCGCCGCCGGGCGCGGTCTGCCCGGCAATGGTCAGATACGAATTCGCAATGACCAGCGGTGATCCCAGCGTGATGGTGCCGCCGATGTCAAAGACGACCGTGCGGTTGGTGGTGCTGACGGCGTCGCGCAATGATCCGGGGCCGTAATCGCTCGTCGTGGTGACGTGGTAAACATCGCCGTAACGACCGCCTTGGGCGCTGCGGCCCGCGCCTTGCGCCTCCGGAAACGCCGGGAAATACAGATTGGTTTCAATCTCCGCAATAATCGTGTAGCTGATGTTCGTGACCTCGTTGTTCGGCACGCCGAGATACCAATCGGCCGCGAGATTGGTCAGCACGCTGTTCGTGCCGATGAAGATCAGCTCCGGATTGCGCTGACTATTCTGGCTGGTTTGCAGGAACTGCGGCGCGAGCGGCAGCGCATTGGTCTGCACCGTCAGATCGCCGTCACCGGTCTGGTTATACAATTCAAAACGCAGCGCCTGGATATAATAATTCGTTCCGCCCACGACTGAATTCGTGGCGTGGAACTTAAAGAAATTTGTCAGTTCCGCGCCCGGTCCGGCCGTCCAGTTGAACGGCACGCCGTTGGTTAAATTAATAATTGTCGGCACGTTGTTGGCGAGGTCCAATTCCTTGGCCAGCACGCTGTAGCTGATCTTTCCGGTGTCACGTTTGATTACGCCGAGATACCAGCGCCCGGCCGACAGCGGCACCGGCGAAGAATTGGTGAGGACGTAAATGGTTTCATCGAGATTACCGACATTGAAACTGCCATAATCGGCGCTGCCCAAAGTCGGCAGCGGCACGCCTTTGCGAACCACCAGGTCGGCATTGCCGCTCATCTTCAACAGTTGGAACGTCGCTTCGTAGGCGTTCGAGCTGACATCAAACGCGAAATAGCGGAGGGAATTATATTCATTCGTATTCAGCACGCTGGTGAACGGCACGCCGTTGGTCAGCGCGACAATGTCGTAATCCACTTCCAACGTCACCGTGGCCGACTGCGCGTTGTTGTTTTTGACGCCGAGATAGTAAGTCGCATTGTTGGTCAGCGGCAACTGCGTCGCGGAAATCGTGGCATTGGTTACGAGAATTGGCACGCCATAGCCGCTGGTGGCCGGCGTTGGGTTCAACAATGAATAGTCATTGGGATCCTGGCCGGTGGGCGGCTGTGTCGCGTTGAACCACAGATCCACCGGCAGGCTGGACGAGACCAGAATGTTTGTCGCGAAATGCGCCCATTGCGGCACCGTCACCGCGTAATAAACGAACTGGCCCGACGGCACCGTGGTGGTGACCGGCGTCTGCGGCGGCAGCGTGGCGGAAATCACCGCGTTGGATTCCAGCACAAAAGAGAGCTGCCAGTTGACCAGTTGATCCACGTTGGTGATAAAGGCGCCGGCGCGGTTGTCCCAGACTTGCATCGTCCAAGTGCCGGCGGCGGAATTGCCGGTGAGCGATGCCAGTGCTTCCTCCGGAAAATAATAAAGATTGGTTTCCGGCGCCTCGTTGACTGCGAAGGCATCCAGCAGGATGCCCGGCTCGATGCCGGAAATTTGCAGCGGCATCGAATTGGACGTGGCCGTGAACGTGAAGCTGTTCACCGACCATTGGTTGTTCACGCCAAAAATGACGTTGCTGTTGGGGCCGAAGGAAACCAGCGCTTCCGCGAGGCCGATGGCTGGCGTAATCGTCGGATCAAACTTGCCGAGCAGCCGGTTGGTGGTGCCGGCGGAGATGTTGTAGATCGCGGAAATTTCCGCGTGCGACAAGCTGCGGGAATAGACGCTCATTTCATCCATCTCGCCGCCGTAGAAATTATTTGTGTAACGGCTCATGTCCCAGCCGAGCAGCAGGTCGCCGTCGGTCTTGGGCACGAACACGCCGAGATTGGTCGTCGCGACATTGGTGCCGTTGAGATAGAGCGCGGCAATGCCGGAGTTGGTGTTGTAAGTCAGCGCCACATGTTGAAACACATTGTTCGTGAGCAGGCCGGGCGCGGAGAAAATTTCATGCGATACAAAATTCGTGTCCACGATGTTTGCATACAAACAGCCTTGGAGAATGTTCGTTTCGCCGGGCGTCCAGTTCGTGCCGGAAATCCAGAACTGCACGCCGTTGGTCGGAATGTTCGCCACTTCCACCACGCCGTAAATCGGATTGGTCGCGCCATTGCACATCTGCCGCGTGTTGTTCGCCAAACTCCACAAACCGGGAAAGGCATTGGTGGGACCCATGATCGCCACAAATTGATCACCCACGCAGGCCGAGCCTGGCTGGCCCGCGAGCCAGTTCGTATAGGCCACATTGGTCGAGCCGGTTGCCCAGACAAATTCCGGCGGGTTCGGCGAAGTGCGCAGGCCGATCCACAAATCCCGGTTCAGCGTGCCATAGGCGGTGAAGGTGTCATAAACCCAGTTTTCCTCATTGGCCGTTTCGATGGTCGCGAGATTCCCGCCGAGTTGTAACGCCCATTGTTCCGACGTGAACCAGTTCGTCGCCGCGAGCAGGTAATAATAATGTCCCGTGGCCGGATTCAGCACCGGGCCTTGCACGATGACGATGTTGGTCACCGCCGTGTTGGTCGGCACGTGCGCCAGCCATTCGACGAGCGGCTGCGGCCGCGTCAAATTGGTGGGATTGATCCAGCCCTCGACGGTGAATCCGCCGCCCGCGCCGACGTTCAGCGACGCGGAGGCGGGCACCTGCACATAAGTGTTCGTGCCGGCGAACTGGTAAGTGTTGCCCTGGTCTTCAAACTCAAAGGCCTGGCCGACTTCGCCCGCCGGGAAATTGAAGCGCCCGATCAGCGTGCCGTTGTTGTTGTTGTTTTCGGGGTCGGAGCTGTCGTTCGCGCCGTTCTCGCCGCGCCACCAGCCCTCGATGCCCGGGCCGCGATACCAGAAGGTCACGTTGTAATTCCGGCCGGGCACGGTGGCGATCGCGCGCGTGATCGTGCCGTTGGCCAGCGCCAGATAATTGCTGCCGCCCGCGTCGCCGGTGAGCGAGGTGGACGGATCGGTGACGACGCTCACCAGATTATTGGTCAGCACCACGGTGTTGGTGACCAAAACAAACGTGTTGTTGGTTGCAATCGTCGAGACCGTCACCACGTTGGTCGGCACGTTCCAGCCGCCGAACGCGTCATAGATGTTGGTGGGCGCGCGGAAATCGCCATTGGTCACCAGGTTGAAATCCGACAGCGTGTAGTTGCTCGACAATTCCGTGAAGCTGAACGGCGGCTGCGCAAACTTGATCGGCACCGTGGCGAGATTGGTGTCGTCGGTGAACGTCAGATACTCATAGTTCGTGATCGGTGCTCCTGCGGTGTAGATCCACGCATCGCCCCCGGCGGCAAACGGATTGCCAAACTGGTTCATGATGATCGTGATGTAGCTGACGCCGGCCGGAACATTGACATTGATGGTCACGGGCTGGGTGTTTTGCGCGCCGCCACCAATGGGAACATTGTTCGTGAAGCCGGTGTCAAACAGCAGGGTGCCCGGCCCAAAATTATTGGTTCCCTCGTAAACCGTCATTTCGTCCACCACGGTGTAAAAGTTGTAGGTGATCGGCACGGTCATGCCGAGGGGTGAAACGGGCAGGAAATTGGTCTGGGCCGCCGCGCCGCCGGTGGCCGTGGAGTTCAGCACGTTGGTATAGACAAACACCTCACCTGCGCCGTTGGTGTCGCCGCCGCCGCGATTTTCCATCAGCAGCACGCGCTGGCCGGTGGGGCTGACCAGCGTGAAGGTGTAATCCGAAATGCGCGGCGAATTGATCACCAGGCCCACGTTCACCGACGCCACCAGTTGTGTGACCGTGACTGGCACCTGGATGAATGATCCCGGGGTGGCCGCGTTCGTGAAATACGGCACGGTTGGCACCGGCGTCACGGCGTCATCGGACAGCGGCTGGCCCGAGCTGGCGATGAAGTTGAAATCAACGTCCACGGCCGAGCCGGCACCCAGCGTCGCGCGGAGATAGAAGCATTGCTCGGTGCTGCTCGGATTGAAGATGCCGATAAAATAAGCGCCCATCGCCAGCGGCGGTCCGACGGAAATGGAATTGCCCGGCGGCGCCCCGTTCGTGAGCCAGTCCATCTGGTCGAAATCCGTCAGCGTCGGATCATTGCCGAATTTTTCATACATCTGCAGCGGCGGTGTGGCCGACGGCAGCGTCGTGTTGGTCGCGTAAAACGTCACGTTGGTGTAGCCCGCCGGCGCGTCCACATAATCAATGAACCAGCCGCCCGGTGGCACGCACGCGTAAATGCCCAAACCGGTCAAATCGCGGTGCGGCTGTATCACCAGGCTGAACTGGCTGATCCGGCCCGTCATCGTCAGCGAATTATCCATCTCGCTCAAAATCCACACGAGCGGCTTCTTCCCGCGAAAACTCACGAGGGTGCCCGGCCCGTCGGAATTCGTCGTGCCGGCCGCCGGGTTGCGGCTGTCATCATAAATTTTCGGCAACGCGCCGTAGGTGTTGCCAAACCCGTCGTGGTTGTTCAGCACCACGTTCTGGTCGTTGGCCGTCAGCGCGCCGAACAGGTCGCCGAAATTCTGATGTTCATTCAAACTCGTCACCGTCACCTTTTGGACGACCATCGTCGTTTCGGCCGCGCCGAAGGCCAGCGCCACGCCCGGATGCGCGTTGTTGCCGTCGGGAATGTTTTGCGGCAGCGGAAACCCGTTGATCACCAGGTTGCCGTTTTGATCCAGACTGCTGAACGGAATGTCCGTGAAGATCGGCAGGAAGGCGTATTCCGATCCCATCTGGTCTTCAGACTTCACGCCGACATAATAAATGTCGCCCGGCGAGGAATTGGTGGAGAAGACAAATTCCGTCCCGAGCGAGGTGAGCGACGAGCTGCTGAAACTCGCCTTTGTGTCAATGCCCGCCAGACAGTTGGAAATCGCCACCGGATTCAAATTCGTGATGGATGGGTCCGTCGTCACATACAAATCAATGTCCGCCTCCGGGCGCGTGGCGTTGGCCACGCTGTCGGCATAAACCCCCATGCGCGGAATTGAAAGGTTGTAGGCGTCGAACGTGATGAAACCCGCGTTCGTGTAATCCGCCGCCGGGCCGGTGTTCGTCACGATGTAAAAATGCCACTGGTTCGTCATGCCGATCGTCACCACGCCGTTCGGACCCCAAATCGTGTTGGTGCCGAGCGGCAGCGTGTTCGTGCCCAGCAGCGGCGAATTCGCGCCGACAAACTGGTTGAACAGCGGCGTGTTCGTGGACGTGACCAGTGTGATCAACTGGTCGCCCGTCGGATTGGAGCTGATGCCGTTGTCCGTCACGGTGAACGCGTTCGTCACTTCGCCTTCGCCCACGGAAACCACCAGCGCGTAATCCTGCACGATGTTCGGCGCATACTGGCCCGCCGCGTTGTTCGTCTGCGCGGTGACGGCATTGACGTTGACGCCGCGGCCAAACACGGTCACGGAATAATGGCCCGCCAACAGCGGCGGCAGCAAAATGTTTTCGACGTTGTTGATCGTGTCCAGATTCGGCGGGTTGTTCGTATTCCACGGCTCGCTGAAACCGAGGTCCGGCGGAATGTCGTTGCCGAAATAAATATCACCGGTGTCCATATTGGTGATGATGAGATCCAAATTGTTGACCAGCTTGATCGCGGCGGCGGGATCGCCGGGCGGGTCCGTCCACACCAGCGTCGCCTGCAATTGGAAATACTGCGCGAACGCGTTCGGATCCGGGTTGATCGTCACCGTGTAAGTATGGCTGTCGCCGGTCGCCAGCGCTGTGCTCGGATTCTGGTCCGCAAAGAAGCTCGAACCTTCGGGCGTGGTGCCGCTGGGCGGAATGGCCGCGATGCCGCCCACCGGCACGCAGCTCTGGATGTTGTCCAAGCCCCAGCCTTGAAAGTTGATGCCGTTCGTGATCGCCAGCCCGTAATTGGCCACCGACCGCGAGCCGTTGATGAGCAGTGCTTTCATCAGCGCCGGGCTGGGCGTGAGGCCGAGCTGGTTGGTGAAATAATCCTGGATCAGCGCCAGCACGCCGGACACATCCGCCGCCGACATGCTCGTGCCGGATTCATAGCGGTAGTAAGGCGCGAGCTGTTCATTCATCCCCATCAGCACCGCTTCCAAATCGCCCAGACTGTTCGTCGTCAGCACCTGCACCGACAAATTGTAATTCACCGAAAAGCTGTTGGTGTTGCCCACCGCGAAGGAAAAGCCGTTGCCTAGATACGTCGCGATGGGAGCCGCGTCCGGCGGAATGTCCAGCCCGTCCTTTGCCGTCATGAAATCAAAGCTGTTCGTGGTCGGAAAACTGGTCTGCTTCAAATAAATCGGCAGGTTGGGCGGAAACGGATTCGGCGAAAACCGGTTCGCCGTGATGCTGATGACCACGCCGATGGCGTTCGGCGGCACCGCTTGGTTGTAATACACCATGCCGTTCGTCTGCACGATCTGGTCCGTGTAATCCGTCTCCAGAATGTTCGTCTGGTTGTAATAGACATTGGTGGCCCACTGCGCGGAACGCGTAGATACCACGAACGTTCCCGGCGAAACCACGTCCGGCTTGAACCGGCCGCTGACGCCTTCCGTGCCGATGCCCACGTTGCCGCGCGAAGAATACCACGCCACCTGGTCGCCGGAATCTGTCGCCGTCAGCCAGTAAGCCACCTGGTTCGTCGTCGGCCCGTTGGTGCCGGTGCCCGGCGTGATGCTCAGCGTGACGATGTTCGTGATGTTGCGCAACTGTTCCAGCGCGCCCACGGTGATGACGTTTTTGGCCGTGCCGGGCGAGAGAATCGTGTCGCCTGCGCCTTCCGCGCCGCTGTTGTCGCCGTTGCCCGCGTTGCCCGCCGCAAACACAAACAGCACCGGCTGCGAACCGGTCACGCCCGGCAGCGCATCGCGCGTGGCTGCGTCGTAGCTCGCCGCCGCCAGGTCATATTCCGTCGTGCCGTAATTCCAACTGTTGTTCGAGATCAGCGC
>CAJAQO010000012.1 GCA_903944085.1 uncultured Verrucomicrobia subdivision 3 bacterium
CGGCGAATGGTGACATCACGATGACGCCCACGGAATGTCGTTATGTCCGGGTGACATTCACCGATGGAAAGAATGCCCAAGGCGACACCAAGTGGGCTTTCATCCGCCATATTCGAGTCATGGTATTGCGGGATGGCAAAGTAGTTGCATGGAATCCCCGACTCGATTCAAAAGAAGCCATGCTGGACAGTTTTGGCCAGGTTGATTTTGATGACAAAGATTTTACCACGATTCCCGTGCCCGCCAACTGGGAAGTCGAAGGTTTTTCCAAGCCGACTTACGACCAACCGGATGATGCGGTGGGCCTTTATCGGCGCGTGATGGACGTGCCGGCGAGTTTTGTCGGCCAGCGTGTGTTATGGCACTTTGACGGCGTTTTCGACACGGCAGAAGTTTTCATTAACGGCCAGCGCGTTGGTTATCATGAAAGCGGTTTCACGGCGTTTGATTTGGATGTCACTGATTTCATCAAGCCGGGCGAAAAAAATCTTTTCGCCGTCCGCGTTTGCAAGAATTCAGATTCGGTTGACCTCGACACCGGCGATTACTGGGCGCTGGGTGGCATTTATCGCGAGACTTATCTTGTCGCCATTCCGCCGACTCATGTGGATGATGTCACAATTGTCACGGACTTGAACGATGACTACAAAGCCGCGAACTTAAAAGCCGAAGTAAAAGTGGCTGGAAAGCCTGGTCAGCATTTTGAATTGACCGGCCAGTTGTATCAATTCAATGGAACCAAGGCTGGCGTCCAGGAAATGAAGCAATCCGGCGAATTGGACACCAACGGCAACGCGGTCACGCAATTGTCGCAGCCCGTCGGGTCGCCCAAATTGTGGTCGGCGGAAAAACCAAATCTTTATTACCTGCTCACAACGCTTGCCGTTGATGGAAATGTCGTGGAGCGGACGCAGGAACGTTTCGGCTTCAAGCAGATCGCGATCAAAGGCGGCGTGCTTTATTGGAATGGCGTGCCGGTCAAATTGACGGGAACCTGCCGCCACGAAGAATGGGCGGCCAGCGGCCACGCTTTGACAGAAGAAGAATGGCAGACGGACGTGACGCTCATCAAGGCGGACAACATCAACGCCATTCGCACCAGCCATTACATTGACGCGCAACGTTTCCTTGAGCTGTGTGAAGAAAAAGGTTTTTACGTTTTGGATGAGATTCCTTTTTGCTGGGCTGATCCCAAAAAACAATCTTACACGCCTGCGTATCTGGAGCGGACGGATGAAGCCTACGAACGCGACAAAAATCGCCCCTGCGTGCTGGCTTGGAGCATGGGCAACGAAAGCGGTTTCGGGCCGGTGAACAATGCCGGCTTCAAACGGATCAAAGAATTGGACCCGACGCGTCCGGCTTTTATTTCCGGGGCCAAGTTCACGGACAATACCAATCTTGACCTGCTGGATTTTCATTATCCCCACGCCGACGAAATCAAACGGATCATCAAAAGCAAAGACCGCGAAACCAAACCGGCGATGCTCACGGAAGGGCCGCACACCATCTACACCACCAATACGATGAACTATGACCCCGGCGTGAAAGATTTCTGGGGACAAGGCTTGCTGCTTCAATGGAATCTTCTCTGGCCGGTGGACACGATGTTTGGCGCATTTATTTGGGAATGGCAGGATCAGGGTCTCGCCGATAAATTTCCC
This sequence comes from uncultured Verrucomicrobia subdivision 3 bacterium, assembly GCA_903944085.1. Lineage (GTDB taxonomy): Bacteria > Verrucomicrobiota > Verrucomicrobiia > Limisphaerales > UBA11358 > UBA11358. The sequence continues at coordinate 1,665 of CAJAQO010000012.1, forward strand.
GGACGCGCCGGAATCACTTCCGACGGTCTCCGCCAAAATAATTTCAAGGGTTTCGTGGACGGCTACCGGAATGTGAAGCCGGAGTATTTTGACGTCAAGATGGTTTATAATCCGGTTGTCGTCGGCGTGCGCGATTTTGAAATCGTTAACAACACGATTTCTTTGCCGGTTCAAAATCGTTATTCCTTCACCGATCTTTCGGAACTGACTTGCCGTTGGGAAGCGTTTGCGGGTGACAGGCTGCTTGCGAACGGTGAAAAACAAATCGCCTGCGCACCCCGTTCATCAGGCACCGCGAATTTCGACGCCACACCGGGCATGGACTCCCTCCGGCTTGAATTTATTCATCCCGATGGACGCTCCATTTATTTTACGCGACTAGATGTTAAAGGTTTGAAACATCCGGCGCCGGTTGTGGCAAAAAAGGCCGCAGGAAGAGTGAAACTTAAAAAGACCGGGAATCAAATCCGCGTTTCAACTGGCAATTCTGAATTCATCGTCAATAAAACCAATGGAGCCATTGAGTCATGGACAATCAACGGCCAGCCGCTGATCGCGGGAAATTTTATTCTGAACCTTGGCGTTCATCGTCAGCCGATGAGATCCGGCGGGGAAGATTCAAGGAATTCGCTCATCAGCAAGCAGGATGCCCAATTGAAACATTCAACCGTGACGGCAAAATCCGAAGGCGACCGGGTAATCATCACCGTTTCCAATGATGTCTCGCTGGTGGAATCAACTAATTCGAAAGGCACATTGGTTGAAAATTTTACGGTTCGTCCCGATGGACAAATTGATGTGAGCTGGCAATTGAAGTGGACTGCGGCCTTGGGTCGGGTTTGGGAATTGGGATTGGAATTGCCGCTGCCGACATCGCTGAACCAAATGCAATGGCGGCGCGATGGTTTGTGGACAGAATATCCCAAAGGTCATATTAGTGCTACGCAAGGAACCGCCAGTCCCGATGATCTGGCTTTCCGCAGCACCAAACGCGATCTGGAATGGCTGACCATGTCCGCGCCGGTTGAAAAATATGGTCTTTGCCTGATGAACAATGGAACTGCCTTGCACAGCCGTGGGCGTGCTGAAAAAGATTGCTTGCTTCTCTATGCCAGCGCGTTGAATGCGCCAATCGAACAGGACTTGGCCGACGGGATGTTTGGTGATTATTTCATCTACCTGAATCCGGGCAAGACCTACACTGGTGGATTTAGCCTGCGCCCCCTTGAATCCAATCCGTAATTGACTGGAATTAAAATTGAAATCATAAATTATTCCTTAACCCAAATCCAAACCCATGAACCGCCGAGAATTCATCCGTAACACTTCCGTGATGGCTTCTGCACTGGCACTCGCGCCGACAATCAGTTGGGCGGCGGAAACGAATTTTCCCGTTGTGCGCAAGCCCGTAACAAAACGAAAATTCACCTGCCCCGCCGGGGAAAAAGCCATTGCGAAGGTGCAGTCAACTATCGGCAACAAGGACCTCGCGTGGATGTTCGGCAATTGTTTTCTGAACACGCTGGACACCACGGTGGATTTTAAAATCGTCAATGGCCGTCCCGATGCTTACCTCATCACCGGCGACATTGACGCGATGTGGCAGCGTGACAGTTCCGCGCAGGTCTATCCTTATCTGCCGCTCATGGCTGAAGACCCGCAGTTGAGGTCATTGATTCAAAAACGCGCCGGGATCATAATGCCGATGCTTTTATTGAAGGGCAGCGGCGCCGATAAAGTTATTGCGAGAAAATTTTAGTTATGCTGGTAGATATTCAGAAATAAATTCGAGCGTGAAATTAAAAATGAATGCAAATATCAGTTATTCTATTTGTCGGAACAGATTCGCATTCCTGGCCGTGAACTTTGCGGCGTTGCTCGGTTTGGGTATGCGGCTTCAAGCATATCCACTTCAGAACCTGACCACCAATGTGAACCTGTTCTGCGGCACGGGCGGCGGCGGCAATGCTGCGGATCTGTTTCCCGGCTCCGTGACGCCGTTCGGCATGGTGCAGTGGAGTCCGGACACGACGATCCATTGGCCAGCCGGCTATCTCTACTCAGACACGCAGATCCGCGCGTTCGGCCTTACCCATGCCAGCGGGGCAGGTTGTAATTTTGGCGGCGACTGTGGCTTCACACCATTTCTGGGAACCTTGAGCAGTTCGCCCTACACCGGCAGCAATTACTGGGACGTGACCTCCAGTTATTTTTCCACCTTCACGCACGCCAACGAATCGGCTTCGCCTGGATATTACTCCGTCCTGTTCAACAATAACATTCGCACTGAACTGACGACGACGACCCGGACGGGGTTTGGGCGCTTCACATATCCGTCCGGCAATCCGGCCAGCATGCTCATCAATGCCGGCGGCGACGCCAATGGCACCATCAACGCCTCGATCCAGATCAATGCCGCCGGAAATGAGATCAGCGGCTGGACGCAAATGCCTGGCATGTGCGGCACGGCCAGTGCAAAGATGTATTTTGATATCGTCTTCGATCATTCCTTCACCGCCTACGGGGTGTGGAGCGGGGCGACCTACACGGCCAGTGGCACGAGCGCTTCGGGTGCGCACAGCGGGGCTTACATTAATTTCAATTTACCGAGCGGCGGCGTGGTGTTGGCGCGGACGGCGGTTTCCTACGTCAGCGTGGCCAATGCGCAGGCCAACCTGCAGGCGGAGAGTCCGAGCGCCAATTTCACCAGCGCCGGTTTTGATGCCATGACGAACTCGGCCACCACCAATTGGAATGGCTACTTGAACAAGATTCAATTGACCGGCGGCGCGGCGGCGGACGTGAACACTTTCTACACGATGTTGTATCATTGTTTGCAGGCGCCCAGCGTGGTCAGCGACGTGAATGGGCAATTCACCGGCTTGGATAACAACGTGCACACCTTCGCGGGACACACCAAGTATGGCTGGTTTTCCGGCTGGGATATTTACCGCAGCGAAGTTCAATTGATCGCCGTGCTGGATCCGGATCGTGCCAGTGACATGGCGCAGTCGCTCGTGCTGGATGCTCAATACGGTGGCGGCATGCCGCGCTGGTCGGTGGCCACGGCGGATTCGGGCATCATGATCGGCGATCCCGGCACGCCGATCATCGCTGGCATGTATGCGTTCGGGGCTA
>CAJAQO010000013.1 GCA_903944085.1 uncultured Verrucomicrobia subdivision 3 bacterium
ATTCTCGGCGGCCCGGAAGTGAGCTACGAAACCGAGGGACAACCCATCGTGGCACTGGCCGATCATGTCATCACCGGCGAAGCGGATCTGAAATTTGCCGAAGTGTGCCGGGAGTTTGTAGCGGCAGGCATCCTGCCTGCCATAGAGCCGGGCTTCCAGCCCGGCGGAAAAGGTGTGGCCGGCCAACGGCTTGCTGAAAACACGAGAAATTCTACCTTTCCGAGTGCCAGCCCGGGCGGCAGGATGCCGCCCTCTACTGCCGGCAAGATGCCTGCCGCCACACTGCCCAAAATCATCACGGCGGAGCTGCCGGACTTTTCACGCCTCGCGCTGCCTTACGATTTTTACACGGATACGGACATCGCACATCGCATCATTTATGTGGAGGCGTCGCGCGGCTGCCCGTTCACCTGCGAATTTTGTTTGTCGTCGCTCGACATTCCCGTGCGCCAGGTGCCGCTGGAAAAATTTCTCCCCGCAATGCAACGGCTGCTGGATCGCGGCTTGAAGCAATTCAAGTTCGTGGACCGCACGTTCAACCTCAACATCGCCACGAGCAAGGCGCTGCTGGAATTTTTCCTCGCCCGCCACCAGCCGGGAATGTTTTTTCATTTCGAGATGATTCCCGACCGTCTGCCAAATGAGTTGCGCGAAGTCATCGCCAAATTTCCGCCCGGCTCGCTGCAGTTCGAGGTCGGCATCCAGACCTTCAATCCCGCAGTCGGCTCGCTCATCAGCCGCCGGCAGAATTACGAGCGGATGGCGGAGAATTTCAACTTTCTGCGAAAGGAAACCAGCGTTCACATCCACGCGGATTTGATCGTCGGCCTACCCGGCGAAACGCTGGAAAGTTTTGCCGCCGGCTTCGACCAACTCATCGCGCTCGGCCCGCAGGAAATTCAAGTCGGCATTTTGAAACGCCTGCGCGGCACGCCGATTGTCCGGCACGACGCCGAGTGGCAGATGGTTTACAACGCGCACCCGCCCTACGAAATTTTGCAAAACTCGCTGCTCGATTTCGCCACGATGCAGCGCCTGCGCCGCTTCGCGAAATACTGGGACTTGGTCGGCAACAGCGGCAATTTCGCCGAGACCTTGCCGCTGGTCTGGCGCGCCGGATCGCCCTTCGCCAGTTTCCTCGGCTTCAGCGACTGGCTTTACGCGCAGCTTGGCCGCACCGACACGATCGCCCTGGTGCGGCTGGCGGAAAAGCTTTTCGAATATCTCATCGGCGAATTGCACCTCGAAACCAAGCTCGCGGCGGAAACCTTGTGGCGCGACTGGCAACGCGGCGGCCATCGCGATCCGCCGGAAAGGATTCGCAGTTTTCTGCCGGACGAAAAACGGGACCGGCCGCGCCCAAGCAAATCCACACTCCCCAAGCGGCAAGCCCGGCACCTGGCGGTTTGATGCGCTCCCTGCGCAATAATAGTTCGCCCTGCCGTCGCCAAAAATTTACATTGTCCGCTTTTGATGAACTGGGTGGCCGCCACATTGTTGTCCGCGTTTTTTCTCGG
>CAJAQO010000014.1 GCA_903944085.1 uncultured Verrucomicrobia subdivision 3 bacterium
ATCTGCAAAAAGTCCGACTCGATTCTCTTCGGTTCCGTCGGCCTGCCGGACCGCGATCCGACGATTCCCAAAGAAGAAAGACCCGAACGCGCCGCCTTGCTGCGGTTGCGGAAGGAATTTGGTTTGTTCGCCAACTTGCGCCCGGTGAAGCTGCCGAAAATTCTTTCGCACGCCTGTCCGCTCGCGAAGGAACGGCAGGGCGACGGCATTGATATTCTGGTCGTGCGCGAACTGACCGGCGGCATGTATTTCGGCCAGCCGAAAAAAACCGAAGACCTCGGCGGCGGCAATTTTCGCGCGATTGACACGATGGTTTATACCACGCCGGAAATCGAGCGCATCGCGCACGTCGCGTTCAAGGCCGCGCAGTTGCGCCGGAAGAAATTGACGAGCATTGACAAGGCGAACGTGCTGGAGAACGGCATTTTGTGGCGCGAAGTCGTCACGCGCGTCGGCAAAAATTATCCCGATGTGGCGCTCGATCACATGTTCGTGGACAACGGCGCGATGCAGCTCATGCTCAAGCCCACGCAGTTCGACGTGATGCTGTGCGAAAACATGTTCGGCGATATTTTGAGCGACGAAGCCGCCGCGCTCGGCGGTTCGCTCGGCATGTTGCCGAGCGCGAGCCTGGGCGCGACGAATGGCAATCAGACGTTCGGTTTCTACGAACCCGCCGGCGGCACCGCGCCGGATATTGCCGGCAAAGATTTGGCCAATCCCATCGCGCAGATTTTGTCCGCCGCGCTGATGCTGCGGCACAGCTTCGGCTTGAACGACGCGGCGGCGGCGGTTGAAAGCGCCGTGCAGCATGCGATTGAATCCGGCCACCGCACCGGCGACATTTTCAACGCCAACGAGCCGAACGTCCGCCGCGTGGGCACGCGCGCCATGGGCGACGCGATTGCGGCCGTGGTTTGAGCCGGCGGAAAATACTTGGCGACAAAAAGGGCGGCCATTGCTGGCCGCCCTTGAATTATTTTCGCGGCGGCGGTTGGCGAACCCCGCCGGTTGGGTTTATTTGGCAGCCGCAACGGCGGTGGTTTTACGTTGCGGGCGGACGCGCTCGCTGGTGCGTTTGCCGCCGGCCTTCTCATATTGGTCGCTGTCCTCGCCAAATTTCGAGGCGACGCCCTTGAGCATCCGTGAGGACAACTGGTCCAGCCCCTTCTCGTTGGCCTTGATGTTGGTCAGCGAGACGTCCAGATTGGACAGGTTGGTGTTGTAGGCCTCCACGTTGCCCGCATGGGCCGTGATGGCGGCGTTGTAGGCATCCAAGGTCAGGCCATTGCCGAGATCCAGTTTCGGGTCAATGGCGCTCAAGGCGGCGGCGCGCTTGGTGGCGCGTTCCACGGCCGGTGATTTGCGTTTTTTTCGTGCCATAATTTTATTTTCTTTCCGTTTGGCTTGCTTGCCATCCGGCACTGTTCAGCCATGCGACGGGCCGGTTTCGTCGCACCCTGAGGATGAAACCTAGCAAACCCGCCAGCCGAAATGCAAGGGGGTCAAGAAGTTTTAAGCGCGCTTTATGTTTTTGTTAAGAAAAAACTAATTCACACGTTCGGCCAGCTCATTCGCGTCGTCGCGCGGATTGGTTGGGTGACGACCAGAATGACCCGCGTGCAGACGCGAACGGCTCGCGCGTTCGCCAGAGTCGTTCTTGCGACAGCGGGAATCGGTTTGACGAACGCGCAAACGACTTGTGCGTTCGCCAAAGTCGTTCGTGTCGTCGTCAGAATCGTTCGTGCGACAGCGGGAACAGGTTTGGCGAACGCGCGGACGACTTACGCGTTCGCAAAAGTCGTTCGTGCGAACGCCGGACAAGGTTTTGCGTTCACGCGGACGGGTCCGGCGAACGCGCGGAAAGCTCCGGCGCAGACGGGAAAGGCCGGCGCTTTATGAAAGATTGACACGGCAAGGTCGCCATCACCGCCCGGCTCGCCTTCCAGATGCCAACAATCAGGGCGGCCATCGCTGGCCGCCCTGATTGTTTATACAGTTGATTATTGTTGCCGATAGGGCCAGTCCCAAATGACATCCGGCAACAGCGGCTCCTTCTCACCGCCCGTGGAAGGGTTGCCTTGGATATATTTGTATTTGAAATAGGCGGCATGGCCGTCGAAGAAGCTGATGATTCCGCCGTTGTTATGCCGGGAGGCGAAACTGTTCTGGCGGTCGGCCGGATTCACGGAGTTGTATTGCGGCGAACTGTTCACGACTTCGGTGACGGGATTAAACACCTGGTCAAACATGAACACCACCGCCGAAGGATTTCGGAACGAGGTGGTTTTCGGCATGACCACCGAGGTGCCCGATTTGTTCACGGCGGTGTAGGTGCCATCGTTGGCGCGTTTCAAATCAATGTTCATCGCATAACTGAAAAAGCCCAAGCCGCCGCCGGCGGTGATGACCGTCTGCGCCTGGTCCAAGGTCATGTCGGCGGCGGCACATTCCCAGATTTTGCTGGCCGCCATGTAGCCAGCGGGCGGCGTGTAATTAAACGGCGGGAATTTATTCAACGGATTGCCGCCCACTTGGGCGTTGTAGGCGGTCAGCGGCTTCTCGCTCAACAGCGGTGGCAGCAAGTTGAACCAGGCGCTTAAATCATCCGGGGTTCCGTCAGTGCCGCTGCCCGGATAGGTGCCGGAGGAAGGCATGCCATCGCGCGGTATCCCGTCATGGTTGTCGGGGCCATACAATTGAACGGCCAAGCCCCACTGCTTCGAGCTCGAAAAGCAGGACGCTTGTAACGCTTTTTGCTTCGCCTTGGACAGCGCCGGCAGCAGCATGGCCGCCAGGATGGCGATAATGGCAATCACCACCAGCAGTTCGATCAGCGTGAAAGCCTTCAGCGCAAGCCTGTTAATTCTGGGCGTTTTCATAAGAACAATTCCGATC
>CAJAQO010000015.1 GCA_903944085.1 uncultured Verrucomicrobia subdivision 3 bacterium
GAGATGTTGCATGTTGGTTGGGTGGAAAATGGTTTTGAAACTCAAGAATTTCACGCGGAGATTTGCTTAACAGGTATTCTCTCGCGTCTTGTTCTTTAATTTCGCCCGTCCAAGCTTTTTGAGCGACTTCAAGAGGGTGTAGTTCCATAATGGAATTCACAATGTGGCGTTTTAACCGATTTTTCGCCGTTGTGCGTGGAAAGCAAGGTTTTTTATTGTTTGAAGTGATTTTCGTGACGCGAAAAATGGGGCGCTCCTGTGCGCCAGAGGCTCGCCAAGGCGTTTTTATTCGCGTCTTGACCAAACGGGCGCAGGGCTTCAAAATCCCGCGTAAATAAAAGGAAAACAAAGGGTTTTCCACAGTTGTCAAAATATAAATCTCATTCACATGAAGTGGAAACAAACTTTGATTCCGACCCTCCGCGAAGCGCCGGCTGACGCGGAAATTGTCTCGCACAAACTGCTGCTGCGCGCCGGCCTCATCCGCAAGCTCGCGGGCGGCGTTTATACTTTTCTGCCGCTCGGCCTGCGCGCGTTGCGCAAAGTGGAGCAGATCGTCCGCGAGGAAATGGACCGTGCCGGTGCCATCGAGGTGCTCATGCCCGCGCTCCAGCCGCCGGAAATCTGGGAGGCGAGCGGTCGCGCCGAAACCGCCAGCAATGTTTTATTCAAAGTCAAGGACAGCTCCGGCCGGCAATGGTTTTTAAGCCCGACCGCCGAGGAAGTCATCACCACACTGGCGGCGAACGAAATCAATTCCTACCGCCAGTTGCCGAAGAACTTTTACCAGATCAGTTTGAAATTCCGCGACGAGATCCGTCCGCGCTTTGGGCTGATGCGCGCGAAGGAATTCATCATGAAAGACGCGTATTCCTTCGACACCACGGACGAAGGCGCGATGGCCAGCTACAAAAAAATGTATGACGCCTACACGCGCATCTTCGCGCGCTGCGGGCTGAAGGCGTTTCCGGTCGAGGCCGACACCGGCGTGATCGGCGGCAATTATTCGCACGAATTCATGGTGCCCGCCGAGACCGGCGAGAACGAAGTGGCGTTTTGCGAAGCCTGCGGCTACGCGGCGAATATCGAGAAAGCCACCAGCGGCATTCCGAAAACTGCCGCGCGCGAAATCGGCGCGGCGATTGAAAAATTTGCCACGCCCGGCGTCGTCACCATTGAGGCGTTGAGCAAGGAGCCTTACAAAGTTCCGGCAAACCGCCAGATCAAGACGCTCATTTACATCGCCGACAGCAAGCCGATCATCATTTTGATTCGCGGCGACGATCAGTTGAATGAAACGAAGTTGCTGGCCAAGACCGGCGCTGTCGCCGCGCGTCCGGCCACGGTGGAAGAGATCTTGCCGCTGCTGGGTGCCAAGCCGGGATCGCTTGGTGCCGTCGTGAATGTCCCGGCAGACGTGAAAGTTTTTGCCGACGAGCGCTTGCACGGTGCGAACGACATGACCACCGGCGCGAACGAGGACGGTTTCCATTTCAAAAATGTTTCCATCGAGCGCGACATCAAGGTGACCGCGTGGTTTGATTTGCGCACTGTCAGCGCCGGCGAGCCGTGCGTGAAATGCGGCAAGCCGCTGAAGATCCGCCGCGCGATTGAAGTCGGCCACGTTTTCAAACTCGGCACAAAATACAGCGAGAAATTGAACGCCACCTTTCTCGACACGGACGGTTCGCGCAAGCCCAGCGTGATGGGCTGTTACGGCATCGGCATCACCCGCACGTTGCAGGCCATCATTGAGCAGAGCAACGA
>CAJAQO010000016.1 GCA_903944085.1 uncultured Verrucomicrobia subdivision 3 bacterium
CGACATCGGCGAGCGCAGCAAAAATTCCAACCGCGTCGAAGTGCCGTTCGAGCAGGTCGCGCCGGCAGAAGCGGATATTTGGACGGAGGAAACCACCGAGGTGTTGCGCGTGCCCATCGGCCGTTCCGGCGCGACGAAACTCCAGTATCTGGAAATCGGCAGCGGCACGCGCCAGCACGCGCTGCTCGCCGGCAAAACCGGCTCTGGCAAATCCACTTTGTTTCACGTCATCATCACGAATCTCGCGCTGCGGTGCAGTCCGGAGCAGGTGGAATTTTATCTGGTGGATTTTAAAAAAGGTGTCGAGTTCAAATGCTACGGCAGCCGGCGTTTGCCGCACGCAAAAGTGGTGGCCATCGAAAGCGACCGCGAATTTGGCCTGAGCGTGTTGCAGCGCGTGGATGACGAACTGCGCCGCCGCGGCGATTTGTTCCGCAAAGTGGGCGCGCAGGATTTGGCCGGCTACAAACGGTCCTTGCGGACGGCCACCGCTTCGCAACCCGTTGGCGAACCGATGCCTCGTGCTCTCTTGATGATTGACGAGTTTCAGGAATTTTTCACCGAGGAAGATCGCGTGTCGCAAGGCGCAGCGGTGCTGCTGGATCGCATTGTTCGCCAAGGTCGCGCGTTCGGCATTCATGTCATTCTTGGTTCGCAGACGCTGGGCGGCGCTTACACGCTCGCGCGCGCGACGCTCGGGCAAATGGTCATCCGCATTGCGCTGCAATGCAACGAGGCCGACGCGTATTTGATCATGGATCAGGACAATCCCGCGCCGCGCCTGCTCTCGCGGCCCGGCGAAGGCATTTACAACGATGCCGCCGGTTCCATCGAAGGCAACAGCCCGTTTCAAGCCGTCTGGCTGTCCGACAAAACGCGCGACGGCTGGCTGGCGAAAATCCGCGAGCGCGCCGATCTGAATCCAAACCAATATCCCGGCCCGATCGTGTTCGAAGGCAATGCGCCGGCGGATGTGGCGGAAAATATTCCATTGCAGCTCGCACTGCAAAAACCCGCGACGCAAAAACCCGCGCAAGCCAGCATCTGGCTCGGCGCGCCGAATTCCATCAAAGGTCCGACCGAGGCGGTTTTTCGACGGCAGAGCGGCGGCAATTTGCTGGTCGTGGCGCAAAGCGAGGAACGCACGGCGACGATTTTATCCGTGGCGCTCGTTTCGCTGGCGGCGCAGTTTCCAAAAGCTGCCGCGCGTTTTGTGGTGCTGGACAGCACGCCGCCGGGATTTCCGCAGCGCGAATTTTTGCAGCAACTCATCCAGGCGGTGCCGCACGAAACCGTTCAAGGCAGCAACAGCAAGCTCGCCGAAGTGATGACCGGTCTGGCGGAGGAATTGAAACGGCGCGCGGAAAATGAGTCGGCCGGCCCGGAAATTTTTGTGCTGATCCAGGGCCTGCAAAATTTCAAGAAACTGCGGCAGGAGGACGAATTCAGTTATTCGAGCAGCGGCAGCGACGCCCCGAATCCCGCCGCCATTTTATTGACCCTCATCACCGAAGGTTCGGCGCGCGGCATCCACGTCATTGCCACCTGTGACACTTACAACAACGTGAGCCGCTGTCTGGGCCGGAAGACTTTGAGCGAATTTGAAATGCGCGTGGTGTTCCAGATGAGCGCGAGCGACTCGGCCAGCTTGATTGACTCGCCGGCTGCCGCCACGCTCGGCTTGCATCGCGCGCTTTATTACAACGACCGTGAAGGCAGCCTCGAAACTTTCCGGCCGTATGCGCAGCCGGGCGGCGGCTGGATCGAGGAAGTCACGCGCCAGTTGCAAGCCGCCGGTCGCGGCGAGCGGATTGAAAGCAAAAATAGCCGCGCCGATCAAAGCGATTCAGCGACCCATGCGCCGGGCTGAAACACAATTGCAACTCAGCCGAAATCGGCAGTCCCAGCCTGGCAGTTAAAAACGAATGCCTTCCCGCGCGAGCAAATTACGTTTCCAATTCAAGCCGCCGGAGAAGCCGCCGAGTTTTTTGTTCGCG
>CAJAQO010000017.1 GCA_903944085.1 uncultured Verrucomicrobia subdivision 3 bacterium
GGACATTATCAAATCAGCACGCTCGTCGCCGCCGTGCGTTTGAGCGGACCTTGCGCTCCGTAGTTGTTTGACGGGACCATGGATGGCGAGATGTTTCTCGCATGGGTGCGCCAAGGCTTAGGGCCCACACTGTAGCCGCCAGCTTTGGTAATTCTGGATAAACAGACCACCCACAAGGTAATTAGGGTTCGCGAGGCGATCGCGTCCGCCGGTGCCAGGTTGCGGTATCTGCCGCCTTATTCGCCAGACTTTAACCCGATTGAAAACATGTGGAGCAAGATCAAACAACTGCTGCGGAGCTTGGCCCCGCGCACTGGTGAGGATTTGCTCCGCGCCGCCGCCCAAGCTTTTGCCGCGATTGCCATCACCGATTGCCATGGATTCTTCTTACACGCACAATACGCTATCTGGTTTCTAGAACGCCTCTAGTCCTTACCAGTTCGACGCCAATGCCAGCGGCTTCGTCGCCTATGTGCCCCCGGCGCGCAACAGAAACTCAACTTTAGACTATTAAGACACTGCCTCGCCGAGCCCTTTAACGTAACTTTGGATTGCGTTGTCGCCAAGCCAGCGACAGTCTTATTGTGGCATACTTTTAATCCGATAGAAACCTGCGGCCCTACCGGCCACCGCGTCCGAGATGGTTACGATTTTGCCTGTGCCGGCCACGGTCTGCAGGTCTGTCCACAGCGGGTCGCCAAGCGAAGCTTTATATTGGACGACATATGACGTCTGGCTCTGGGTTATAAATGACCAGTTAAAATTCCCGTTGCTTAAATGAGGTTGCGGAACCCCGCCGCCGCCAATAATGAGCGGAACAAACTGGCCAGCGGCCCCGGAACAATTGGCGGTAGCTGTGACGGTGCGGGCTTGACAAACATCCGTGCCACTAGCCGTGACTAGATTGGTTGTGGCGGCGGCCATCATGTTGGTGTTGTAGGTGATCACTCCGTTGGTAATAAAAGTGCTAAAACTATTGGTGCCAAAACTTGTCACGGTGTTGGTGGCAAAGTCCGCCACCATGTTTGTTGCATAAATTGTGACGGTGTTGGTAACGAAGCTAATCGCATTATTGGTGGCAAAGTCTATCACGTTATTGGTGCTGACCTCAGTCAAAATGTTGGTGCTGAATGCTGTCAACGTATTGGTTATAAATAACGAAACGGTGTTGGTGATGTAGCTAGTCACTTTATTGGTGGTGAAGTCCATCAAGCTGTTTGTGCTGAAACTCGTCACGATGTTGGTGTTGAACGAGGTAGCCATGTTTGTATCAATTATCGCAATATTATTAGTAATAAGGCTGAACACGATGTTTGTAGTGTCGTCTATTACACTGTTGGTGGCAAAACTCGTGATACTGTTGGTGGTAAAGGTAACTTGTGCGCAGCCAGATTTCGGCGTTCCTCGAAGGTAGTAGAACAAATTAGGTCCGTAGAGCACGTCCGTGGTCGTAAAGCACAGTTCCGCGACATTCGTGCCAACGCCAAAACGATCAGTTACGTTTCCATTAATCAACCCAGTGACAAAGATGGTGCCGAAAGTGGAATTGCCAGCACTATCATGGCGGAGGTAATAGAAATTATCCGCTCCATACCCCACATCCGTGGCCGTAAAGACCAGCGCATCCACACCCTCACCGATGGTGAAACGATCAGTGACCGGCCCACCTTGGGCAGGATCAATCGTCCCAAAGATAGAATTACAGTTGGTGTCATGGCGAACATAATAAAACAAATTAGCCCCATAGCCAACATCCGTGGCCGAAAATGTCAAAGCATCAAAATTTGTGCCAACAACCTTTTCATCGGCAACTACGCCAACGACTCCGCCTGGCGTAATGGTGCCAAAAGTCGATAGACCTATAGCATCATGCCGAAGATAGTAGAATATGATTGGACCGTAACCCATATCCGGAGCCGCATAAGTCAATGCGTCAAAGCTATATTGCGGGAGGATGAAACGATCCATGGTAGTTCCTGTGGAACCTGTGGGAGCAATCGTATCAAAGAAGTTGACATTGGCAGCACTGTCGTTGTGGATGGAGTAAAACGTGGTCGCGCCATAACCATGATCAGAATCCGAAAAGGTTAAACCATAGAAGTTGGTGCCGACCACGAAACGATCGGTTACAGTTCCAATACTACCAGCTGGAGAGATGGTTCCGAAGGTGGACGCGACTGCGGTATTGTGTATGGTCCCAGTTGTATTTGTCGTAACGGTGATTGTGTTGTTTGTCGTGACAACAAATGTCGTATTGGTTGAAACTACGCTAACTGCGTTGGTTGCAACTATTGGAACCACGTTTGTTGTGACAATAATGATCGTATTCGTCGTGACCACTCCAACCGTGTTGGTCATGACGACTGTAACAACATTGGTGGTGATTACATCAATCGCATTCGTCGCAATAGTGGATAGCACATTCGTTACGACAGCAACGGTCGTATTGGTTATGACCACGCCGACCGTGTTGGTCGTGACGACGGATACAATATTGGTGATGATCTGGCCGATGGTATTCGTCGAAACGGTGGAAATCAAATTAGTTGTGATTACCCCGACCATATTGGTCGTAATGACGCCGAAAGTATTGGTCGAAATAACAGAAGCCGTATTGGTCGTGACCACCTCGACCGTATTAGATAAAACGTTGGTAATGCAAGGAATGACATAACTGCCGGCGAAAACTGCCGCCGCGCCCGGAGCAAGCGAAAGAGGTCCCAACACCAACGAATTGTCGCTCGGTTGGCTGCTCAACACAAAGACATTTGCTAATGTTACATTACCTGAATTGCTGACAGAACCGCTAAAAACGGCCAAACCGCAGTCTGTCGGGCAGTTTATCGAGACCGCGAGACTTGGAGTGGTTCCGGGGCAAGGCATTTCGATTATAATGATTTGATTGTCCTGCGGCCACGTCAGCGCGACCACCACAGCCACTTTGTTGCCCAATTGCGGAACCCAGGCTGGCGCATTCGAAATGGTGTCACTGACCAGTTGACTGACGGCCTCCTGATTGAAATAGGGATAAGGTGGAGTCGCCACGGCAGGGCCACCTATAAAGTGCCAAATCGCTCCTTGGACGTCCCAATAGTTATATCCAGCGCGATGGTTCAAAATGTAATTTACTTCCTTCCAAACATCCTGGTTGACCAGCGTATTGGTATTATCGGTGTCCAACACGAGAAATTGGTTCAGATTTGGGTCAGTGCTGCCATAAACGCTTCCCGAATATCCGTAACCCTGAATCCCCGGCAGCAGCGAGGTTTGCGCATCCACGCACCAACTCGCATAAACTCCCGGCGACATCGCACCGTTGGTTTCCACCGTTGCAGTCAGAAAACTATCGCTGACTGACGGCGGATAGGCCCAATTGAGCGTGAAATCAATGAGATTGTTTGGGGCCGATGGCAGACCCAGCGGGCAACACTCGCAATTCGTTTGAGCGTTGGCTTTTGGAATACTCATCCAGCCTGACAATGCCGCAAAAAAAACCAGAGCGGCCAATTTAGACAGCGGTTTCATATAAGTATAAACATTGTAATTTTCACTTGATAAGTTTCCATTTCAGGAAGCAAATCCCACCAAGCGCAGTCCCGATCATTAATACAGTCGAACCACCATCGGGAATATTTACCGGCGCTGGCGGCACGGCCTGCAAACTCCCGGTCAGGCCGAAATAAACTGCGGCGACCGCCGCGAAGATGAAGATTGGTGAGTTTTTTTTCATGTTTGGTTCTTTTTAAAAGTTGGTTGACTTTATCTGCATTGCTTTGGGCGATGTATTAAGGAATTTAGTTGAAAATTCTTTGCGGCACTATGGGGTGTTCACCCCATAGTTAGCACCGGTAAAAGCAACATTTCTGGATTATTAACGAGATCATCCTCGCAATTAAAAACTTTGCCTGCCGGTTTGCCCCGGATCCAGTTTACTTGGCGCTTTGTTTGTGGCTGCTGTCGTTTGCCAGCACATTCCCAGACACCACCACAAACCCATCAAACCCGCAAATATCCCCAGCGCCGTGGGCACCGGTTCAGGCACCGCCGTGATACCCAGCGACCAACTGTTCAAGGTGCTCGTGCCGCCTCCGCTCACCTCGTCCGCAAAAAACAGCTCCCACGTTCCATCCGCCGCTGACCCGTTGAAATTTGCCAAGCTTCCCGCCGCATTATATGTCCCATTCAACACGGACCCGCTTGTCTCGTTCTGGATTGAACCGTTGACCGCCATGCCGTCCTGCAAGGTAATGTTCATCCCCGCGCCACTTGCCCCCAACGTATTCCCGCTGCTCACTCCCGGCTCGTTCATCAGTTGGACCCGCGTCCCGTTCGGTGCCACCAGATATGCATACAAATCCCCGTTGTGGCCGCCGCTGATATTCAAGCCCACCGTCAGCAAGCCCACCGTCTGTTCCGACGGTATATCGCTCACCGTCCCGCCGAACGTCACCCCCACCGGATTCCCGTTCGGGATCGCCCCCACGGAGCTTCCGCTGTCGAATGTTTCCGTGTAAAGCGAGCCTCGCGCCCCGGCCACCGCTAGCAGCACCGTCATCGTCCCCAATAGAAGTTGTTTGTTCATTTTAGTTTTACTCAAGGTTTCCGGGTTGTCGCCCACTCACGGCTGCCATTTCAAACGGTAACATGCCGACGACGGCATATTACCGCCCAAGTCGCTAAAGTTGTCGTTCACGTTGATCACCCCATTGGTCGCCGCTGTGTTGGTCGAGATATCTACCCAACTGGTCAGGTTGGTCGAACGTTCCGCGATGTAACTATGGCCGGGAATACCGTAAGCCATCAGGGTGGTTGGTTTGCCGCCGACAATCTTCACAATCGAGTTCGTTCCGGTGACGCTGCTGTTCACCACAATATTCACATATCCAAGGTTCGTCCCGCCCTGGCCGTCGCTGATGCTGTAGCGGATCTGGTCGGCCACGTTCGGGCCGTTGGTGTAGAGAATCCAACTGCTGTTGGTCGTCAGATTCCCATGATTGGTCGTCGCCAGAGTGATGCCAGTCAACAAAACGGTGTCGCTGTCAATGTCGCTCCAGTTGGTTGCCACGTCCGAAAAGGCAATCAGCAGATTCAATCCGGCCGTCCGCGTCACGGTCATCGGCGCTGCCACGGGCGGATGATTCGTCACGACCTGACCACCGGCAAGCGTGTTCGTCGAGCCAAAATAATTGCCGTCGCCGGCATACTGTGTGGTGATGAGATTAGTCCCGCGCGGCAGGAGGGTCGTGGCACTGCTACTGGCGGTGCCGCTGATGAGGAGATTCGTGCTAAATGCCACACCATTGGTCAAAACCAGCACGCTGCCGGTGGCGGTGGCTGGCAAAGTAGTCGTGAAATTTAAAGAATCCTTGAAGCCTGACGGGTTTTTTGAGGAGGCGAGCGTTACGGATGTGCTGGCTTTGGTGACCGTCTCCGATTGCGTGGCCGAGGTGATGGTGCTGGGCGAGGTGCTGGCTGCCGTGATGGTGGGAGTGTCAGACTTGGTGTCGGTGTAAGTGAAATTGGCGTTACTCGATCCGCTGGCGATTGATAACGAAGCCGGCATGAATGTCGCGGTTCCGGTTGAGGAACTCGACAAGATTACCATTCGAGTGCCTTCTGCTGTGACTGGATTGCCAAATTTATCCTGCCGCTGCACGGTGATGTTGCTGGACGCCACACCCAACGCCGTTGTCACAGCCATGGAAGTGAACGCCATCTGCGTCGCCGCGCCCGCCGAAAAAACGATGGCGCCGCTTGTGACGGCAGTTAAACCGGTCTCACCCGCCGTGGCCGCCGCCGTCAAGGCCATCGTGTCCGACTTTGAATAGACCGGTGTCGAGATTGTGACGCTGTTGCCGCTAGTCGAAATAGTTCCCGTGAGCGTCCCGCTCAACGTGCCGCCACCGGTTGCCTTGCTCAAGGTGATCGTAGTATTGCTCGTCGGGCTTGCCGGGTTGCCGTTGCCATCCTGCGACTGCACCGTCACGCTCAAAGCCGTTCCCGCCGTCCCGCTGGCTGGCACAGTTATATAAACCAGCTTGCTGGCTGCCGGGCCGTTGGCAACGGTCAAATAGCCGGTCGTGTTAGCGAAATAAGTCGTATTGTTGTGCGTCCGGCCGGAGTATCCCCAAGTGCCGGAAGCTTGCGTCACGCCATTGAGTGTGAGGTTGCCAGCGGGGATATTCGCACCGGAAGCCACACTGACCACAGTGCCTGATGCGATGCTTAAATTTCCGCTGACCGAGGTGCCGGCAGGTAAACCATATGTGCCAACACCGTTGAGTAGCAGGCTGGTATAGGCTCCGGCGGGGACATTTTCAGATCCGCCACTGAGAGTAAAGATTCCACCTGAGATATTGCATGTCCCGTATCCCGTAATGGGGCCGGGAATATTTACGGTGCTTCCCGGCAAAGCTGTAAAGTTGCCGCTGCTGTTTAAGAGCAGGCCTCCGGCGAAAGTCGCGGTGGCACCCGAGCTAATCGTTAAGTTGCCGCCGTCTATGGCGGTTGCGCCTCCGTTGAAAGTTGCGGTGGCGTTCAAGTTGATCGTCAGGCTGCCATTATACATGGTCAACGCACCGGCGGTTAGGCTGCCATTTGTGACTGTGAGGCTGCCGCCGCTATTCACGGTGATAGCACCAGAAGTCAGGCTGCCTCCCGAAACCGTGGCGTTTCCGTTTACGTTTAGGGCGTTGGCCCCGGCATTTAGCGTTCCGTAAATGTTCAAGGTGCTGTCGACCACCCAGGTTATTCCGCCTGAAGAAGCATTAACGGTAGCACCCGGGTTGATCGTAAAGGTGCAATACTGATTTACGGTTATGGCCCCGGCGATCAGGGTGCCGGCCGCGACCGTGACGCTGCCGCCAGTGCCGTCATTTATGATGAGTGCGCCAATGGTTAAGTTATTGGTCACAATGGGATAATAATTGCATGGGTAACCGATGGTGATGTTAGCACCCGAAGCAGGCACGCTTTGTATATTTAAAGGCATATCCCAGCTTGGGGTCCAATTAGTCCGATTATTCCAATCGGTTGAAACGGTGCCATACCAAATAGTTTGAGCACCAGCTTGGCTTCCCCAAAAAAGCATCAGCACCGCAAAGTAATTACAAATATTGTGTTTCATAAGGGGTGGGTTTGGTGAGGTCGCACTGGCGCAACAATCTTACCGCCGAGGATCATCACCTCTGCGGTAAGCAGACTGAACCTAATCTGGCCCCAATATATGCTGCGCACTCGCAAGATATATGGGGTGTTTCCCGTATCTGGTGGTTGCAGGCCAGGAGTGCTTATTTACCCGGCGTTGTGGGCGGAGCCGGTGGACTCGCCGGGGAGTCTTTCAGCACTTGAAGTTCGCGGTGATTCACCTTTCCGGTGCCGAGCTGATGTTGCGGGAGCACCTCGGAATTTCACAGGGTTGAATCTTATGGGGTATTCACCCCATTCGCTTCTCCATGTCCAAATGATATGGTTTCCAGTGGTAACATGAGCAATCTCGTTCTGGAAATTAAAAATCTGACCCGCCGATTTGGTGTGTTCACAGCCGTGGATGATTTGACGCTTTCGGTCAATGCCGGCGAGGTCTTCGGCCTGCTCGGCTCCAACGGCGCGGGCAAGACCACCACCATCAAAATGCTCACCACGCTGCTGCCGCCCACGTCGGGCGAGGCGCGCGTGGCCGGATTTTCCATCACCACACAGGCGGTCGGTGTGCGCCGCGCCATTGGTTATGTGCCGCAGGCCGTTTCCGTGGACGGTTCGCTTACCGGCTACGAGAACCTGCTCATCTTCGCCAAACTTTACGACCTGCCGCACCGCGAGCAGCAGGCGCGCATCGCGGAGGCATTGGATTTCATGAACCTCGCCGCCGACGCAAAACGGCTCGTGGGCGAGTATTCCGGCGGCATGGTGCGGCGTCTGGAAATCGCGCAATCCACGCTGCACCGACCCAAGGTGCTGTTCCTCGATGAGCCCACGGTCGGGCTGGATCCAATTGCGCGCGACGCGGTCTGGAAACATTTGATTGATATGCGCGCCAATTACGGCACAACACTTTTCTTCACCACGCATTATCTGGAAGAGGCGGAGAGCCATTGTGACCGCATCGCGATCATGCACCAGGGCAAACTGGATGCGCTGGGCACTTGCAAGGAATTGGAAGCCTCGCTGGGTCCGGGTCACACATTGAATGATGTCTTTGTCCACTATGCCGGCAGCGCATTGGATACCGGCAACAACTTCCGCGCCGTTTCCGCCGAACGTGCCACGGCTGAGCGGCTTGGCTAAAATATGACCGCCACTTTTATTCACCCACTGACCTCCTTCGTCCAGAAGACCTTTGTCATCACCGAATTTGAACTGCGCAAGCTGCGCCACGATTTTACGGAACTTATCACCCGCGCGCTGCAACCCGCGCTGTGGCTGCTCATTTTCGGGCAGGTGTTCGCGCGCAGCGGGGCGATGCACACCGGTAACATTCCCTACTTGGATTTCATCGCGCCCGGCATCTTGGCGCAGAGCGTTTTGTTCGTGGCCATTTTTTATGGCATTAATGTGATCTGGGAACGTGATCTTGGCATTGTGCAGAAATTCCTCGCCAGCCCGACGCCGCGCGCGGCTCTGGTGCTCGGCAAAGGATTCTCCGCCGGAATCCGCACGCTTTCGCAGGCGGTTATTGTTTACAGTCTCTCGCTGCTGCTTGGCGTGAAGCTGAATTGGAGTCCGCTGGCACTCTTCAATGTGTTGGTCATCGTTATTCTGGCGGCGACGTTGTTCTCGACCTTCTCGCTGGTCATCGCGTGCATTGTGAAAACACGCGAACGCTTCATGGGCGTCGGCCAGGTGTTGACCATGCCGCTGTTCTTCGCCAGCAATGCAATCTATCCCACCGACATCATGCCTGGCTGGTTGAAGATGGTCTCACACTTGAACCCGTTAACTTACGTCGTGGATGCCTTACGCACCTGCATGTTGGCCGGCAGCCCGAGCACCTTGGGCTTAAGCCTCGACTATGCGGTGATTCTTATGACCATGACAATTCTGGTATTCGTTGGAGCGAGATTATATCCACGTTTGGCGACTTGAAGCATGAGTTGCCGAGAATTGGATTGACCAACGATTCACTTCGCAGGCTTTTCTAAATGGCCGCCGAAACCATAGCGCATGGCCGAAAGCAGCTTGTCCTGAAAATCGGCGTCGCCGCGCGAGCTGAAGCGCGCATAGAGTGCTGTGGTCAGCACCGGCGCGGGCACGCCTTCATCAATCGCCGCCTTGATGGTCCAGCGGCCTTCGCCCGAATCAGAGACCCGTCCAGCAAACCCGGCGAGGGCGGAATCTTTGGCAAGCGCTGCCGCCGTCAAGTCCAGCAACCACGACGCGATCACGCTGCCGCGCCGCCAGACTTCCGAGATATCGGCCAGATTCAAGTCGTATTGATAGTGTTCCGGCGCGCGCAATGGCGTGGTTTCCGAGTTGATTTCGCCTTGCTGCTTGCCAATGTTGGCACCGCGCAAAATGCCCAAACCTTCGGCATACGCGGCCATCATTCCGTATTCGATGCCGTTGTGAACCATTTTCACAAAATGCCCGGCACCACTCGCGCCGCAATACAGGTAGCCGCGCTCGCAAGTTCCGCCAAGCTGTTCACGTCCCGGCGTGCAGCCAATATTACCGCTGCCCGGCGCGAGCGTGGCAAAAATAGGATCAAGCCGCTGAACCACAGTTGGATCACCGCCGATCATCATGCAATAGCCACGTTCCAATCCCCACACACCGCCACTGGTTCCCACATCCACATAATGAATTCCTTTTGGCGCGAGTTCTTTCGCTCGCCGGATGTCGTCTATGTAATAAGAATTGCCGCCGTCAATAATTGTGTCGCCCGCTTCGAGCAAAGGCAGTAGGTCAGCAATGGATTTATCCACGACTGCCGCCGGCACCATCAGCCAAATGGCGCGCGGCTTTTCAAGTTGTTTGACCAGTTCAGCGAGCGAGGCCGCACCAACCGCTTTGTCCTTGGCCAAACGTTTCACCGCTTCCGGCAATTGATCGAAGACGACGCACTGATGGCCGTCCTGGATAAGCCGGCGCACCATGTTGGTGCCCATCCGGCCTAAACCAATCATGCCAAGCTGGGCCGAAGATTTATTATTCATCAGGAATATAATCGGAGTTCTTGTCGGGGATTCCAAAAGGTGCAGCGAATTATGCCGTCATCACCGATGCCTCATTGCTGATACGTTTGGGGCGATGTTCTGTCAACGCTTCGGGATTGGTGTTTTTGAGGATTTCCCGGGCGTGGATTGTTTCGATATCCGAACCGTGGGCGATCAACACATACTTGCCGTTCTTCAACGCCGTCTCGTATTGGATAATGCTGTTCTTGGGAATGCCCATGCTGTAAAGCCCGGCACCCAGCGCGCTCAAACCGCCGGCCACAACCGCGCCTTCCAGTGTGGCGACGATATAACTTACTACTGGTCCAGCAAACAGCAACGGGCCGACCCCGGGAACAAAGAAAAATGCCGAACCAAATAACAAGCCCCATAAACCACCCCAATAAGCCCCCAGTTTTCCCCAGTATTTCATGCGGTCGCCGGCGTTGTAATAGCCGATCACGTGTTCATCGGTATGATAGTCGCGGCCGATGATGGAAAGTTTTTTCATGTCGAAGCCGGACTTGTTCAGTTCGTTGATGGCGGCCTCGGCTTCGGTGTGTAATTTGAAAACTGCCACCGCGCAATTTGTCTTGGTCATCATATTGGTTCTTTCAGATAGCATAGATTGCACTTCCATTTTAGGCCGTTGCGGGAATTTTACGATGGGGTGTTCACCCCATTGTTCGCCTTGCCCAAAAGCGAGAGTTCTTTCATGGACAAATTATGAATGCTCCTGATCCATTTACTCCCGTTCGCCTGCGCGATGGAAACGTCAAACCGCGTTGTCATGGCACGCAGCCGAAGCTGAAGCACGCTACGAGCGACCGAAGCGCGAGGTCATTCCTAAATTTTACGCGCGCAACGAAACAGGCGTTTCCGTTGACTGGGCTATACCATGTCAAATTTGGATTTGGCGATGTTGCAGCAGTTGTTTTTTCCCGTCATCTTGGTGCCGCGCGCGAAAGCCAAGACCGCCACAGGTCGTCATCGTTGCAGCCGTTGCCGGACCAACAGGAACCATTGTCCTTGATGAAACCGTGCAGCAAATTCGTGTCATGCCGAAACAGCCGAGTTGGTCGTCCATTCGCAGGCATCAACCACCAATTGAATCTCGTTCGCAGCCTGCCAAAATAGCCGTTGGTTCCGCTGACAAAATATCAGGCATTCGAATACCCGTTCACAATCATGGCCGCGTCACCCGCGAGATAAGCCACAGCGGACTTCGCCATTGCCAAAATCAAAAAACGCCGCCTCCGCGCCATCTGGCGGCGAATTAGGACGGTTCTGGGGTCAGGCTATCAAGTTGCCACACCCTGGCGCGGATGGCCATTACGCTGCGGTGTAACGAATGAACAGCGACAAGAGTTCACAGCATCCCTCGCTCATTTGCCGAGGTATTTGACCACAGCTTCCGTGCGCGAGCTGACTTGCAGTTTCTCGTAAATGTTGTGGCAATGCTTGCGCACGGTTTCGATGCCGACGCCCAGCATGTCAGCAATTTCCTTGTAAGGCAGTCCCTTTGAAAGCAGCTCAAGCACTTCCCGCTCCCGGACGGACAACGGCTGTTCCGCGCCAGGCCGCGATGGTTGATGGTGAAAATGCTGGACGATTTTTCGGGCGATCAGGCTGTTCAACGGCGAACCGCCGTTCGCCGCGTCGCGCACCGCTTCCAGAACTTGCGTGCCGGAGCCGGCGGTGCGGCCTTTCAACAGATACCCGACGGCCCCGGCCAGCAGCGATTTGAAAATCAGGTCTGCATCTTCATAAACCGTGAGCATCACGTATTGCGTGCCGGGAAGCTGGCCCTTCAGATGGCGCACGCAATCAATGCCGCTCATCTTGGGCAGGTTGATGTCCATGAGCACGACATCGGGATGGTGGCGCGGGATTTCCTCCAACGCCGCTTCCGCCGAGCGATGACTGCTCACGCAGGTAAAACCTTGGGCGTGGGAAAGCTGATGCACCAGTTGCTCGCGCACCACGTTGTCATCCTCAACGACACAGACACGCACCACCCGCGCCGGCTGGCCTTCGGCGTGTTCCGTTTTCGTGACGGTGTTCATTCTCATCAGTTTTAGCTGGAATGTCCGTTCGCGCCAATTACACGACCGTGTAACTGCTCGCGCGGAACGATCAAACGAATTGTCGTGCCTTGCCCGGGCTGGCTGACGATTTCCAAATGTCCGCCGATGTCCTCCAGCCGCTGGCGCATGTTGGGCAGACCGTTGCCCTCGCCGTTCACCTGGCCGGGGTCGAAGCCTCGGCCATCATCCGCCACGGTGATGGTCAACGTGCGGTCATCCAATTGCAACGCCACCCTGGCCTCGACCGCCGCCGAATGCGTCGCCACGTTTTGCAGCGCCTCGCGCGCGGCGAGCAACAACTTGTGTCGCACTTCGGCGCTCAACGCGACCGGCGGCAGGACCGTTGGCACATCCAAAATACACCGCACGCGGGCCAAACTCATGTGCTGCTGGGCGAACTGGCTCAAGTAATTGGCCAAACTTTCCAGCGAATCATGCCGGGGATTGATCGCCCACACAATTTCATCCAGCGACTGAATCGTCTTCCGCGCTGTGGCCGGAATCAAGCGAAACCAATGAGCAAAATCCTGCGCCTCCGGCTGCGCGGCCTCGACGCGCTGGCTCAGGAACACGATTTGCGTCAAGTTTGCGCCCAGATCGTCGTGCAAATCCTGCGCGATGCGTGAGCGTTCTTTTTCCAGGCTGCGCTGGCGTTCGGTCTGTTCGCGCAATTGGATTTCCGACGCGAGCTGCGCCGTGCGTTCCTCCACTTGCCGGCGGAGTTGTTTGATCCAAATGAACGCCGCGAGGATGACAAAAGCCATGCCGCCCATCGCCGCCAGTGCGCGCCGCACCGTCCACCACGGCGGACGCGCGAGAACCACGAAGTCCGCCGTCGAGCGCGGTAAGATCCGCACCGCGCCGACCCGCAGCCCGAGTTCGGCGTAAGGCATCTGATCAATCTGGCAAACGCCGGTCACGCGCAGCCGCGTGCCGGGATCAAACGCCGGCAGTTCCACATTGGTCGAGACGAGCACCTGCAACGTCCGGTCGGTCCATTCCAACGCCAAAGCGGTGTGCGCGCCCAGCGAGTTTTGTCCGCGCACGACGCCTTCAAGGGTGACGAGCGCGGAGTCGAGCGTGCCGGCGGCGATGGCACTTGGCGTGGCTTCTTCCTTCGCCACCGGCACCGAGCCGACCACTTTGCGCGCGATGACTTCCGTCAACACCGGCGAGTAGCCGCGCGTTTCGGGAAAGCCGACGACTTCCAGCTCGTCGCCCGGCGAGAATTTCACATCGGCGGGCCGGTCGTTTTGTGGAATCTGCCAGAACAGCCAGCGCGACCGCCCGAAGCGCGCATCCAGGAAAATTTCCTGCTTCAAAACCCCCATCGCGCTGCCGCTTTGGTCTTGCAGAAAAAATCTCTGGTTATCCTGCAACGTCAAAACGCCCTTCAAATGCACGCGATGAAACGATTCGCGCGGCCCGCTCAAGCCCAGCAGGCTGCCGATCGGCTGGATTGGTTTGGAGAAAGGATCCACCGGCGCCTCGACCACTTCCAGTTGCTCCAGCGAAGGGATGAGCAGATGAATACCCTGAATCCGTCCGCGATCATCGAGGGCCGTCACGCCCACGCCACGCACGCGCACCGCCGCATCCACCAAACCATTGACCACGCTCGCACTCCCGGCACCGATGCTGGCCATCACTTCGCGGCCGTAGCAGATCATCAGCAAGTGCGCGCCATCGGTCGAGCGCACGACGCCTTCCATTTCGATCCATTGGGCGTCCATCCGGCCGCTCATCAACTGGCTCAACGACAATCGCTGCGGCGGCGGAAATTTTCCCCGCCCCAGCACGGTGATGTGATCGGCGGAAACCACCGGATTGCCGCCATCACCCAAGCCGCCCCAGCCGCGAATCTCGACAAACATTCCCACGTCCGTGATCTTGCGGCTCTCCTCGGGCGGGAACACCACCTGAATGCCCGCCGTGTCGTCTTGAATAAACGCGCCGACGAGATCGGTGATCACGCCGCGGATTCTCACTTGCGGACGATTGTTCAACTGCGCCTGACTGAGTTTCCGTATCTGTTCGATCTTCGTGATGGTGGTCGCACTGGGTGCCGGCGGCAGCGAGGCCTGCGGATTGGCGAACGACAAGGCATCGCTTTTTTGCACCGCCTCCAATCCGGCGGCCCACAAACTTGCCGCCACCCATTGGCCCTGCTCATTGAACGCGCAGCGGCAGATGCCGCGCACGGAAACGCGCGTCCCGGCCGGTGGCAACTGGGCGAGTTGGCCCTGGCGCAAGCTCACCCGCATCGCACGGTTGCCGTCCTGCACCTCGAAGAAGCATTGCTGCTCCGCACTGCCGCGAAACTGAATTTCACCTTCGGTCTCAATCCATTTCAAATCGGCACCCGGCGGCATGGACTGCTCCAGCGAAATGTGTTCGGGCGCTGCCGGCGCCGGTTCGTCTTGAGCCTGCACGCGCAGGGATGCGATTTCCACCTGGTTGCTTTGCCATTCGCTGCGGCCGGTGAGCGTCACGCGCTGGCCGGGCTTGAATTGCTCCGCATTGGGCACGGCATGAATTTCAATGCCGCCCGTCGCATCCATCAAATACAAATCCGCGCTCGGTTCCCCGCGCCCGGCCACAACGCCTGCCAGTTGCACTTGATATCCGTCCGCCGCGCGGGCGCGCAACGCGAGCAACTGGGTGAGGTTGGTCAGCAACACACCGGCCGGCGATGTGTATTGCCACTGAATCCAGCTCGCGCAGGTAATTCGGTTCGTCGGCCGATCCAGCCATTTGGTTTCCACACGGCCATCAAAAACATTCGCCACCGTTTCCGCCGGCGGATTGTCGCCCTGCGCCGTGATGACATCCGTGAAGACCGGATTGGGACTCAAATCATCTGCCGTCGCGCCCATCAGCTCAATTTCGGCAAGCTGCACCGAGTTGGCCCCGCGCCGGTCACGCACATGGTCAATTTGCAGGCGATACATTGCAAACGCGGACGGCTTGGCGATTTCGAAAACGCGCCGCTCATGCCGCTCGGAGAAAAATTCGTTGGTGCGCGCATCGAGCGTCAGCCACGACTTGCCGCCATCGTGAGAACCGAGCAGCCGCCACTCCACGGGATCGCGCTGGGGAAAATCGTTGGCCGAAATCAGCGCGTATTGCCGGATGACTTTGCCGTAGGATTCGAGTGATTCCGCCGAAAGTTTCCAACCCGCCAGCAACAACAGGCATAGCAGTGGGAAGATGGAGAATGGCGGATGGTGCCATCTTCCATCTTCAATTTTCCGGCCGCGTTCCGGGCAAAAAATACGGTGCTGGATTGGAGGCTTCACGGTGCTCGCACAGCTTACTCGCTGGCGGAGATCCAGCAACTACAAGAAACGCGTGCGGCCGGTCAAAGCCCGGCCTCACCCTTAAAGATTCAACGTGCGCCCCGAACCCATCACGGTTTGCGCAGGCGATAAAAGACATCTTTCTGTGCTGGATTGATCGTCACGTTCAAGCTGGTGACGGACTGTGAACCGGGGATGTCGAACCAATAATTGGTGCCAGCCAGGCTCACGCTGTTGGATTGGGCAATCCAGCCGAGATGATCCGCCGGCCAACCCAAGGTGAGCACGCCGCCGCTCACGCTGAAGGTGATGTTGGTGGGATTCGACGCGATGGTGGAGGCCAGCACGGTGATGCTGCCGGCAGCACTGGTCAAGGTGTCAGCACCGGTAACTCCAGTCCAGACCGCCGGGAAGTTGGCGGGATAACTCGCCGCCAGCGTGGCGTAGGGATAAGTGCCGCCGTTCAATGTGGCGCCGTTGATGATGACGTTTTGAAACACGTCATTCTGCGTGAGATTCATGCGGCCGTTCAAGATGAGCGTGCCGTTGGTGTTGTTGAGGGGATAGGTGGTTTGCAGCGCGGCGTTGGTGCCCACGGTGATGATGTTGGTGCCCAGCGCGCCGGGCGTGCTGCCGACGAGCGTGCCGGCCTCGACGTTCCAAGTGCCGTTGAAGGTATTGTTGGTGCCGGCAATGTTCAGCGCCGTCGCTGCGGTGGTTTGGAAGGTGGCGTTGGCCCAGCCGATGTAATCCATCGTGCCGCTGCCGGTGAGGGTGGCGCTGATGGTGACGGAGCGTCCGCCGGTGGAACTCAGCCCGGCAATCGGCGTGTTGGCTAGAACATTCATTTCCGTGCCGCCGATGATGTGGTTGCCGTTATTGTCGGTGAAGGAAAGAATTTCACCGCCGTTCATCACCAGCTTCGTGTAAGCCGAGCCGGTGCCTTTCAAGATCAGCGCACCGAGCGTGGCGGTGGCCGGGCTGGAGTTGAACCCGCCGTCGCCAAGAACATTCAGGAGGTTGCCCGGAAACTGCGCAATGGAACCAACATTGGGCGTGCGCAAGCCGGCGGCGGGCACGATAAAATAAATGCTGCCCGGCTTGCTCACGGCGGATAGGGATGCCGCCAAGCCATCGCTCCAAGCGGAGCCGGTGTTCCAATCGCTGCCCGCGGCTTCCACCGTCGAGTTGGTGATATTCTCCGCCGGGCCAACCGGGTTCACGGTCAGCGTGGCCACGGAACTGGTCACCACACCGAAGTTATTGGTGACCACCAGCACAAAGTTGGTGGCGTCCGCTAAGGCAAGATTGCTGATGACCAAGCTGGCGGAAGTGGCGCCGCTGATGCGGCCGCCGTTGACAATGTTGGCGTAAGCGCCCACGCCGTCGAAAGTCATCCATTGATAACTCAAGGGCTGCGTGCCGCTGGCAGGCGCGCTGATCGTGGCGGTTTGCTGCGCGTAAAGGGATTGCGAAACCGGCTGCGATACGATCACCGGTGGGAAGTTCGAAACGCCCGAAGCCGCGCCGTAGATGGTCTCCAATTGGCGCTGGGTCAAGGCCGATGCGTAGATCGCCGCGCCATAAAGCGAGCCGTTGAATTCGCGGTTCCCGGTGCTGATATTGTCCGCGCCGACTAAGGTGTTGCCGGAGAAACTTTGAACGACATGCGTGTAAGGATTCGAAGCCGACAACAGGCCGTTGGTATTGAAGATATAGACCGTGGCATTGGTTGGCGTAATTACCAAGGCGACATAGGACCATACTCCAGACGGCGGAGCGATCTGTGAATTCCAACCATAAGTGCCGGCTTCATTGTTCCAAGTGTAGCCCAACGCGGGATTGCCGTTAATGTCCGTGCCGCCGGAGATGTTCAGTCCGGCAACCGTGCTTCCGTTGCGGCAAAATACTATGCCCGAGAACGCCGCCGGCGTGCTGGGATTGATCCAAGCCGTAAGAGTAACCGTGTTGGTATTCAAATTCAGCGGCGGAATCGTTACTTGGGAATTAGTGACGAAACCCTGGGACTGAAGCGCCGTTGTCGTCGAACTAAAGCCGGGGAACCCACTGCTCGAAGTCGGCCCGGTTATGCCGTTGAAGCCGTTTTGCGCTGAAACACCATATACTCCATCCAAGTCGCCGGCATAGTCGAAGGCAATGGCCGTGCCGGTCGAAGGATCGTTGGTCTCTTGCATCATATACAGAGCGGACGGTCCAGCCGCGACCGCGGCCGCTTCGTAATTGGTTGGCGACAAAATCGTCAGCAGCGCCGGACTGCTCGTGATGGAACCGCTGATGTTGGTGATGATCACATCATAATTGGCCGCGTCGTTGGTGGAGGCGCTTGAAATGTGCATGGTGGCGGTGGCGGTGCCAACTAAGTTGCTGCCGTCCGCCAAAGGCACGCCGTTTTTTCGCCAGTTATAAGCCAGGCCGGCTGAATTGGTCAATTGCAGCGCGACGGAGAAATGTGCCTTGTAACCTGGATAAGCGCTATCGGGCGCGGGCTGGCTGACTATGACCGGAACCAGCACCATGCTGGTGATGACCAAATCAATGGACTTGGCCGCGGTGTTATTGGTGAGATAGCCCAGCGGACTTGACGTGGCTGGCAGCGTGACCCCAAGGGCGGTCAAATTATTTCCGCCATCCACCAAGCCGGGAGCCGCCGTCGTGTATTTGATGACACGAACGGAAGCGGGCAGCGAGTTAATCGTGGGCAGCGCCGTGAGATTGATGGTGCTGGCCGCGCCGACGGTGCCGATGGTGCCGACACTGAGGTTAGTGGTGGCGAGATTCGCGATCAAAGTGCTGTTGTTGAACGTCAATGCGCCGGCGATGGAAAGTTGCGTCGCCGCCCCGGAAACATCCAACGTCGCCCCGGCATTGTTGGAAATGGACGAACTGCTGTTGATGGAACCGGCGTTGGTCAAAATCAGCGTGCCGGCGTTGATGACGGTGTTGCCAGTGTAAGTGTTCGCCAGCGGCAGCGTGAGTGTGCCGCTGCCTTGCGAAATCAAACCGCCCGCGCCGGAGAGAACATTGTTGATCGTCACTGCATTTCCGTTGTTGTCAAAGGTCAGCTTGCCGGAAATCAGGTTCACCGCGTTCGTGCCGCTGGTGTTCGTGAAGCCGAGGAAAAAATTTGCCGTGGCGGTCAGCGCCTGAATGCCGCCGCTGTTCACGTTGATGGTGCCGAGGCCCGCGCCTTTGCTGAATCCATTCACCGAACAGACGCCGCCATTCAAGTTCACCGTGCCGACATTGCCGACCAAGTCCGCCACGCGGATGACCGTGCCGTTGTAGAAACTGGCATTGTCCTGCAGCGTCAACGAACCTTGCCCGGTGCCGTTGTTGCCGATGACCACGATGTTCGCCGCGGTGGAACCATTATTCCAATAGGCGTTGTTCTCAAGCAGCAAGCCGCCGGAGCCGCTATTGTTGCCGCCAATCCACAAGGCGTCCACCGGATTTTGCGAGCCGCCCGTCTGGTTCTGATAAACCTGCGCATTGCCGGAGACCGTGAGCAGGTTGTTCGTATTCTCCGCCGACGCCGAACCAATGACGACTTTGGGCAAATACGCGGTTGCATTGCCGCCGATGTTATACACGCCGTTCGCGCCGGCGATGCGCGTGTCAGTGGTCACGGTGGTGGTGCCGTCCTGAATGATCAACGTTGTGTTGTCGGTCACCAACTGCAAGTTCGCGATCGTCGTCGTGGCATTGGTGATGGCCAGCGTGCCGCCGGCGGTCAACTGAACAGTGTTGAGGCTGGAGTTATTGCCGGTGAGCGTCAGCATGTTTGTGCCGGCTTTAAAGAGGTTGGCTCCGCCGCTGAAATTACCGCCGTAAGTGGTCGGCTGATTGTTGCCGCCGACCGTGATAGCGACGGGTGAACTCGCGGCGTTCAACATCGAAATGTCGCCGGTGCCGGCCAAGCCGCCGAGCGTCGCCGCCGTGACACTGCTCGCGAACGCCAGGCTGTTCGGAAGATTGTTGCTCACGGTGCTGTTTTGCAGCGCCGACGTATTGCCAATAATCAACTGGCCGTTGTTGATGGCCGAAACGCCGGTAAGCGTGCTGGCGCCGGTGAGGGTGACCGTGCCGCTGCCGTTTTGCGCGATGGCACCGGGACCGGAAATGGTATTTGCCACCGTCGCGTTGTCCGTGCGGTTGAAGACGAGCGTCGCGCTGTTGGTGATCGCGGCGGAGCCCAGATCGCCGCCGGCATCGTTGTTGCCCAATTGAACCGCGCCAGAGTTGATGGAGATGGTCGAGAAAGAATTTGCCGCCGTGTTGTCCAGAACGAAAGTGCCGCTGCCGTTCTTCGTCAGAATTCCGCCGCCAGCAACGCCGAAATTGCCAGCGAGAATGTAAGTCTTCGTGGCGCTGTTGCTCACCACGCTAGGCGAGTGCGTGCCGGTCAGCGTCACCGTGATCGGGCTGCTGCCGGTGGCACTGTCATCAAACGCCACGGATGCGCCTTCGACATAATTCGTCGGGCCGACGCCGGAAAGCAAATTCCAGTTGAGTGAAGTGGTGTCCCAGTTGTTGTTGCCGACGGCCCATTTCACTGGCTGCGATGCCTGCGCGTAAATCAGTTTCAACTGCTTGGCAGTCGTGTCATTAGTCAACGTCGGAACATAACCCGCCACCGCCGGCACCGAACCAACCACAAAACTGCCGGAGCCGCTGATCGAGCCGTAGCTCATTAGTAAATAAATGTTCGGCCCGGTCAAGCCGCTGCCGGTCACGTTCACAGTCACCGTTCCGTTCAAATTCAAAGGCCCACTGACCGTCACTGCGGGAATGGTGGTGCTGGCGTTGGCGTTCAAAGTAAAATTGTTTGTAAGGCTGCCGGCAGTTCCCAGCGTGAGGCTGCTGTTGGCCAGCGACGCTCCCGATGCGTTGACCTGCACTTCCAACGCTGCGCCGTCCGCCAGGGTGTAAGCGCCCGCGCCACTGCTCGCGGTGGTGGTGATCAGCTTGCCGGCGCTTACAACGGTCGGGCCGTTGTAAGTGTTCGCGTTGGTCAAAGAGAGCGAGCCACTCGCGACGGAGCTGGTCACGATCAGGCCGCCGTCGGTGACGTTGTCGCCGCTGAGCGTGCTATGCAAGAGCGGTTGGCCGATAATGATCGGCGTGCCGTTGACATCAATAGTTGAAGCTGTATTGCGGACATTAGCCCTGGTTAATCCGTTCATGAACGCATTGGTGAGAGCCGACACGCCGGGGTTGACCGCCTTGAGCGTGCCGCCGTTGAAGTTGAAAATGCTCACCGAGCTGGCGGTGGTTTTGATTTGTTGGGCAATGATGGTGCCACCGTTGAGATTGTTCGTGGCGACACACGTTGCGGCGGAACCGTTGCCAAGGACGATCGGCGTCTTGGGCACGTTCAAAGTGCCGCTCACGACCGTCACCGTGCCGGTTGAAGCCGCCGCCGCACCCAGCACAAAACTCGCGCTGCCGGTGTTGTTGAAGGTGCCGCCTTCAATGCTCAAGATGCCGGATGAACCCGAAGTATAACCGATCCGCACCGCACTGCCGGCGCCGGTATGCGAGGCCATGCCGCCCGTCAATACGCGCAGGGTTGATCCGGGCGCACCGTCCACCGCGAAGGCAACGGGATTGGGCTGGGTGATTGTTCCGCCGTTGGCGATGATCAACTGGCCGGCGAGCGTCGTGCCCTGATTGACATAACTTCCGTTGGCAGTGATGCTCAAGGTAATGTTGGTGCCAATGACCGCAGTCTTGCCCGAAGCTACATTCGCCGCGGCAGTCGCAGTCGTCGTAATCGTCACCGGCACGCTGCTGGTCAAACTGTAGCCGGAGTTGGTGAAAAAAATCCCCGTCGCGGAAAGATTTCCCGGCACGCTAATTCCATAAGAACCATCCACGCCGGCAAAAATGGCGGTATTGCCATTCGTCCACGTCGAGTTTCCTGTCGTGCCGGTGCCGTTGTTCCAATTATTAACCGTCGTCGTGTCCCAAGTGCCAAAGACCGGCACGGCGATTGAGCCAGCGGGTCCGGTCCAGCTCTGATTAATCGCGAAGGCAGATTGGGCAAGCACCAGCGCGAAAAAAACCGCGACCGAACTTTGCAGCCAACATTTTTGAATTGAAGCAGGATTTCCGACCTGGGGGGCGGAAGTCGCGGAACGGTTCTGGTTTCTCATAGATCGGATTTGGCGTCAGGTTGTTTCGTTTTGCTGGTGTCGAGTAACAGCCCAGACATCATTCGCAACGAATTCAAAGCGCCAATTCACGGCGGCGTTCCAGTTGCGACGATACAGCTTGGGCTGGAGGTAAGACAATCGCACAGCCGCAGCGGAGGCGTCCATTACACTTTCGTGTAACGGCGGAATAATCCGATGAGTCATTCGGGGGCAACTTGCCTGGGCTCGATTTCACTTCGCGACCAAACACAAAATCCAATTCGAGTCGCAATAACCAGCCATAGCACGAATAATGCTGGCGTTCTCGTATAACCAGAAACACCCGCAAATTACGGCATTTTTAAAACAGGACGCCGCAATTATACGAAGCGCCATAATGCTGCCCTGCCGCAGAGGTATTTTCGGCTCGCGTTGCCACAACGCGCGCCAGAAACCACGGTTTTGCACATTGCATTTGCGCTGAAGCAAGAGATTTGACGCAGCAACCGCCAATTTATTCCGACGACTTTGCGATTGAACTACTCCAACCCACAACTTCTCCAACCGCCTCGACGGTGGGAAGCCGTGAATCGCGGCTGGCCTGATAAATTTTCGGCCGGCGTAATTTTATCGCGGTATCGTTGGTCGAGCGCAGGACATTTTTCACCAGGCCCAACAAAGTCATGACCGTATAGGGCTTGAATAATTTATGGGCGCGCAGAAGCCACGGGTATTGGGACGATTGCACTGGGGGCATCGTTTCTACGGCGATTATAACCGGCAATGGCATGTTGGCCGAACGTAGCTTTTTGACCAGACCAACGCCGCTCAAGCCTGGCAGTTCGTTCTCGGTAATCAGAAGATTGTAGCTATTGGTTTGCATCTCCAGCCACCCGGCATCGCCATCTGCGGCGATGCCCACCTCGTAACCATGCCGCCGCAGTCCTTCAACATTTAGCCAACAAATGTCAGCATCGCCATTCACAACGAGAATGCGATAAGGCGGATTCGTCTGGCATTGCAAGGGAAAGCCAGCGGTTGCTCCATCTTGCGAGGTTTTGATTTTACTCATTTCCTAGGAATATTCTCCGGAAAGTCTTCCTAGCGATATGGGGTATTCACCCCAGCAAACTCGATCAAATCTGGCTTGACCATGTGATCTTCCGCGAGCAGAACAGTGATTCACTCTTAAGTGTTCAAGCATTGGTTGCAGATGATCGTTTTCCATCCTTTTTTGCGGCTTCGATGGTAGCAGGAATCTGGGCGGTTACGGCGGTGCCATGACCGGGCGTGGATTTGACCGAGAATTTGCCGCCAACCATCTGCAATCGCTCCCTCATGCCGAGCAATCCCAATCGGCCATTTCCTTTCGTGCGGAGGACACGTTTCACATCGAAAGATTTGCCGTCGTCGGTTATCGTCAGGCAAATCCAGCCCGGCAGTTTTTTAATTTCAACTGCCACCGCGCTGGCCTGCGCATGGATGGCCACGTTATTGAGGGCTTCCAGCGCGACACGATAGAGGACGGCACTCTGGCCGATGGGCAGTTGGTTTACCGCCGCGTAGGCAATCAAACGCGCCCGCACGCCTGTCCGCTTCATAAAATCCTTCAGACAAGTATGCAGCGCGGGAATCAGTCCCAAATCATCCAAAACCGTCGGGCGCAGTTCCACGGCGAACCGATGCACCATGGCCAGTGATTTTTCCACCAGACGTTGCGTCTCCTTGATTTTCCGCCGGAGGCTCGCGGGATTGTCCGCCGGCTTTGGCGTCAAGGATGTCAGATGGACACTAATACCCACCAATGTTTGCAGGACTGTATCATGCAGTTCGCGGCTGATGCGCTTGCGTTCCGCTTCCTGCGCGAGCAGGATTTCGTGGGACAATTGCCGTAATTGTTGCTCGCTGGTCTTGAGGGCCTGCTCCAGCTTTTTGCGCCGGATGATT
This sequence comes from uncultured Verrucomicrobia subdivision 3 bacterium, assembly GCA_903944085.1. Lineage (GTDB taxonomy): Bacteria > Verrucomicrobiota > Verrucomicrobiia > Limisphaerales > UBA11358 > UBA11358. Next base: position 23,643 of record CAJAQO010000017.1, read on the forward strand.
TCCTGCTCCAACTTCCGGTTCGAGGCGGTCACTGCCTCAAGTCGGGACCGGGCTGCCTCCGCGACCTTGCGCGCGGTGATGTCCATCACGGCGACGCGACATTCCTGTCCGTTGAGCAAGCATTGGGCTTCGATGTTCACGAACCGGAGCGGCTGGCCTTGGCAGGCAAGCTCAAAATCACCGGCTTGTTTGTTCTGGCCCGCAAAAACGTGTTCCAGAAAGGCGCTGAACGCCGGACGAAACTTGGCGGAAATCAGCCGCCCAAAAGACTGCCCCACCAAACGGGAACGTTCGATTCCGACCAGCGTTGCCCCGGTCAGGTTGGCCTGCAGGATGGCACCCGTTGCGGAGAGGGTAAAATATCCGCTTGGCGCGAAGTCGTAGAGGTCGGTGTAATTATCCAGCGCCACTTCCAGTTCATCCCGCGCTTGCCGCAACTCGGCGTTCTGCATCTCCAGCTCAATCTGATGGACCTGCAATTCATGGAGCAGCCGTTTGGCGTCGGCGTCGGACGTTGGAACCACTGCGGTGGACCGCTGGTGTCGTGGCCGCTCGCGCAACCGGTCTTCGGCGCGGCGGCGCAGTTGAGCGGGCTGGTCAGCGGTTGGCGGCTTGAGCTTCATGGCCGAGTGAGTTGCCGGTCACCAGTTACAACTTGGCTTTACGCTTCCGTCGATTCAACTCGGTCGATTGTTTGGTGACGTGCTGTTCCAAGACGGATTGATTTTTCCGCAACTTGGCCTCCAGCGTCTTGGACCCGGTGATGTTCGCAAAAGTGATCACCACGCCGTCAATCCGGTCATCCTGCGTGCGATAAGGCATGATGCGCACGGTGAACCAGCGGCCATCGCGGGTGCCGATCGGTTTTTCCACCGCGGCCAGTTTCCGCAGCACCTCCCGCGCGTCGTCGGACAATTCCGGGTAGCACAGTTCCGAGGCAAGGTCGGTGATGGGCCGCCCGGCATCCCCCGCGATGAGCTTGATGATTTTCGTCGTTTGCGGCGTGAAGCGCCGCACATTGAGTTCCTTGTCCAAAAACAGGGTTGCAATATCCGTGCTGTCGAGCAGGTTTTTCATGTCGTTGCTGGCCCGCGATAGTTCGTCCACCTTGGCCTGCAACTCGGTGTTGACGGTCTGAAGTTCCTCGTTCATGGATTGCATTTCCTCCTTCGAAGTGGTGAGTTCCTCGTTGGTGGATTGCAATTCTTCATTCGTGGACTGCAACTCTTCATTGGCCGACCGGAGTTCCTCCTGCGAAGTCTGCATCTCTTCATGGGTGGCCCGCGCCTCAGCGCGCACCTGTAAAAGTTCCTGCTCCAATTCAGCCAGCCGGGGGCTGCGGGCTGGCAACTTTGCGGATCGGCCGGATGCGGTGGCGGTCGTGGGCGCGGCGGTGTCGGTGAAAACGATCATAACCAAACCACGCAAGGACTCAGGTTCAGTGAGTTGCTGAATGGTCACATCCACATACTGGGCGCCGCCATTGGTTCCAACTTTGAGTCCATGCAAAGCCACGCTTGTTTTTTGGCGGAGCGCTTCTGCAAAGGCGCGCGTGAGTTCGTAGCGCAGCCCTTCGCGAGCCATCGCGAAGAGGTTCCAGTTGGCCTTGCCCGCCGCCGGCTCCAGATATTTGCCGGTCCGTCCGCTGACGTAAAAAATATCACCCGTGTCATTGGTCAGCACGGCTGGCGGGGCATAGTGTTGCAAGACCAGTTCGTCCGCCAGCGACTGAAGGCTGGTGGGCGGTTTGGTGGCCGAACGCACTTCGGTTCCAGCGGGCGGCCCAGCGCTAAAGGAAGAAGGAAAAACGATTTGTTCCGGCCGCAGGATGGATTCCTTCCGCCGGAAAATCCGCGACTTGCCAACGAGCGGGGTGAATAAATTTGCGAATTCACCAATCGTCTCCGCGCTGCCTTGAAATAAAATGCCGCCGGGATTAAGGCTGTAGTGAAACAGCGGAATCAGTTTCTTCTGCACATCCGTCGTCAGGTAGATCAGCAGGTTGCGACAGCTCAAAATGTCCAGCTTGGTAAAGGGCGGTTCCAAAATGAGATTCTGTGGCGCAAAAATCACCAGCTCACGAATCTCCTTGCGCACCCGGTAGCCGTGTTCCTCCTTGGTGAAAAATCGCTTCAGTCGTGCGGCCGAAACATCGGCGGAAATATTGGACGGGAAAACACCCTGCCGTGCCTTTTCGATCGCATCCTTGTCCAGGTCGGTGGCAAAGATTTGAATCTGGAGGTTTCGCTTCGGTTTGAGTTCATCGAGCGCTTCCCGCAGCTCGATGGCCAAAGAATAAGCCTCTTCGCCGGTGGAACAACCGGGCACCCAGGCGCGCAACGCCTGACCGGGCGGGCGATCCGCCAGCAATGCAGGGATAGCTTGGGCGCGCAACTGCTCCCAGGCGGCGGGATCGCGGAAAAAGTTCGTCACGCCAATCAGCAGCTCCTTGAAAAGCAGATTCAGCTCCTGTGAATTTTCCTGCAGGTAGCGGACATACGCCGACATCTTGCTGATCTGATGAATGCCCATGCGGCGCTCAATCCGGCGGTAAAGCGTGTTTCTTTTGTAAAAGGAAAAATCATTGCCCGTGTGGGCGCGCAGCAGGACGACGACTTTTTCCAGGGCGCTCTGCGTCTTGGCTTCCATTGTTTCTTCCGTCCGCGCGATGTGCGGCGTGCGTTGTAAATAGGCAAGAATTTTCCCCGGCAGCTCGTCCGCCGGAGCCACGATGTCCGCCAGCCCGGCATCAATCGCGCTGCGCGGCATGGAGTCGAATTTCGCAGTCGCCGGCTCCTGCACCAGCACCACGCCCGCTGCCTCTTTGATCGCCCGCAGGCCCAGCGTGCCGTCGGAACCCATGCCCGAAAGAATCACTCCGACGCTGTGCTCCTGCTGGTCCTGTGCGAGAGAACGCAGGAAAAAATCAATCGGCAGTCGCAACCCGCGCGGGGCCAAGGGCGCGAGCAAATGGAGCACGCCGTGCAAGAGGGACATGTCTTTGTTCGGCGGAATCACATAAACGCAATCCGGCCGCACTACCGTCCGAACCTTGACCTGGACGACTTTCATGCTCGTGGAGCGCTGGAGCAGTTCGGACATGACGCCTTTGCGCGTCGGGTCCAGATGCTGAACGATGACAAAGGCCATGCCGCTGCCCACCGGCACATTTTTCAAAAATTGTTCCAGAGCTTCGAGTCCGCCAGCGGACGCACCAATGCCGACGATCGGAAACGCGGCTTTCACTCGGTCGTCAGCGGCTTTCAGGTGAATGTTTTTGACGGGAGTTTTGGGTGAGCGGGCCGGTGAAGCTTTCTTGTTCATGCGCTTTTTGTTTGCTGCGCTGGAGTATGACAGCTTTGCTTCCGACTGCCTAGCGTGGTGACGCTATATTTGCCCAAGTCCGGCAATCATTTATTTTTAGCCGTCGGCCGGCCATTCTTTGGTTGATGGCGGTTCCAGACTAGGGCGATCAGCATGGGTGCGATCTTTTCCAGCGGCAGAATATAATCCACATCGCCGGTTTCGATGGAAGTCTCCGGCATGCTGAAATTTTCCGACGTGGGCCGGTCTTGCGCGATGACCGTGCCGCCCTTGTCCTTGATGATTTGCACGCCAAAGGAGCCGTCGCCGTCACCACCCGTTAGGACAACCGCAATAGCGTTCTTTTTGTAAACCTCCGCCACTGAAGCAAACAACGGCTCGGCGGAGGGACGGGCAAAATGAATTTTTTCCGCATGCGAAGAAGACAACTTTAGGCGATCGCCTTTGACCACAAACAGATGGTGGTTCGGCGGCGCGACAAAGACCTTGGAAGGAACGAGCACGTCGCCCGTGTGCGCCTCGGCGACTTGCAGCTGCGTGCGGCATTTCAGAATCTCGGTCAGCAGACTTTTGTGATCGGGCGCAACGTGCATCACGATGGCAATGGCCGCCGGAAAATCCGCCGGCAAGCCGCCCAGAATGATGGACAAAGCCTTCAAGCCGCCCACCGACGCAGCCATGGCGATGACGGGGAACGAATGACTGACCGAAGCCACCGGGAGTTCCAGACGCGCACCTTGGACCGGCTTGGTTAACCGGCGTGCCGATACAGATTTCGCTTTCATGGACTGGAAAAATTTATTGTTAAGCTTGGATGCGTTCCTTGGTGCCTCAATTTTTCAATAGTTTCAGCAACGCCTTGGCCGCTTCGGCGGAGGAGGCGGGATTTTGGCCTGTGACCAGCAATCCGTCAGTTTGCACATAAACTCCCCAATCCGGCCCTTTGCTGTAATACCCGCCCGTTTTTTTCAACTCGTCTTCCAGCAAAAACGGCACCACCTTGGTCAGCTTCACGGCCGCTTCCTCGGTGTCGGAAAAACCGGTCACCTTCTTGCCTTTTATCAATGGATCCCCATTGGGCAATTTGGCCTTGAGCAAAGCACAAGGCGCATGACAAACCAGGGCCATGGGTTTTCCCTGTTGCTGGAACGCTTCGATCAGCGCGATGGAATTCGTATCCTTGACCAAGTCCCATAATGGACCATGGCCGCCAGGATAAAAAACGGCATCGTAGTCCGCAGCGTTGACCTCGCTTAATTTTATTGTGTGCGCAAGCTTCTTTTTGAGCGGTTCATCTTTGTCGAAACGCTGGGTAAATTTAGTTTGAGCAGCAGCCAGTTGACTGCTGGGATCAATTGGAGGTTGTCCGCCTTTTGGAGATGCCAGAGTAATTTCCGTGCCGACATCCGCCAGTTCATAATAAGGCGCTGCAAATTCCTCCACCCAGAAACCGGTTTTCTTGCCGGTGTCACCCAATTCGCTGTGCGAGGTCAGGACAATTAGAATTTTCACGATGATATGAGCTGCCATTTGTGTTTCCGATTTAAGCGGTAAATATTGGTCATAGCGCGGACGGATTATTTAAGGTCAATCATTTGCCGACCATTTTCGCCACGATGAAAATGAGCACGGCTCCGCCCAACCCGCCTCCGAAAAGCAGATAAATCAAGGAATAACCGGCCGCCGCAAACATCGGTGTTATTAAAAGTGCAAGCATAGTTGTGAATGGGTAAAAGGTTGATAGCCCGGCACACATCTCGCGAATAGTGCCGGGCGATGACGATGATTACACCAAAGCTCCAGCGCGCTGGCGGTTCATCCCTGCGGGTTTGATCCCACGACGCACAGTCGCCGGCTGCTTCTCCGAGCACTCTTTTTCCGAATCATTGTGGCAACCACATTCACCCAAAGCTTCTTTGTCACTGCTTTTGAGTGCCAGCTCGGTGAGCGTTGCGTTGGCAGCCTTCTCCTCGCCAAGAATTTCTTCCAGGAGGTCGGCAGCCTTGCTGTTGCCCAACAGTTCCGCCCATTCGTGCAGGGCACCATAGGAGGCGATTTCGTGATGTTCCACCTTCTGTGCGGCTGAAATCAACGCCGCATTGAGGGCTGGCGAGCCTTTGAATTCGGCCGCAATGTCGCCGCCTTCTTCCAGAAGCGCCACAGTGGTTTTGCAGGTTTTACCTTTGGCCTTTTGATCCAGCGATTGGAAAACCTGTTCCAGCTTCGTCACGTGACCCTCGGTTTCCTTCAAGTGGGCGAGCAACGCCGCCTTCAACTTTTCGCACGTGGCGGCTTTGGCCAGCTTCGGCAAAGCTTTGACAATCCGACGCTCGGCGTCATACATGTCCCCGACTTCGTCCAGGAATAGATCTTTGAGTGTTTTCATGTTTGTATTTTGTTTGTTTTATGTGAGCAATTTTGTTTTGTCAGAAGCACCATAGCTGGCTGTCTGGATACTCACCATGGGGTGTTCACCCCACAGCGGAACAACATTCAGACGGTTGGACTTTCGTTGACGCAGCCAGTGGCGTTAAATGATCTCGTGCCAGTGTCACAAACTTTGCGGCTCCCCGTTCGCCAGCCGTTGGCCGGATGCATTGCGCCGGATTTTGCGGGCGACCGGCCAGTGTTCCGGCGTTTATCTGGCATGAGCGATTGAATCCACCATGATTGTTTCGGTATCAAAACCAATGCACACGATTGCGTTGCGCGACTTGGTCGAGTTTGTCCTGCGGGCAGGCGATCTCGGCGGTGCGCGTGAGCTCGTCGGCTTCGACCGGGACCTCGCTGGCATTCGCGGCCACCAGAAAAATCAACGCTTGCGCCCGATGGGATACTTCCATGACGAGGTGCCGATGAAAACGCCACTTCCGGCGAGTTCGGCAACCTGCTGCTGGATTTTGTCCCGGTCGAACGCCATGGGGAACATTCACTCAGAACATGACGGTCTGCAATTTAAACCGGCGGCGGATTTCTTTCAGCGAACCCGCGTTGGTGCCAATACGGATAGATGGGAGGCGTCGCACTGGCGACATCCAGTTTGGCGATTTGGTCCGGCGTGAGTTTCCAGCCGATGGCTCCAAGATTGGCGTGCAATTGTTCTTCATTGCGCGCACCGATGATCAGCGTGGAAACCGTTGGTCGTTGGAGCAGCCAGTTTAGGGCGATTTGCGGAACGGTCTTGCCGGTTTCTTTGGCGACTTCATCAATTGCGTCAACCACCCGATAGAGGTATTCATCGGCAATCTGCGGACCGATGTCGGCATTGAGCTTGGATTGCAGGCGGGAGTTCGGCGGCAACGACTGGCCGCGCCGGATTTTGCCGGTGAGCTTCGCCCAGCCCAATGGACTCCACACCACCGCACCCACTTTTTGATCCAGCCCCAGCGGCATTAACTCCAATTCATATTCACGGCCAACCAATGAATAGTAGGCTTGGTGCGCCACATAACGGGTATAGCCATATTTCTCGGCGATCGCCAGTGATTTCATCAAATGCCAGCCGGAAAAATTGGAGCAGCCCAAGTATCGAATCTTCCCCGCGCGCACCAGATCATCGAGCGTGCTCAATGTTTCTTCAATGGGTGTGACAGCATCAAAACCGTGCAACTGAAACAGATCAATGTAATCAGTGCCGAGTCGTTTCAGCGCAGCCTCGACCGCGCGGATCAAATGAAACCGCGAGGAGCCAACGTCATTCGGGCCGTCGCCACTGCGGAACGTGGCTTTGGTCGAAATGAGAACTTTATCGCGTCGGCCGGCGATGGCTTTGCCGAGAATCTCCTCGGCTTGCCCGTCGGAATAAATATCGGCGCTGTCGAACATCATCAGCCCGGCTTCCAGGCAAATGTCCACGAGCCGCGTCGCTTCGGGCGCACCGCTGTTGCCCCAGGCGGAGAAGAGCTCGCCTTTGCCGCCGAAGGTTCCGGTTCCCAGAGTTAACACCGGGACTTTGAATCCCGAACCGCCAAGCTGTCGATATTCCATATTATTAGTTGATTGGTTTGAGAAATAATCCGGCCACGATTTTATACGAATGTAATCGGTCTTCCAGCCGGTAGAAGTCCGAAAACAAAATCAATTCATTTGCCCGCGTCAGTTTCAAAAACTCCCGCAGCTTGCGCTCGACCGTTGCCGGTCCGCCGATCACCGCCGCGCCGAGATGCGATTCGACCGCGCGCTGTTCGCCACTATCCCACAAACCAGCCATGCTTGCCACCGGTGGCGGCGTGAAGATGGGCTGGCCACGGATCAACCGCAGAATTCTTTGGTGCGCGGAAGTGGCCAGATGCTCGGCCTGCGCGTCCGTATCCGCCGCCAGCACCGGCAGTCCGATCATTACGTAAGGCTGGCCCAATCTTGCTGAAGGCTTGAAATGCTCCCGATACAAGGCGATTGCCTCAATCATCATTTGCGGTGCAAATTGACCGGCGAAGGCAAAAGGCAAACCCAGCGCCGCCGCGAGCTGGGCGCTGAACGTGCTGGAACCCAGCAGCCAGATCGGAACATTAGAGTTGCCGCCGGGCACAGCCTGAATTCGTTGCCCCGGCAAAACCGGACCGAGCAGGAGCATCAATTCTTGCAACAATTCAGGGAAGCGTTCGCCGGCGTTCATACTGCGGCCCAACACATGCGCCACCAATGGCTCCCCGCCCACCGCGCGGCCCAGACCAAGATCGATTCGTCCAGGGTAGAGGACTTCGAGCGTGCCGAACTGTTCCGCAACCACCAAGGGCGCATGGTTCGGCAGCATGATGCCACCGGAACCCACGCGAATGGTTTTGGTGGCCCCCGCGACATGGCCAATTAAAACCGAAGTCGCGGCGCTCGCGATGCCAGCCATGTTGTGATGTTCGGCCAGCCAAAACCGCCGGTAGCCCCAGGCCTCCGCCGCTTGGGCGAGCTTGACGGAGTTGTGAAAACTCTCCGCCACGGATCCGCCTTCGCGGACTGAGGCGAGATCCAGCACTGAAAGGACGATTGTGGAATCGCGCTTCATCAGGCAGCCAGCGGCAGAAATGGATAGTCGGTATAGCCTTTCTGCCCGGAGGCATAAAAGGTGGATTGATCCGGCGTGTTGAGTGGCGCGCTTTGTTGAAAGCGTTTCGGCAAGTCCGGATTGGCCAGAAACGGCACCCCAAACGCGACCGCATCGGCTTCGCCCGCCGCCAAAACTTGATTGGCGGTGGCCTGCGTGAACTTTTCGTTGGCGATATAGCTGCCGCCAAAAATCTTTTTCAATTGCGGCCCGAGGCGGTTGTCACCGAGCGATTCGCGGGCGCAGATAAAACCAATCCCCCGTTGGCCAAGTTCGGCTGCCACAAACCCAAACGTGGCCAGCGGATTGGAATCACCCATGTCATGAGCATCTCCGCGCGGAGCCAGGTGCATGCCGACGCGGTCCGCTCCCCAGACGGAAATCACGGCATCGGTGACTTCGAGCATGAGCCGCGCACGATTCTCGATGGAACCACCGTAGGCATCGGTGCGGTGATTCGTCTTGTCCTGGAGAAATTGATCCAGCAGGTAGCCATTGGCACCATGAATCTCCACGCCGTCAAACCCGGCCAGTTTCGCATTCTCCGCGCCCACGCGGTAAGCCTCAATGATGCCGGGAATTTCTTCAAGCGCCAAGGCCCGCGGCGTGACGAAAGCTTTTAGCGGGCGGACCAGGCTGACGTGGCCCGCCGCCGCGATGGCGCTGGGAGCGACCGGCAATGCGCCGTTCAAAAACATGGGATCGGAAATGCGGCCAACGTGCCACAGCTGAAGCACAATGCGGCCGCCGGCTTTATGCACTGCTTCAGTCACCAGTTTCCAGCCGGCCACTTGCGCCGCTGACCAGATTCCAGGCGTGTCGGCATAGCCCACGCCCATCGGCGTGACAGAAGTGGCCTCGGAAATAATCAAACCAGCAGATGAACGCTGGGCGTAATAGTCGGCCATCAATTGGTTGGGAATGCGCTCGGCACCGGCCCGCGCGCGGGTCAGCGGTGCCAGGACGATGCGATTGGGCAGACTCCAGTCGCCAATGCGGACGGGATCAAATAAGGTGGGCATGTTGTTTCTCTAAATTTGTAATTTTCTATTTGTCTATTCGTTTATAGTTCGACAGATGTCGAACCTAATGTCTGTTGCCGTCAATGTCAAAAATAATTCGATGATTGTCGAACCACGCGTTTAATGGCATGGTGCATTGTTGTGAAGACCTATAGCCATCCCGCGATGCACGAGATTGCGCTGACCGCAGTGATGCAGGCGCTGTCGGATCCTTGCCGGCTGGCCATCGTCCGCGAATTGCTGGGCGCCAAAGGCCGTGCGCTGGCCTGCAACGAAGTCCGCCTCAATATTTCGAAGGCGACCCGGTCGCATCATTTTGAAGTGCTGCGCGCCGCAGGAATAATCCACACAAAAATGGACGGCACAAAATGCATGACTTCCTTGCGACGGAGCGAATTGAACAAACGCTTTCCCGGGCTGCTTAAATTGATTGCCGCCGGCAACTGAGACCTGGTTGGGTTCAGAACAAACTGAAGCAGGTCGTGGGACGCTTTCCAAACAGTTCTTGGACAGCATGCGATCCAGTAAGACTTCACACTTCCCGGAATTTGCGTGCAACACTCCGAACAATTGGTGAAACTCGAATCCGGCTGCTTGGATTGTGGCGGGGTCAAGCGGTGACGAAAAGACTCGGCCGGAGCGGGTCGAGTGTGCGGTCGCACCGCCATGAGCAAACCAGCATCCGCTTCATCAAAACACCGCAGCGATGGACCGCAGCTGAGTTGCGCTTAGTGGGCCGGCTTACCGATGCGGAAATGGCGCGCCAAACTGGGCGCTTCTTGGCCTCGGTCCGGAATAAACGAGTTCAACTTAGAATTGCCCGATGCGTCCCGCGTCGAAGCCAGCATTGACCTCCGCACAATAGATCCGTCTTTTGGTTGGCAGGTGGGGTTCAATTATTTGAGTCCCAGGCGCGACCCAAGGCGTTTGGGTTTTGAATGGGTAACGTTTCAAGCGCATCAAATGCGCTCCAATACCGCCAGCGGTAGTCTCCATTTTGTTTGACCTGAGTCAATTTTTACGGACGAGGTTCATGCGATAGTCTTTGCATGAGCGAAAAACCTTTGATTGATGTGGCGCAGGAAAAAATCCTGTCGCTGGCCGAGGAAACCAAGTTTGCCGCTAACGGCATTGTGAGCCGGACCTTGTTGCGCACGGCGACTTCGCGAATTGTGCTGTTTGGTTTTGCCGAAGGCCAGGAACTCACCGAACACACGTCCACCCAATCGGCGGTCGTCCAGATTTTGTCCGGTGAATGTGAATTTTCCCTAGGTGGCAAACCTCACGCTGCCAAGGCTGGCGACCTGATTTATATGCCGCCCAATCTGGCGCACGCCGTGACTGCGACGAAGCAATTCTCCATGTTGCTGACGCTTTCAAAAACTGAACCAGTTTCTGTCAAATCGTGAGCAAAAAGATTGTCGCATTGGATGTCCGGGAAGACCTGCGCAACGGGCACGAGCCGTTTTCCAAAGTGATAGGTGCCGTCGCTCAGATGCAACCGGATGAAAAACGGCTGCTGATTGCTCCATTTAAACCGACGCCGCTTATTTCCGTTCTGGGCAATGATGAGTGAAACCGCCCGGCAGATGGCGGGCATCCGCAATTTTTAACCAACCAACAAAACATAATTATGAATACATCAACTGAAAACCTCATCGGTGCGGACAAAGTCATGGACGTTCGTTCCATCCCTTGCTCCGTGAAACATGGCCTCATTGTTCAGACCTTTCTCCAACTCGCCGTTGGCGACCACTTCATTCTGTTCAACGACCACGATCCCGTCCCGCTTCGCTACCAGTTTGCCGCGCAATGGCCGGACACTTTCACCTGGGAGCATCTCGTCAACATTCCCGGCGAAGCCCGCGTGAAGATCACGAAATTGAAAGTGCTAGGCAGCCCGGTCGAGCCGGTTGCGACCGCCTGCGGCGGCCATTGAAATTCTTAATCACAAAACAACCGGCCTTGAGAAATGACGGCTGGTTTTATTTCTAAAAGCAAGCAGCCGATCAAATTTCCGGAGCCTTGCGAAATCCATCAAGCCAGTGGCGCAGGCTCAAGATCGGATGTTCCCACAACATGCGTGGCCCGGCGTAACGCATCATGACACGGATTTGTTCGCGCCGGGTCTTTTGATAACAATGGACGGGACACTTCGCGCACGTGGGTTTGTCTTCGCCAAACCGGCAGCGATCCAGGCGCACATTGGCATAATTTAAAAGCCCCTGGCACTCTGCGCAAAGTGACATGGTAGTGTTGTGGTGATCGCGACAATGTATTTTCATCATCGCCTCCATCGTTTTCCATTCGCGGTTAAGCCGTTTGCTGGAGAACGCGACAAGGCTGGTTCCATTCGTCGCCATGGGAATGGTTTGCGTCAGAACTGAATTGGCAGTCGTATTCATGTGATGATTCTTGCACGAGAGCGAGTGAATATTTTTGATGCAAGTCAAAGATTCGACTGGTTTTCACCAAACGATAAAACATCGGGTTCCTTGACTTGAATCAAATAAATACATGCTGAGTTCGCCGAAGATGGTTCTGTAAGAAACGATAAAAGCTTATGAAAAACGACAATTAAAATCCGACCGTGCCAACCAAACCAACCACCGTGGTCTACGCCTGCTCCGGTTGCTCGGACGCCGGCGAAATTGCCGACCGCGTGGCCCGCCAACTCACCCGCGATGGCGCAGCGAAGATGTCCTGCCTCGCTGGGATTGGCGGCCGGGTCAAAAGTTTGGTAGCGACGGCGGAACGAGCCGAGCGGATTTTGGTCGTGGATGGCTGCCCGTTGAATTGTGCCCGGCACACCCTTGAACTGGCCGGCTTCCATAAATTTGACCATCTTGAATTACACAAACTCGGTATCCGCAAAGGATCCACACCGGTGACGAATGAGATCATTTCGGATGGTGTGACGGCAGCCAAGAAAATGCTCTCGGCGACCGACGCGGAGTCGGCCTGCAACGAATGCCTCACACCACTGTTGCCGCCAGTCCTTGAATTATCCACCATCACCAAACCATGAACATGCCACCGTTGGACAAATTTAAACGTTTTGATGTGCGCGCCCTGATCCAGCTCGGCGTCGAGCCCTTCCCGGAAATTCACAAACGCGTTAATGCGCTCCATTCGGAGGAAGGCTTAATTGTCGTCGCGCCATTTCTGCCGTCGCCCCTGGTCGAAAAACTGGCCGGTGACGGCTTCGCCAGTAAGGTGGAGCGCGGCACGGGCAGCGACTGGCTGGTTTACTTTTGGCGGAAGACGGATTAAATAGAGCCATGTCAACCTTGGGCGACCTCAAAACCTTTGCGATCACCAATACGCTTCGCAGCTGTAAGCTTTTCACCGGCCTGCCACAAACGGATCTCGCGAACATCGCCGCCGTCACCGTGGTAAAATCTTTGGAAAAAGGAGACTATCTTTTTCATGAGGGCGACGCGGCAAGCGGATTTTACGTCATTCAACGCGGGGCGGTGAACATTCATCGGGTGACCGCCACCGGCAAGGAACAGGTTATCCACGTCTTCCGCACGGGCGACTCCTTTGCGGAGGTTGCCTTGGCGGCACCGACGGGCTATCCCGCCGATGCCCGCGCATTGGAAAACAGCCAAGTTTTATTGGTGCAAAAGGATGGCATTCTCGCCTTGCTCAAACGCCAGCCGGAACTTGCGCTGCGAATGTTGGGTTCAATGAGCAGCCACCTGCGCGTGCTCGTCGGTCAAATTGAAGACCTCACCGTGAAGGATGTGGAGACGCGCCTGGCCAACTGGCTGGTGAAACGCTGCCCAAATCCGCAAAGCGACGCACCGGTGAAAATCGAGCTGACGACAAACAAGCGTGTGCTGGCGGCGGAGCTCGGCACGGTCAGCGAAACATTTTCCCGAACGCTGGCAAAATTTCGTGGACTGAAACTCATCGCTGTGAAAGGCAAAACTCTCACCGTGTTATCGCCTGCGAAGCTGCGCGCTTTGCTCAAACGCAACTTGGGAGAATAATTCAACGGCACGAACCCGGACACTCTTCAAGGCTGGCGCTGGGCTGCTTGCAGCTCTTGAATTTGTTGAGCCATTTCTTGAGGCGTGGCCGAGGATATCCAGTGGCCGGAAACTTTTCCGTAAACCAGTGTGATGAGAAAAATTCCGAGAATGCCCCACGCCACCAGCGCTGGCCTCACTCGACGCTTAGTAAATGCCACACTGACTCCAAGAGTGTTTGAAACCGGGCACGATTCCACGCATTCCAAACATAGCGAACATTCGTCCGAACGAACTGTAAGCAGCTGGTTTACCGGCAGTGAAGCCGGGCACGCTTTGGCGCATTTGCCACAATCAATACAGGAAGGAATGTCACGTTTTATACGGGTCGGGCTCAGTAGGCCTGCCAGGGCGGTCAGGGCACCATAAGGGCAAAGATAACGGCACCAGAAATGCCGGACCAAAACGGACAGCGCCACCAAGATCGCCAGGACAGCAACCGTAGTCGAACTGGGATGCAGGAAGAACTGCAGCAGGCGGACGTCCGCCAACTGATTAAAAGGACTATCCAAAAATGCCTGCAAATCGCCGAGATTCATGCGGAAGCAGATCACGAAGGCGAAAAATCCCAGCAGCAGATATTTAATGGAGCGTAAAAATCTGTCCGGCCATTTGGGCAGGCTGAAGTTTTTTCTAAAAATCGCCCGACCCGCATCCGCCAATTTTTCCGAAAATAATCCGAACGGACAAACCCAACTGCAGAACGATTTTTTGAATAGAAATGAAATTGCCAGAATTGCCGCGAAAATCAGCAACCCCGCCGGATGCACGTTTTGAATGATGCCGGTTTGCAGCCAATAGCGGGCGCTCATGAGCGCGCTGATGGGGAGAAAAGCCTCAACGCCCGGTGGCCGCGCAGCCGTCGGCAGAGCATTGCCAAGGCATGAATGATAAAACTCGATGAACCGCCAGCCAATCAACAGACAAACACCCAAGAAGATGAACTGCACCGTGCGGCGCAGACGATGTGGTTTCGCCTCATTTTTAACAAATGTTTTCATAAACAGGATTCCGTTGAATAAATATCGGTGGTTTTTTGCAAAACGTCTTTGACGCAAATCAAACAATTTAGTGAACGGTGCTTGTGACCACTACGAAAAATCCCGCCCGCGTTTGCACACGGACGGGATCCAACAAACGTGCACTAAAACTTCAACCGACTACGACGGGTTCCGGTATTTCCACATCCAGAACTTCAATCTGTTTGCCTTCGAGCGACCAGCCGGTTTTCAGACCGAGGATAAACCAGCAGATGCCAAAAATGCCGAAGGTGAACACCGTGTCACCAATGACGCGCAACCAGCGCAGCTTGGTCATCAGTGGCGATTGCATGAAATCCGCCGAGCGGGCATACCACATGCCGTGTTCCACGCTCGCCCAGGTTTGCATCAAGCCGACCGGCAACAGACTCAGCACAATCATCAATACAAGGCCGATGTTCAGCGACCAGAAGCTGAAACTCAGCACGCCGGATTTCCAGGCCGATTGCCGGGTCATGCTGCGCAGGCAAAACAACATGAGCGCAATGCCGAGCATGCCGTAGACACCAAAGAGGGCGGCGTGGGCATGCACCGCCGTCGTGTTCAAGCCCTGCATATAGTAGAGCGCGATGGGCGGATTGATCAGGAATCCGAACAGTCCGGCACCCACGAGATTCCAGAACGCGACGGCCACGAAGAAGTAGATCGGCCATTTGTAGGCAGACACCCAGGAGCGGGCTTTACCGTGTTGCAAGTTTTCAAAGCCCTCGGCACCGACGAGCACCAGCGGCACAATTTCCAGGGCACTGAAAATGGAACCGACAGCCAGAACGCCGGTCGGCGTGCCGCTGAAATACAAGTGATGCATCGTTCCAAGAATGCCGCCGCCAAGATAAATTGCGGTCGAAAAGATCACCGCCGTCGTGGCCGTGGCCAGCCGCAACAATCCCATACGCGTAAACAGGAAGGCGATTACGACCGTGGCAAAAACTTCAAAGAAGCCTTCGACCCAAAGATGGATCACCCACCAGCGCCAATATTCAGCCATCGCCAGATGTGTCTGCCGTCCCCACATCAAACCGGCACCGTAAAACAACCCGATGGCCGCCGAGGCGAGCAAGAACAAACCAAGCAAGTGGCGATTCGGGCCAGGATTCTTGAATGCCGGCCAGAGCGCACGGCCCATGAGGAACAGCCACAAGAACAAGCCGATCAGTAAAAAGATTTGCCAGAACCGGCCAAGGTCAACGTATTCGTAGCCTTGATGGCCAAACCAGAAATTGGCGACGAAGCCGAGTTTTTGTTGCACACCAAGCCATTCACCAAACAACGAGCCAACGACGATGAGGAGCAGGCAAACGAATAAGAAATTAACGCCGAGACGCTGTCCGCGCGGTTCCCAACCCGAAACCGCAGGTGCAACATACAAGCCGGTGGCGAGCCAAGCGGTGGCGATCCAGAAGATACCAAGCTGCGTGTGCCAAGTGCGTGCGACAGCATACGGCAACCATTTCGCTAGCGGGATGCCGTAGAAACCATCGCCTTCCACCCCGTAATGTGCCGTGACCGCGCCAAGTCCAACTTGCACGAGCATGAGCGCGGCGACGATCCAGAAATATTTCAAAACCGCCTGCATTGAAGGCGTCGTTTTGATGCCGAGCAACGGATCGGTTTTTGGAATCACGATGGCGTCCTCGCCTTCTTCTTCATGACGCTTCGCGGCCGTATACCAGACCATCGCGCCAATGCCGGCGAGCAGTGCGATGACGCTGACTACTGACCAGATCACAATCGAACTGGTGGGGTTATTACCGATGAGGTCTTCATGCGGCCAGTTTTGGGAATAGGTGACTTGGCTATTGGGTCGCTCCGTGCCGCAGGACCACGCGGCCCAAAAGAAAAAGGCGTTCATGAGGCGCTGACGTTCCGGCGTTTTAATTGTATTCGCGGGAATCGCATAATTGTTACGGAGCGTTTTCAGTTCAGGATCATTTCCGAACAACGAGGCATAATGCGCGGCCACCGCTTGCATCGCCTCTGCACGCGTCGCGGAAACCGAGATGTTGCCGGTCTGCGCGTCGTAAGTGTTCGAGCGGATTTCTTTTTTCAGACGCTCGCGTAACGCTGCCTGGGTTTCCGCATCGAGCTGGGCGTAAGTTTTGCCGCCAGATTGCGCGGCCCAATGATCCAGCAACCAGGTCGCTTCACGGTGTAACCAGTCGGCTGACCAGTCCGGCGCGACATACGCGCCGTGACCCCAGATCGTGCCGACCTCCTGACCACCGATGGATTGCCAGACGTTCTGACCGTCTTTGATGTCCTGACCGGTGAACAGCACCGCGCCGTCAGTCGTGACGACCTGATTGGGAATGGGCGGCGCGGCATAATAAATCTCCCGGCCATAATAACCCAGCAGCAGGAATGACAGTGTCATGGAGCCGATCAAGCCCAGCCAGAGGTTGCGGTAGGAGCGAGGTTTCTTTCTTGGTGATGATGTAATACTCATACACAAAATCTAGCCGGTCCCGTGCAAAACAAGTTTGACCTGCGTCAACTTTTCGCGAATTTGTCGTGAATTACCGTATTCGCTATTCAGAAATAAAAAAGCCCGGGGTGAGCCGGGGCGGTGGAACAATATTGATCAGTGACGACGGGAATCCGTCTTTGCGTGATGCTTCCGGCCCAGCACCCACAGGCCGATGCCCGCCAATACCGCCAAATCGCAAAACAAGGTCGGCGCGAATATTGGAGCACCGTGAACGATGCGTAGAAAAATATTTTCACCATTGTTGTGCCAATCCGCCAGCGCATGGAAGCCAAAGCCCAACGCGCCCAACGCCGTCTGCGCCAGCATAACCAGGCCGCACAATTTTAAAAATGTCCGGTCGGTTTTCATGACCAACGGCACGATCAAAAAGCCGACAGCCACTGCACTGCTGATGACCGGAATCCATTCGGTGCTGTGGAAGAATCCGTTTTGAGCGTGGTCGGTTAAACTAAAGATGAAATTACCCGCGAAGCCACCTAGCGCGAAGAAGATCACCCACTGCGCCCATTCGGTTTCTTTGTCGGCAACCATGCGGTTCATGATCAGTAGCGAGCCAAGGCCGGCGTAAGCAAGCGGTGCGGCAAAGGGCGCGGCATAAACCAGGCTGGCCAGAGTCCATTGCTGGAAAAACTGACTTTGCAGATGCAGCACCAAGCCGGTAATTCCGATGAGGACCGCTGTGCCGCCCACGACCAGGCCCAGCCAGCGCCAAAGCGACATTCGTCCAGTGGCCAAGGCCCACAGTGCGGGTAAAAGGAGCACCGGTGCCACCAGTGAAAAAATCAGCGGCGTGTATTCCGCCCGGGAATGAAAGGCGTTGACGCTGTGCGCAAGAAAAATGTCGGGCGCGAGTCCGCCCAGATTGAGCAGCACAAACAGTTCAACCCAGGTGCGCGGCCGCCGGAGCCAGTTATTTTCCATTGTCCTTGCGCAGTTGGGCGGCTTGTTCCTTAAGCTCAACCGTGTGTTGAAGAATCGGATAATTGCCGTGCCATTGCATATAATCGGCCCCGCCCATGAAGGCGGCGTGCTTCGCGGTGCGGCCGTAATAATGCCAGAGGTCGAAGTAGGTGAATTGAATCGTCTGGCTGAATGGATTGGTCGAGAGCAAGCCGTCCGCTTTCACTCCGTCCATGATGGCTCTCGCCGCGAGGACTTTTTCATTGGTGTCAGCCACCACCGCGGCCCCTTCCCGATATATGCGGTCGACCAGCGGCGGTGTGTGGCACTGGAGACAGACAGACTTCATCTTGGCCTGCGCCCGCTCGAAATTGGGACGCGGCTGAGTGACTTCGGCGAACAAGTTATACGAGAGCCTTTCCGACGGATCGTGCGTGACGCCGATGCCATTGAGCCCGCTCATATGGCAGGTTGCACACGTCGGGATAAACATATCCTTGGTCGTCAAACTGTCCGACGGGGCCTTCAAATTTAACTGGTCCTTTTGCGCCTCGAACATGATGCCATGCTTGGATTGCGTGTAGATTTCAATTTGAGAATGATCTGGGCCGAGGTGGCATTGCCCGCAGGTGCTAGGCAATCGCGCGACTTCCACGGACGACGTGTGGCGGGTGTGGCAGAGCGTGCAATTACCGATGCTGCCGTCGGCGTTGGGTTTGCCAATAGCATGACAGGTGATGCAGCCGCTTTTCGTGGCGGATGTGCCTTCGAGCATCGTCAGCGGGTGCGGCGGCCGTTTCATGGAACCAGGATGCAGCTTCTCCATCTGCTCGATCATCTCCGGCGAAAAATCCTTGTTTCCCATGACCGCCACCCAGGACGGCGCGGCGTGGCGGCTGCGGGCAAACTGCTCATAAACCGCCAAATGACAGGCCCGGCAGTTGGCGGAGGTGATGCCATTGTTAATGACGAAACCGTTGTGGTTCGTGCCGGTCTGGCCGGCTAAAACTTGATGACAATCGAGGCAGGTCACGCCTTTTTGCGCATGCTTGCTCATCTCGTATTCGTGGACGATGGAATACTGGTTGTTGCGATGGCACTCCGCGCATTTTCCGCTCGCCCGGACAAAATCCGCTGTTGGTTGCTGAACTACGACGCTGGGCCGCTTTGAGTTGACCAGATACGCCGAGACAATCAAGCCCGTGGCGATGATGATGGCAATGAAAACGGTGCGGAAGTTCATGAGATGAATTGAGTCTTTATATGATTGTTTTTGATGTCAATTAGAAGCGTGGTTTATTTCTGTAGTATCAGAATACCCAAACACGCGGCGGTTATATTTGACGTAGGTCAAAGAATGATAAAATGTCTCTGGTTCGAAAACAATCATCGCACCCATTCTTTGCCTGCACGCGGGCCGTCGAACAACTTGGTTGAACTGATTGGGAAATGGCAACCCGTCGTCGAGCAAGCGCTGGCTCGCTGTGGTCGAAAAAATGATTTAATCGTGGTTGGCGTTGGTGAAGGCGAAGCCACCTTCAATCCGTTATCCGATCCTTCCCTGTCACCCGCTCAAATTGCGCAACAATTAATCCATGCCGCTTCGCTGACAGGCCAGGAAGCCAGCCAGCGAGCCAGAGGGGAAGATCTGTTTTGGGCCACGGCTCGAACCGATGTTCTGACCAGTTTGATTGAACTGACCCAAACGACCTTGCGAGATGCCGGCATTCGGACGCTTACGTTTGCACATTTGCAACGCGCTCGAGCGCTGCTTTCTCAATCCGATTCGGAGCTCAAAAAAATGATAGCAGGAGTCATTAGCCAACTTTCGGAAGCTTCGGAAAATGCACTCAAAGAGTGGGCCCGATTGCCTGACAACACCCGCTCTTGCATAAGCTCCTCGGTCGGTAACGTGCTATCGCCTTGAGCCCGGGAACCGCTCAGCCGATTGGTCAACCCTGATGAGCATCGGTCCATGATAAACCTCGGTGACGTCTTCCAATATGGCAAGGTCGTCGTGATTAATGTGGCGCAGACTGAGCACGCGGAAGATCTGTGGCCCGCCTGTCTCATGCTCAAACAGGCCCTGTTTAAACTGGCGCTAACGCGCGCTCAGCTTCCCATCAATTAGGAACGCATGGTCGCGATCATCATCGATGAGGCAAATCGACTGATTTCCAGCCATATTGTTCGGACTCATACTTGTGGATACGAGCTACGATGATAGGTGGTTGTCGTGCTCAAGCAACGGTTCGAGTTTGGGACAATGGGCACGCGCGGAACAGGCTCCAAAACGCATCACGCCAAAGCGTATGCCGAGTGCGGAAGTTCCCACGCGCGCCGTCCGCGGACCTGTCTGGGATTTTTGTGTGTGAGGCATAACCAAGAAAGTAAAGTGAGCTATGTCTGCAACGAAAATGAATGAAGTGGCGGAGTCGCAGCGCGGGTCCGCCATGTTGGATCAACTGCTGGAAGGCTGCGAGAAGCCGGAGGATTTGCTGGCTCCGGGCGGGGCTTTTAACCGGCTGCGCAAGCGGCTGATCGAGCGGGTGCTGGGCACCGAGCTGAGCGTCCATCTGGGTTATGACCAGGGCC
>CAJAQO010000018.1 GCA_903944085.1 uncultured Verrucomicrobia subdivision 3 bacterium
ACGAAGAAAATATTCCGGCCATCGCGCAGGCGCAGCGACATGGTCATGGCCTCGGCAGCGGCGGTGGCCTCGTCGAGCATCGAGGCGTTGGCGATGTCGAGCGCGGTGAGTTCGCTGACCATCGTTTGAAAATTCAGCAGTGCTTCGAGCCGGCCTTGAGAAATCTCGGCTTGATAAGGCGTATATTGCGTATACCAGCCGGGATTTTCGAGCACGTTGCGCTGAACGACCGGCGGGGTGATGCAGTCATAATAGCCCTGGCCAATGAATGAACGAAAAACTTTGTTCTCGCCGGCGATGCGGCGAAGTTCGGCGAGCGCCGCAAATTCGCTGCGCGGGGCCGGCAGGTTTAATTTTTTGTCGAGCCGGATTTTTTTAGGGACGGCGGCGTCAATCAGTTCGTCCAAATTTTTATGGCCGAGCAGCGCGAGCATCTCGCCGGTTTCAG
Source organism: uncultured Verrucomicrobia subdivision 3 bacterium (assembly GCA_903944085.1). Classification (GTDB taxonomy): domain Bacteria; phylum Verrucomicrobiota; class Verrucomicrobiia; order Limisphaerales; family UBA11358; genus UBA11358. The sequence continues at coordinate 449 of CAJAQO010000018.1, forward strand.
CGGCGTTCGGCCCGATATGGCGGCGGATAAACTGATCAGGATGTTCCGGCAATTTTACAGTCAACGACATCCGCCGAAAATAAAGTTCGCGCGGGAAAAAAGCGAGTTGGATTTACACCGAAACTGGCCGGGACCAGAATTGGCGCAAAACACAACCGCTTTGGCTGGCGAGGAAAACCGGCCACAACTAATGGTATTTCCTGCCCAAAAAAACCGCAGTTTCGCATTGTGGATTCCGGCCAATTTTCGTATCTTTCCACCATTCGTTGCCGCATTAAATATTACCCGGATTTGCACCATAATTATGTCGAGTATTTCTGATTCGCCTGAAGAAAAAATTGAGTCGCCGGACCGGATTGCCGATGGCAATTACGACGCTTCCAAGCTGTCCTCGCTGAAGGGACTTGAAGCGGTTCGCAAAAAACCCGGCATGTATATTGGCGGCACGGACGAACGCGCGCTGCATCATTGCGTGAGCGAAGTGCTGGACAATTCCGTGGATGAACATCTCGCCGGGCACTGCGAAAAAATTGAGGTCACGATTCATGTGGACGGCTCGATTTCGATCCGCGACGACGGGCGGGGCATTCCGGTGGACATCAACAAGGATTCCGGTCTGCCCGGTGTGGAACTGGTTTTGACGACGCTGCATTCCGGCGGCAAATACGGCCAGGGCGGCTATAAATTTTCCGGCGGCACGCACGGCGTCGGCGCGAAATGCGTGAATGCCGTCAGCGAATGGTTCGAGGTCGAGGTCTCGCGCAACGAGCAGGTGTATCACATGGAGTTCGAGCGCGGCAAGACGACGAAGAAGCTGGAAGTCATCGGCAAATCCAAACACACCGGCACGCTCATCACGTTTTTGCCGGACAAGGAAATTTTCCGCGACACGGTGGAGTTCAAGACGAACATCATCGCGCAACGCCTGCGCGAACTGGCATTTTTGAATTCGGGCTTGGAAATCACTTTTACCGACGAGCGCCAGACCACGGCGGCACCGGAGGTTTTTTATTACAAAAACGGCGTCGAGGAATTCGTCAAGCAGCTCAACAAGAGCAAAGAGCCGTTGCATCCCAAGCCGATTTCATTCCACAAGGAAATGAAGGAGCAGTTGGACGACAAGGAAATTGAAGTCCACGTCGAAGTGGTGCTGCAATACAACGACAGCTACAACGACCAAGTGCTGTGCTACACGAACACGATTCACAATCCCGATGGTGGCACGCATTTGAGCGGTTTCCGCAGCGCGGTCACGCGTGCGATCAATCAATATGCGAAGTCAAACGAACTGCTGAAGGAAAAAGACCCGCAGATCACGGGCGACGACGTGCGCGAAGGTTTGACGGCGGTGATTTCGGTGAAGCACAGCGACCCGAAGTTTGAATCGCAGACGAAGGTGAAACTGCTTTCGCCGGAAGTGGAGCGCATCGTCGGCTCTATTTCCTACGAAGGCTTGATGGCTTATTTTGATGCGAATCCGCCGATTGCGAAACGCATCATTGATAAAGGTCTCACGGCCGCCCGCGCCCGCGAGGCCGCGCGCAAGGCGCGAGAAGCCGTGCGCAAATCCGCGCTCACCGGCGGCGGTTTGCCGGGCAAGCTGGCCGACTGTTCCGACCGCGATCCGGAGAACACCGAACTTTACATCGTCGAAGGTGACTCGGCAGGTGGCTCGGCGAAACAAGGGCGCGACCGTAAGTTTCAGGCAATTTTGCCGATCCGCGGCAAATTGATTAACGTCGAAAAAGCGCGGCTGGACAAGGTGCTTCAGAACAATGAAATCCGCACGATGATCACGGCCATCGGCACGGGCATCGGCGACGGCGAGGGCGAAGGCGCGTTTAATTTGGCGAAGTTGCGCTATCACAAAATCATCATCATGACCGACGCCGACGTGGACGGCTCGCACATCCGCACGCTGCTGCTGACGTTTTTCTACCGCCAGATGCCGCAACTCGTGAAACAGGGCTTTGTTTATATCGCGCAGCCGCCGCTTTACAGCATCACCCGCAAAAAGAAAACGGATTACATTGATGACGATGTGCAGCTCAACCGCATTCTGCTGCAAAACGGCACGGAGGAAGTGAAGTTGAAAAACTTGGCGGACGGTCGCGAGTTCACGCCGAAGCAGCTCGAAGAAATTCTTACGCTGCTCGAATCGCTCGACAAGCACGCGACCTACATCAAACGGCTCGGCGGCGACTTTGCGAACTACGTTGACAAGCGCGCGAAAGACGGGACGCTGCCGCAGTTCATGGTCAAGGTGCGCGACGGCAACGATGACACGGTGCATTATTTTATCACCGGCGAAGAATTGGAAGAATTCAAATTGGCGAACGGCGACCTGTTTTCCGGCGACACTGAGACGCGCAAAAAAGAGGGTCCGACGCGGCGCGCAAAAATTTCCGATTTGCACCTCGAAGGCAAGGCCATCGCGGATTTGCTCGGCAAGCTCTCCAAAAAAGGTCTCGCCGTAGATCATTACGCCGCGCAGGACAAGCCGCTGTTCGAGCTGACCGAAGGTGATGGCGAACGCGCGTCGGTGACGCCGCTGTTCTCAATTCCCGAAATTCTCGACGGCGTGAAAACCATCGGCAAAAAGGGCATTCAGATGTATCGCTTCAAAGGTCTTGGCGAAATGGACGCGAAAGAACTTTTTGAGACGACGATGAACCCGGTCAACCGCAAGCTGCTCCGCATCGAGCTGACCGACGCCATCGAGGCGGAGGAAATGTTCGTGCGACTTATGGGCGACGAAGTCGAGCCGCGCCGCCAATTCATTGAAGACAATGCGCTGAACGTCCGCAATCTTGACGTTTAATTCCAAGCCATAAATTTTTTAGGATTTGCATCATGCCAGACGAAATTGAATCGACACCACCAGTTCCACCGCAGCAACAGCCGAGCGGCGGCGCCTACACGCAGGGCGAAAAAATCGCCAAGATCAATGTCGCGGACGAAATCAAGAATTCGTTCCTCGACTATTCGATGTCCGTGATCATTTCCCGCGCGTTGCCGGATGTGCGCGACGGGCTGAAGCCTTCGCAGCGACGCATTCTTTACGCGATGGAAAATTTGTCGCTGTTTCCCGGACGCAAGCATATCAAGTGCGCGAAGATTTGCGGCGACACTTCGGGCAACTACCATCCGCACGGCGAAGCGGTGATTTATCCCACGCTCGTCCACATGGCGCAGCCGTGGGCGATGCGCGAAAAGCTGGTGGATGGCAAAGGCAATTTCGGTTCCGTGGAAAATGATCCGCCGGCGGCGATGCGTTACACCGAGGCGCGGCTGACGCATCTCGGCGCGGCGCTGATGCAGGACATGGAGAAGGACACGGTGGATTTCGTTCCAAACTATGACGAGCGCCTGACCGAGCCGAAAGTCTTTCCCGCCGCGTTTCCAAATCTCCTCGTCAATGGCGGCACGGGCATCGCGGTCGGCATGGCGACGAACATGGCGCCGCACAATCTCGGCGAAGTGGTGGACGGCATCTGCGCGCAGATTGACAAGCCGGACATCACGATTCCGGAGTTGATGAAATTCATCAAAGGCCCAGATTTTCCGACCGGCGGTTTTCTTTGCGGCGTCGAGGGCATCAAAAATTATTTCACGACCGGCAAGGGCAGCCTCAAATTGCGCGGGCGCATCGGGGTCGAGGAAATGAAGGGCAACCGCGAGCAACTCGTCATCACGGAAATTCCATTCAACGTGAATCGCGCGGCGCTTGAGGAGCAGATTGCGAATTTAGTTAACGAAAAAATCATCACGGAAATTTCCGCGATGCGTAACGAGTCGGACGAACATTGCCGGCTCGTCATCGAGCTGAAACGCGAAGCCACGCCCAAAGTCGTCATCGCCAAACTGTTTCAGCACACGCAACTGGAGGTTTCGTTCAGCGTCAATTCGCTGGCGATTGATCATGGCCGGCCGAAGACGCTCAATCTTAAGCAAATCATCCAATGCTACATTGAGCACCGCCGCGAAGTGGTTTTGCGCCGCACGCGCTTTGAACTGCGCAAGGCCGAGGAGCGCGCCGAACTGCTGGAAGGCTATCTCATCGCGCTCTCGAACCTCGACGAATTCATCCACATCATCCGCTCCAGCAAAACGCGCGACGAGGCGAAGGTTAAATTGCTCGCGTTTGAGTGGAATCGCGCGCAGGTGGAGAAATGGGGCATCCTCATCCGCAGCGAGGCACGCCTCGAAGCGGGGCGCTATGCGCTGACCGAGCGGCAGGTGGACGCGATTTTGGATCTGCGTTTGTATCAGTTGACCGGCCTGGAAATTGACAAGGTGGACAAGGAATACCGGGCGCTCATCGAAGTCATCAAGGACCTCCTCGACATTCTGGCGAAAGAATCCCGCGTGATGGCCATTATCAAAAGCGAACTTCAGGCGATCAAGGAAAAGCATGCCACGCCGCGCAAGACGGAAATTGTGCCGGACGAAGGCGAGATTGCGATTGAAGATCTCATCGCAAATGAAGGCGTCATCATCACGCTTACGCACAACGGCCTGCTCAAGCGCACGAATGTCAGCCAGTATCGCGCGCAGCGGCGCGGCGGCAAGGGCGTCATCGGCATGACCACGCGCGAAGGCGAAACAACCGAAGACAAGGATTTCGTCGAGCATCTGTTCACCGCCAGCACGCATGACTATTTGATGTTCTTCACGAACACCGGCCGCGTGTATGTCGAGCGCGTGCATGAGATTCCGGACATGGGCCGCGCCGCGAAAGGCCGCAGCATCGCGAATCTTCTGGAATTGAAAGCCGACGAAAAAGTCGCCGCGCTCATCCGCATTTTGTCGAAGACTGATGCGGAGAAGAAAGATGTGACGTGGACGCAAAGCGGCGAATTGTTTTTTGCGACGCGGCAAGGCACCGTTAAAAAAACGTCGCTGAACGAATTCTCCAACGTCCGCAAAGGCGGCATCATCGCCATCGGCATTGATCCCGGCGACGCGCTGATTGAAGTAAAATTGACGCGCGGCTGCACGGATGAAAGCGATCCGGGCGACGATGTCGTCCTGATCACCAAGGATGGCATGAGCATCCGGTTCCACGAGGCCGATGTGCGCTCGATGGGCCGGGCCGCTGGCGGCGTGCGCGGCATCAGTCTCGAAACCGGCGATGCCCTCGTCGCCGCGACGATTGTGGTTCCCGATGCCGCGCTCCTGGTGGCCGGCGTGAACGGCATCGGCAAGCGCACCGGGTTTGACGAATATCGCGTCCAGTCGCGCGGCGGCAAAGGCATCATCACGATGAAAACCGGCGACAAGACCGGCGGCGTGGTCGGCGCGCTCACCGTGCGCGATACGGATGAAATCATGCTCATCACCGTCGGCGGCCAGATGGTGCGGATTCCCGTGCAAGGCATCCGCGAAGCCGGTCGCAACACCCAGGGCGTCAAACTTGTCAATCTGGACACCGGCGACAAACTGCAAGCCATCGCGCCAGTGGTGGGCGAGGACAAAGAGGACGCGCCGGAACCGCCGGAAACAAAAACTGACAATTGATCCTTGTCACCCGTCCGGCAATTTGTTTCCATGCGCCCCATTTTTATGAAAACCATTCAAAGAATTCTGGCCGGGGCCGCCATTGTGGCCGCCGGTTCCTTGCCCGCCACTGCGCAAACCAGCGTGGTGACGGTGACCAACGTCGTCACGGTGCTGGTGACTAATGTGGTCACGATCACCAATGTAGTTGCCAGCCTGCCGACACCGGTTCCCGCATCCGCCAAAGTTCCCGCGCCCGCCGCCCCGGTCGCGAATCCCTGGAAAAGCGCGGTTTCCGCCGGCCTGACCCTGACTCGCGGCAACAGCGACACAACCCTTTTCTCGGCGGATTTCCTGACCGAGAAAAAAACACCGAAGGACGAATACTCCCTGGGTGCCGCCCTCGCTTACGGCGAACAAAGCTCCGTGGCCACGGTTAACAATTACAAGGCGACGGCCCAGTGGAACCACCTGTTCACCGAACGTTTTTATACCTATCTCCGGATTGACGGTTTGAGCGATTACATCGCCGACATTGATTACCGCCTGACCCTTGGTCCGGGTGCCGGCTATTATTTGCTGAAGACCGACCGCACATCACTGGCGGTGGAAGGCGGCGGCAACTTTGAAGCGCAGAAACTGGGCAGCGAGGAACAGAACTTCGCCACCTTGCGGCTGGCGGAGCACTTCGATCACAAGTTCAACGATCGCGCCCGCGTCTGGCAAAAAGTGGAAGTGTTTCCGCAGGTGGATGCGTTTGCCAACTACGTTGTGAATTTCGAGATCGGCGTGGAAGCCACCATTACCAAATCCTTCAGCCTGAAAACCTATCTGGATGACAGCTATGCGAACCGGCCGGCCGCGGATCATTTGAAGAATGACGCGAAGATCATTGCCGGCGTGGCTTACAAATTCTGACGCGCAGTCCGTCCACGGCGGCTTTGGATCTTGCCGAAGCCGCCGTTTTTATTTTGGCGGTCAGGGCGCAAGCCGTTCAATTTTCCACCCGCCGTCAGCCTGCCGCGTGTAGCTGAACCGGTCGTGCAGCCGGCTGGGCCGGCCCTGCCAGAACTCAATCCGCTCCGGCGACAAAATAAATCCGCCCCAGTTCGACGGCAGCGGCACATCTTCGGGAAACTGCTTTTCCCGTTCGCGCCACTTCGCTTCGAGCGCCGCGCGGTCCGGCACCGGCTCGCTTTGGTTCGAGGCCCACGCGCCAATGCGGCTGCCGCGCGGGCGGCTCTGGAAATAATTTTCGGATTCCGCGACCGGCAATTTCGCAACCGTGCCCGCCACGCAAACCTGCCGCTCCAAGTCCGACCAGAAAAACGTCAGCGCGGCATTGGGATTCGCCGCCAGTTCCCTGCCCTTGCGGCTGTCGTAGTTCGTGAAAAAAATAAAGCCGCGCTCATCCACCGATTTCAACAGCACCGTGCGCGTTGAGGGTTTGCCGTGGGGGTCCACCGTGGCTAGGGTCATCGCGTTGATGTCGGCGGGACGATGATTGCAGACGGCGCTCCAGAGTTTGTAGAGCGCGATGCCGATTTTGCGCCAGCGGCTTTGCGACCGTTCGCCCGTCGCGTCGCGGAACCAGGTTTCGAATTGCGCCAGCGGATTGGCCGCCAGCGCCGTGTGGTCGAGCGCGCTGCGCCGGTAATCTTCGCGGAAATCAGCGAGATTCATCTTACATCGCGCGGAACACGGTCAGGCCCAGCACCAGCACAAACATCGCAAACGCCAGCCGCACGCCGCTCAACAGCCGCGTGCGCGCCTCCGTGGCCGTCGCCCAGTTCACGATGTCGCGCAACTTCCACGGCGTGATCGTGAACCAGATGCCCAGCACCACCAACACATACGCCCACGTCTGGATGACCAACACGAACGGCGATTCGCCCAAATGCGGCCGGCCGCTGTCCACCATCAGTTTGCCGAGCAGCAGCAGCAGCACCGCCAGCCCGCGCACCGCCAGAAAATCCTGCACGAAGAAACACGAGAACACGCCGACCGCGATAAAACCGGCGATCATGTAGGGCTTGAACGCGGAAAAATCCGCAATCGGCTCGCCGTTCACCAGCCAGACGAACCACGCCGTGCCGAGCAGCATCAGCACCACGCCGAGGGTGAGGTTGCGCGGGAATTTGCGCGCCGCCGCCGCGAGCTGCGCCGGTTTGGCGAGGCCATAGACCTGCGGCAGCCCCATGCCGAGGCCGAGCAAAACAGACAAAAGCGATAATCTCATGTTCGGAAATTAAACCACGAATGCACCGGAATAGACACGAAGAAAATCAATCTGTTCAGCTTGAATTGCCGGCCATGGGAACAAAACCCATGGCGGTTCGCCGCTGTAACGAACTTGAATCCCGGCCGCCGCCGCCGTCCACCCGCCCGCCGCCGGCTTGGCCGATCCATTAGCAGTGGCCTTCCAACCGATAGCCAGGCCATTCCCGGCCGTAGCCGTCTTCGCCGAATCCATAGCCAAGATCGCCGAACCGTTAGCCATACCCGGCGAACCGTTAGCCATACCCGGCGAACCGTTAGCAATCGTCGCCGAACCGTTAGCAGTGACCGGCAAACCGTTAGCAATGGCCTTCCCGCCCATAGCAATGACTGCCCAATCGGCAGCCGCGACCGGCGGGCCGTCCGCAGCCACAGTCCAGCTTGCATCTGTCGTAAAATTAACCACTTACGACCAATCCGCGACCTCTCGCTGGGGGCGCAGCCGCCGACACCCTCGTCGTCGGCCGCAAGGACCGGAATTAACGCAATAGCGCAAAGGAACCAACATTGACCCAGGGTTGCCTCGCCGACTCGGCAACTGCTGGGCTTCGCGACTGAATCCCGTTGGGATTCTGAGTGGCCGCGCGCTGGGACGCCGCCGCTTTCAGAATCCAGACGGAAATAATGGCTAACGCCGGCCCTTGGCGCGGTTGCTGCCGCGCGGACGACCCAGCGCGTGCGGCTTCTTGGTGCGGCGAATCGTCCGTTTGCCATGCGGTTGATCCACGGCGGGCTTGAATTTCCGTTTTCCCTCCACGGTTTTCGGACGGGCTTTCGGCACCAGCACGAGCGGACAGCCTTCGTAGCCGAACGCTTTGCGCAGTTCGCCGGCGAGACTTTTCTTGTATTGCTCGGAAAACAATTCGTCACGGTTCACGAACAGCAGGAATGTCGGCGGCGCCTGCCGCACTTGGGTGGCGTAGAAAAATTTCAGCCGGTGCCCCAGGTCGCTGATCGGCTGGCGCTGCTCGATGGAATCGCGGATGGTGCGGTTCAAAATGGCCGTCGGCACTTTCTGCTGCAATTGCGCGGCGACATAGCGCACGGCTTCGAGCAAACGGTCCAGATGAAAGCCGGATTTGGCGGAAGTGAAAATCACGGGCGCGTAATCGAGGAAAAACAGTTTCTTCTGCACCCATTCGGCGAACTGGGCGAGCGTGGTGAGCGGCTTGGCCTGGCCTTCGGTGCGCTTCTTTTCATTGCGGCGTTCGATTTCTTCTTCGCGCGCCTCGCGGACTTCGGTGTCGAAGAGATCCCATTTGTTGACGACGATGATGCAGGCTTTGCGGTTCTCCACGATGACGTCGGCGATCTTCTTGTCCTGTTCGGTGATGCCAGCCTCGGCGTCAATGACCAGCACGGTAATGTCGCTGCGCACGATGGATTCCTCGGAACGCTGGACGCTGAAAAATTCAATCGAGTCGTCCACGCGGCGCGCTTTTCTCATGCCGGCGGTATCAATCAAAATATATTTTGAGCGCACGCCGTCGGTTTCGACCTCGAACGGCACGTCAATGGCGTCGCGCGTGGTGCCGGGAATGGGCGAGACAATGACGCGCACGGAATTCGTGAGCGCGTTGATGATGGAAGACTTGCCGACATTGGGGCGGCCGACGATGGCGAGCTTCAAAGCAGTTTTCAGTTTCAAGTTTTCAGTTTCAAGTCCAGCACCGCCTGCCGCCGGCTCCTCGCTTGAAACTGAACACTGAGCACTTGAAACTTCTGGCAGCCCGGCCGCCGCGGCGTCCATCAAACTTTCAATGCCTTCGCCGTGGATGGCGCTGACGGGGAAAATTTTCTCGAAGCCGAGCCGGGCGAATTCATCCATGCCTTTTTCCGCGGCCGCCGTATCCACTTTGTTCACGGCCACGAGCACCGGTTTGCCGCTTTTGCGCAAACGCTGCGCCACTTCCATGTCGAGCGGCACGACGCCTTCCTGCACATTGACGACGAGAATGATCACGTTGGCCGATTCGATGGCGATCTCGACCTGCTCGACGGCGGCTTTGACAATCACGTCATCGGATTTTTCGCGGCGCAGCAGGCCGATGCCGCCGGTGTCCACCAGCGTGTAAGGCCGGCCATGCCATTCGGCCTCCACACTCACCCGGTCACGCGTGACGCCGGGCTGGTCATGCACAATCGCAATGCGTTTTTTAACGATGCGATTGAACAGTGCGGATTTGCCGACATTGGGTCGTCCGACGATGGCGATGAGTCCTGACATGATGACAGTTTGCGCTAAAAAACAGGCCGGAGAAAGCCTAAAGGTGGCGGCCTGATTCAACCGGTTCAAAACCTGTCAAGCCATGGCAACACGGCGCAAATTGAGATGTAGCCGGAAGATTTTCGCCAACGGCCGCCGGCAATTTTACCTGGGCGGGGAATTATGTGAGGATAACCTGCAATGTGCTTTCCGCAGTCAGATGAAGATCCTCGGCGAAGGTGATGATGGCGCGCAATCCCGACACTGCCAATTCGGCACGAACCTCAACTTTATTCCGCCGCGCGATGACGGTCGAAGCCGCCGCACCTTCGGCCAAGGCAAATGACATGGTTTTCAGTCGCAACCGGCCGTGGTGCAGGATGATTTCTGCGTGCAGCTTTCCGGCTTGGACTTTTTGGGCATAGCTCCCCCACCCTTCCGCGCTGGTGAACGCGCACTTGAAATTTTCCGGCGAAAGTTTCGGCACAAAACCGATGTGTCCGCCCGGCCCGTCGTATTCAAAACCGCACGCGGCGAGAAAGACGCCATAGCTCGCCATGCTGCGCGCGTAGTGGTCGCCGCATTCGACCTCGTTCCAAGGATTACGCCGCGAGGCGTGATAGCGATCATGCACGGCGCGCGCCACGGCGAAGCCTTCGAGGGTGAGTCCTTCCCAAATCATGTGGCCGGCGGCCTGATACTCGAAGCCGTTCATGCACTCGTTGAAATAGCCCGCGGCCCATTCCGGACCTTTGCCTTTGGCCTGCGCATAATCCCAGTCACGACGAGGAAACGAACACATCAGCAAACCCGCTTCGCCCGCCAGCGCATACCAGCGGCCCGGCTTGTTGAGATCGCGATACGGCCCGACATCGGGTGAAAAATTGTAGCGCCAAAGTGATTTCAGCGCGGTCACGGTTTCCTTTGGCGGCAGCACGCGCGGCAAGCCGACTTGAAACGCCCAGCTTTGACCGAACACCTGATCAATCTCGCAGCCGGTGCCGGAGTTGATGGCGTCGAGATGTTTCGGGTCAACTTTGTTGATGAAATAGTCGCCGTCGAAAAGTTGCGCGACCAGATTTTGCTGACCGACTTCCAGAATGCCCCGGCACTGGCGCGCGAATTCCGCGTCGCCCATTTCATCGGCCATTTTCGCCGCCGCCGTCAGCGCGGCGAGATACAAGCCGCTCAACCACGCCACCGGGCCGAACCAATCCGTGTCAAGCGTGTTGTGCTGGTTGCTTTCGATGATCCCGTCGTTGTTGGCGTCTTTGGCGATGAGCCATTGCGTGGCGAGTTTGATTTTCGGCCAGTTGCGTTTGAGAAATTCCGCGTCCGCCGACATCTGATGTTCGCGGAGCGCGCGCAGAATGGTTCCAGATTGTCCATCCACAGCGGGAAAATTATTAAACTCGCCGCGAAAATGGATCGCACCGTCGGGCATTTGCGCTAGGCCAAAATCCACCTGCTCGCGCGTGCCGCGTTCCAGTTCCGGAAACAACCGCGCCGTTGCGTGGGCGTAATGGTAGACATGGCCGCAAGTTCCCTCGCAACAATCCACGCCTTCCCAGCCGTAGTATCGCCCATTCGCAAAACGAAAGCTTGTGGACGTGGCGAGGATGGAAGTGTTGAGCATCGTGCGGTCGAGAAACCAAAACGGCAGCGTTGAGTCATACCACGTGTCCCGCCACAAACGCGTTGCCTTCGACAGCTGGTCAAATTCAGTCGTGATGTATTTGACAACCGCGAGCGCGGAGGAAAATTTGGTGGCATAGTAGCGTCCCGCCTTCTGCAACGGCGCGCGCAGCGAGAGATTCGGAAAATGCCACGCCAGAACAAAGGTGACCGTGGTTGACGCGCCGGGCTTGAGTTTAATTTTGCGGCTTAACGAACCGGATAATTTTTCGGTGAACGGCGCCGTCGCATCGGCACTGGCTTGATCCGCCGATCTTCCAAGCAAGGCTAGAGCCATCGTGCCAAAGCCGGCCAAATCCTCCAGCGGCGTGGCGTTGCCAATTCGGTCGGTGAAAACAATTTTGCCGACGCCGATGTTGCCCCACGGACCAGTCACTTCGTCGGCAATTTCTAGGTGCGCGGTTTTGCCGGCGAGCGCGCGAACATCAAAATGTTGCAGCGACATCGCGTTGTTATCCTGACCGGCGGCGGCCTGAACGGGCTTGCCATCCACCCAAAGCGTCAACCCGTGACGGGATTTTTGCGGTGCCCGGCCGCCGCCAATCCAGAAGGTGATGAAATTCCGTTCGATCACAAACTCGCGGCTGGTGAGTTTGCCCGTGGCGCTGTCCCGGACCGAAACCGAATCTCCCGGTGCGGACGCGTGCGAGTTGACGACGCGCGCCGTGTCACCACCGACGTCGCCTTGATAAGCGGGTATGTCTGATTTCTTGGTCGGCCCGGTTCCAAAAGCCGTGCCTTCTGCTTTCCAGTCGTCGAATTTTTCCCTGTTCCAATTCTCGAAGATGATGTCGGGACGTTGCGCAGGCGGCGGTGCGGACGATTTCTCCGCCGAGAAAATCAGCGCGGTCAGACCAGGCTCGCGGACGACGTGATTGCGCAAAACGCCTTCCTGATCGCGGTGG
>CAJAQO010000019.1 GCA_903944085.1 uncultured Verrucomicrobia subdivision 3 bacterium
CGCTTTGGCTTGCGCGGAAAAGTGAAAACTGGCATAAGCGGAAGCATGCAGCAGATCCATCAATGGTTTATGGCTGTGATGTTGTTGGCTAGTCTGGGCAACACGCTGGGGCGGCCGGTATTACGCGTTGAGGACGAATTGACCCCTTTGCCCGCCAACGCCATCCATTTCGAGGGCGGCTTTGAAAATGACATTCAGAATTCCATCGTGCATTGGAACAAGGGTGTGGTGCCTTATGCTGAATTCGTTCAGTTCTTCCGGACCGGCCGCCAGCAGTTTGCGTTGGGTGAAATGTGGGGCAAGGCGGTCCGATCCGGGGCCATGTTCTACCGCTATACGCAGGACCCGGAGCTCAAGGCCGTGCTGAGGACGACGGTTGACGATTTGCTTTCCACGCGGCGGACCAACGGCAGCATCAGTTGTGTGGACATAGCCCGGCAGCCGGATGGCCCCGGCGGTGATTTGTGGGAACGGAAATATGTTTTGCTCGGCTTGGAAGAATATTACGAGCAAGTGGAACCGGATCCGCGTGTTCTCCAAGCCATGATTGATTTGGCCGACTGCACACTCAGCCAGGTCGGGCCCGCTCCAAAAGCGCGCATTGTTGACTTGGGTTGGAGCGTAAACCGCATTGAATCCAGCAGCATCTTGGAACCCATCATGCGTCTCTACAAGCTCACTGGCCAAAGGTGTTATCTGGACTTCGGCAAATATATTGTCGAGGATGAAGGTGGGGCGAAGGGCGACAATGTCATTGAGGAAGCGTTTGAAAACAAAGATCCTGAACAAATCGGCGGCCCTTATCCCAAGGCTTACGAAATGATGTCGCTCTTCGAAGGCGTGCTGGAATATTACCGCGCAACGGGAAACGAACACTGGAAGATTGCCACGCAAAACCTTTACCGGAAAATTCGTGAACAGGAAATCACGCTGATCGGCAATGGTGGCGGGGATCAACCCTTTCAGCCGAATCACTGGGGCGAAGCTTGGGATTACACGGCCCGGGAACAAACCAACCCAAAAATCAACCGGATGATGGAGACCTGCGCCGGCGTCACCTGGCTTAAACTTTGCAGCCAGATCGCCCGACTAAACGCAGATCCGTCAGCCATGGATGAAATCGAAAAGTATGCCTACAACGGTCTGATTGGGGCCATGAAGCCCGGGGGCGATGGGTTCAGCTACGTCAACAAACTCAATGGCGTCAAGACCAACCCGCAAGGCTGGGGCTGGAAATTCAGCAAGGTGCAGGTGACCTGTTGCAACCTGAACGGACCGATGGGGCTGGCCTATCTGCCTTACGTCGCGGTTATGGGTTCCAAAACCGGACCCGTGCTGAATCTTTACAACGCCGCGTCGGTGACCACCACGACCCCGGCCAATCACACTTTGGAGTTGGCAATAAAAACCGACTACCCGCTCTCTGGCAATGTCACCGTGACCGCGTCGTTAGCAAAACCAGAACGCTTTACCGTGCGGCTGCGGGTGCCGGGTTGGAGCAGTTCCACGAGTCTCGATGTCAACGGCGAACGGTTCCGGGCTGTTCCAGGAACCTATGCCGAGCTGAGGCGGAAATGGTCTGCGGGGGATGTCATTCACCTGACTTTGGACCTGCGTTGCCGATTGGTTAATGCCCCGCACGGCAGCGATCGCGCAGGCGATAATTTTGAAGCCTTAGTCCGAGGGCCAGTTGTGCTCGCGAGGGATGAAA
>CAJAQO010000020.1 GCA_903944085.1 uncultured Verrucomicrobia subdivision 3 bacterium
AGGTGGGAAAATGAAAATCAGTCTCCAGAGTTTACGGACTGGAAATTTTTGCATGGGGTTTTCACCCCATAGCGCGGCCACCCGCCGTGGAATAGTTTTTTCAAAAGAACCCGTGACGGCATTGCCGGGTGCAATTTATTTGTTCCAACGCGGCTCATAGTGGATAGAGATCAAGCTTTCCGCAGAAGAACAGAATGCGCGTGCGGTAGTTTTTGAAGTTGCGGAAGCCGCGCGCGGCGGATTTGAGGCTTTGGATTTTCGAGTTCAATCCTTCCGTGACCGCGTTGGTGATGCGATGTTTCAAATAGGTCAGCAGGTTCTCCAAATGCCGCTTGAGCATCCGGGCCACGGCGATCATGGGCTTGAGCCGGCTGCGACTGATCCAGCCAAACCAATCCTTGAAAAACCGGCGGGCCCAGCCGACTTCCTGATACTGCCAGAACTTGGTGAACAGTTCCTTGGCGGCCCAGGCCCGCGCCACTTTCAGATTCAACGCCTTCAAGGCGGCAAACTCCGAGGCTTGATCCGGGTTGAAGTTTTGCGGGTTATACAACCAGAGCTGCCGGCTGCCTTTGAGCGTTTCGTCGCCCTGGGCCAGCAGTTCCTTATGTTCCTGCCGCCGCACCTTGTCCACCGCCTCGTTCAGATATTTGCTCATATGAAACTTGTCATGCACCACGTCGGCGGCGGGCACTTGCTCGCGCACGGTTTGGATAAACGGCTCCCACATGTCCACCGCCACCGCCTCGACCGCCGCCTTTTGCTCCGGGCTCAAAGTGTCCCACAACTGCCCGGCCGCCTCCCTCGTCCGGTCCTCCACCACCTCCAGCACCCGCGACTGTTCCAAATCAGTCAACAGCGTGATATAGGAGTGGCCCCGTTTGAAACTCTTCTCATCCAAGCCCAGATATTTGAGCTGATCCAGTTGGCGGCGTTCCAAGCCGCGCACCACGGCGCGTTTCATGATCTCATGGCCGGTCTCCCAGCCAATCCCCAGCAGTTCGCACCCGGCCTGCACATTGGCACAGGCCAGCAGCACCTCGACGGCGAACCGTTCAAAGTGCAGGGTGAACCGTCCCTGCGGGGCCGCCCACGGCACCGTCATCGTCTTGACCCCGTGCTCCGGGCAGTTCGCCCGGGGCGTCCGCGCCCGGATCACCGTGATGAATTGCATCGTGTCCAAATGCCGCCACGTCCGTTCCGGCGCACTGTCATGGAGCGAACATTCCCGCCCGCACTCCGGGCACTTGGCCGCCGAACCCCATTGCCAGCCCAGTTCAATCTCCACCTTCTTTTCCGCCAGTTTCAGGGCCACGTCCTTGACCTCCCACGGGCTGCCGATGCCCAACAGTAACGCGTAATGTTTTTGCAATTCGTGGTCCATGCTCATGCCCGCCAGCCTGCCAACCCTCGCTTCCCGAGCCAACCCAAAACCGCTGCCTGGCAGCGCGCAGCAGAGCGGAGCGCGGTCCGGCGCGCAGCGGTGACACCAACTCCAACCCGTCCGCCGACAGCTTGAAATCAAGTCGCTCATTTATGTTTCAACTAAATGTCGCCGCTCTTGTAGCCACTCAATTCCTAGAAATTCCAAAGAAATAAAGGCAAGCATCAGCCCATCACCGGGTTCACTCTCATTGAACTGCTGGTGGTGATAGCGATCATTGCCATTCTTGCCGCCATGTTGTTGCCAGCCTTGGCCAGCGCCAAAGACAAGGCCAAACGCACCAT
>CAJAQO010000021.1 GCA_903944085.1 uncultured Verrucomicrobia subdivision 3 bacterium
GATTACGATTATGATTACGATTTCAAAAACAAAAAACCCACCGCCGAATCGGCAGTGGGTTGATTAAACTCTGGGAACAAATCAAAACCCGACTGCCGCGCTGGTCAGCAGCGCGTTCGTAAGCAGCAGGTTCAGATTGCGATTCATGTTATGTCAATTATATGTCGGCCAATGTCGTGGTCAAGTTTAACCGGGAAATGACCCGGCAACAGGCTGCGCCGCCGGTGCGCGTGCGAATCACGCTACCACCCGGCGATCTTTTAAACAAAACTCACGCCAGCGCCCAGGGCGCGCGGTTCTCGCGCTTGATGAATTGCGCGGCTTCGGGGCAGTTTTTGGCAACCATGTTCGGACCATCCCATTCGAGTTTCTTGCCGGCGCGCAAGGAGACGCAGCCGAGCAGCATGATTTCCACGAGCTGCGCGCCGATGGCAAAACGGGAATAGCAATCTTCCGGTTTGCCCGCCTTGATGGCCGCGATCCATTCCTGATGGTGCCGGCGGTCGTTGTCGCCCTTGAACGTATTGCGCGGCAGGGTTTGCGGAATGCTGGCCACCGCCGGATGTTTTTTGTAATGGGCAAATTTCTGTTCGCCGTTCTGCTTGATGAAAAACTGTTCGCCGTAATCGTCCGGAGAAAAAATCTTCCCCTTGTCGCCGATGAGCAGGCAGCCGCTGCCGGGCATTTCGCCGAGCATTTCCACGATGTCCGTCGTGAGCTCATGCGGCGGCTTGTTGCTGCCGTCGTGCCGCGTCGGATTGTCGGCGAGCGGTTTGCCGCCGTCATACCACCAGAACGTTGCCGGATCAAATGCCAGCGTGTCGTGCTTGTGGAAAAAGGTTGGATGCGCCGCCGGGATGGAAATTTTCCGCGCCGGAAATTCAAACCGGATTTTCGAACCGATGGGATACGTCTCATCGTTCATCACGCCGATAAACGGCGTCGCCTCGATTTCCGTCGGATAGCCAAGTTGCAACGAGCGGAACGGCATGTTGACCGTGTGACAAGCCATGTCCCCGAGCGCGCCGGTGCCAAAATCCAGCCAGCCGCGCCAGGCGAACGGCTCGTAAACTTTATTGTAGGGCCGCATCTTCGCCGGTCCGATCCAGATGTCCCAGTCGAGCGAAGCCGGCACCGGATCCGTGCCGTCGGGCCGACCCATGCCTTGCGGCCAGATCGGGCGGTTGGTCCAGACGTGAACTTCGCGCACCTGACCGATGATGCCGGCCTGGATGCATTCGACCGCGCGGCGCAAGCCGTCCGCCGCACTGCCCTGGTTGCCCATCTGGGTGATCACACCCGTTTCGTGCGCCAGGTTGCGCAAATAGCGCGCCTCGTAAATCGTCTGCACCAGCGGCTTCTGGCAATAAACGTGTTTGCCCAAACGCATCGCCGCCGAGGCCGCAATGGCGTGAAAATGGTCCGGCGTGGAAACCGTCACGGCGTCAATGCCCTTGCCCATCTCGTCGAGCATCTTGCGGTAATCCTGGTAAAATTTCGCACCCGAATATTTTTCCAACTGCTTGGCGGCGCGTTTGGAATCCACGTCGCACAGCGCCACGATGTTTTCGGTGTCGCAGCAATTCGTGTCGCTTTCGCCCTTGCCCATGGCCCCGATGGCGGCAATGTTCAACTTGCTATTCAAGTTTTGTGCGCGCAGCAAAGCCGGCACTCCGAAAACAACCGCGCCGGTGGCGAGCGAGGTGGTTTTGATGAAATTCCGGCGGTTTAAAACGCCGGGCGTAGTCTTGCGATGGGGTTTCATGAGAAAATTCTACGCGCACGGCGCGGCTGGGAAAACAAAAATCTTAAAAAAATCATTAAATTTTTAATTGGCGGCCGGCAATGGCCGTTCGCCAAGGCGGTTAATCTCATTTCCGGCGGCCAGAAAAACCAGCCATGATTTGTCGGCTCCCAACATGGCGGCAATTTCCGCTTCATTCAAAACCATGCACGCGGTCGAAAGGGCGTCGGACTCGGCGGCGGTGTCCGTCAACGCCCACGCACGGTTTTGCCGCTGCGCCGGCCGACCGGTGCGCGGGTCAAAAATATGCTGGCCCTTCACCGCGAGACCGGAGCCGCTCAGTGAAGCTTTTTCCAGCCAGTAGCGGCGCGGCGAATGATCATCACCCAAACCGCAGGACCAGCCGGGCGTGCCGGCCGGCGCGGCGCCGGCGAGGATGCTGCTCCCGCCGGCCACGAGCAAAAACGCCGGACAATCCCATTCGCGCAAAATTTCCGCCATGCGGTCGAGCGCAAAACCTTTGCCGATGGCGCCGAGATCAAATTCCAGTTTGCCGGTGTCGCACCGGATCGAAAACTGGTCTTTCAACAAAGTCCACTGCGGCGGCGACGGCTGCGACTGCAGCGCCGCAGCGGTCGCGGAAAACGCGCCGCGCGTGACCCGCTCCATTTTTTTGGCGAGTTCGAGGCAGGTGAAAGTCGCCGCGCTCACGCGCAATTTTTCACCGGGGGCAAGCTGCGCGAGCTGGGCGATGTCGCTGTTGGCGCGGAACCGGCTCAAGAGCGCCTCCAACTGGTCCGTCACCGCAAACGCCGCCTGCGCCGTCTGCGCCGCGTAAGTTTTTTCCTCGCCGGCGATGCGCACCTGAAACTGCGTCGCCATCGCGTGATGATTGAAAACATGAATGTCACTCATGGCTGTTTGGCCGCCGGCACTGTTCCGGTCGCCGATTTTTCGGGCAATGGCACCCACAAAATCAGCAGCACGTTCGGCCGCGCGCCAAAAAATTCCGGCCGGAAATTTTTCAGCCGCTCCGCCAAACTGTCCGAAACGTCCGTCGTGGTGATGAAAAAATCGGCGGCACCCGTTGCCTGATTGGGCTGCCAAAAGCCGACCTGCGAGAATTTGCGCAGATACCACGGCAACGGCCACGCGTCGGCGGCCACCACGGCGATGCGAGGCTGCGCCAGATTATTTTGTTTCGCCAGTTCCGCCACGCGCAGCGGCAGCCGGAGCAGGTCTTCGCCGGTATGCGCGTAGGCGTAAGGATTTTTTTCATCCGCCGGCTGGTCGAACGCGAGCACTTTGGTTTGCAGCGCCAGCACGGCCAGCAGAAATGCTCCCGCAATGCCGATGCCCCAGCGGCCCGCCGGATTTTTGATCTGTTCCCAAAATGCCGCCACGCCGGAACCGCCGAGGAGCGCCAGCGGCAGCCAGAAATTCAACGCCAGCCAAGGCGTTTTGTAAGGGATGGCCGAGTAAATCAAAAAAATCACCAGCGCGTAAATCGCCAGCAGCAGGCCGGTTTTGCGCTGACCGCTGACGGCGTCGCAAATCCCGGCATAAACACCGCCGCCCGCGACAATGAACAACACCAGCATCGGGTCCAGCAGATGAAAATAGTAGCCGAACGGTTTTTCGTGCCCCTCGCCGCCGGCGCGCGCGGCGAAGCGCGGGATGGCGTGCAACAGATCGGCAAACACCGACCAATTTTTACCGAACCAGGTGAACAGCAAAATACCGGCGAAAAGAAAAACGCCAACCGCAGTCGCCACAATTTTTGGGGCAGCTAGTTTTTCACGCGGCGGCAGAAAAATGCCGCAGATGATGGCCACGCCCAGGGCAAAGAAATGAATCACTGCCGTTTCCTTGCACGCGAGCATCAGCGCCGCACACAACCCGGCGAGCGCGGCGGACAACAAAGATTTTTTTTGCCACGCGCGCCAGCCAGCCAGCATCAAGCCGAGCGTGGCGGCGACGAACAGCGTTTCATGAATGAAATAGCGGCTGTAATAAACCGGCAAGGGCGCGATGGCAAACAGCAGCGCAGCCACGAGGCAGGCAATGAAGCCGAACATTTCCACGCCCGCGCCCAGCAATAAAATCATGGCTGTTCCGGTCAGCACGGTGGAAAGCCGGAGCTGTGTTTCGGTCAGGTCGGAAAAACGTTTAGCGCCGAGCAGTTTGACGACGGGCGCGGCGATGACAAACAGGGCCGGGCCGTGACGGTCTTGCGGATCGTAGCGAAAATTTCCGCCCGCGAGGAGTTCGCCGGTGAGGTAGGCGTTGACGGATTCATCCGTGTGCATCGGCCGTTCGCCGAGTTGCGGCAAACGCACGGCCAGCGCGAGCAGGGCGATTCCGAGAAAAACCGCCCACCGGATTATAGGTGATGGTGTCGTAAACTTAATCTGGTTGCTGGATCTCAATCGTCAAACGGAACGGTTTTAGCTTAAGATGACAATTAAGATCAGGGCAACCTTTTAGCAGGATTGATACGGGTCGGTGGTGATGCAAAACATCACCGCACGATTGCCGTCCGGTTTTGGGCGGGCTTCCGGCGTAATCTCGGCCTTTTTCAGCGAAGCCAGAAATTTAGTTTCACCCCAGGGCCGCAGCAAAGAATCCTCGTCCCACGGCTCATCTGGATCGTTCAAGCCAAATTTTTCCAGGGCGGGCGACGGCTTGTTCGTCGCCGTCGCTGGAACATAACAAAACCGGCAGGCGCGGCTGCGGCCAACGGAAATGTTGAACACCCAATTCGAAAGGCTTTTGAATTTGAAATTGTTCGGCGCGATGACAGCCGGCTGCCGCCAGAAATTTAACGGCTTGCCCGGCCCGGCCGTGGCGGTGGATTTGGATTTGCCAAGCATGATTTGACTCGGTGTTAGCAAAATATATCCGAAGCGCAAAGAAAAATCGGCGCGGCCACCCGGCTTCGCCCGCTCCTTGATCTGAACCTTTGCGTGCAAATAAAAACTGCGTGGTGTCCCTGTATTCATGGCCGAGCCAGAGCGCGATGACTGAACGATCCACATCGCTTTGCAGCAAAACCGAGTAGTGCGTTAATTTGGAATTTACCTGCCCCAAAGGGCAGGTGACACAATATTAAAGCCTGTCAAAATGCCGAAAGTGACAACCATGAATCACATTGCTGTTAACCCGTGCGGCAAGCTGGAAACATCTTCGCTTCTGACTTTGTTTTTGATCGTGATCGTGGCGGCTGTCGCCGTCTTGTTTGCCCTGTCGGATGATGCTTCACATCCTCCGCCGCCCCCGCCGCCGTCCGTTATGATTATTTGGTAAATTCGGGAAGTGTCATGATTGGGATTTGAATTATTCATTTTCTGATTTTTTAACCTTGTGGAGTAAGTTGGGGTGTGAAGAATCGGCTTAAGGCACTGGCCAAAACCGGCTTGATTTGGATGGAAAGGGGATTAACACTTCGATTAAGACCAAAACCATAGCCAAATTGCCACCATGAATCGCCGCCAATTTCTCAAAGCGAGTGCCGCTACCGCAATCATGGCCACGCTCGCCGAACGCGGCAATGCTGATGCTTCCCGTGCGCTGCCGGAAGCCACGCCGCAAAAGCTGCCGCGCTGGCGTGGGTTTAATTTGCTGGAGAAATTTCAAAGTGTCGGCAACCAGCCATTTGTGGAAGAGGATTTTGAATTGATTGCCGACTGGGGATTCAACTTCGTGCGCCTGCCGATGGATTTCCGCTGCTGGGCGAAAACGCCGGAGGCGGAGTTTAATGAGCAGACCATGAAGGAGATTGACCAAGCCATCACGTGGGGCCGGGAGTATGGTGTTCACGTCTGCATCAATTTCCACCGCGGCCCCGGCTACTGCGTCAACCTGCGCAATGGCGAGGAGCCAACGCTGTGGACCGAAACCTCGGCGCAGAACCAATTTGCCCGGCACTGGGGCGTGTTTGCGGCGCGCTATCAAGGCCTGCCGAGCCGGCAACTAAGCTTCAACCTCATCAACGAACCCGGCGACATTACCGGTGCCGTCTATGCGGCGGCGATGAAACCAGCGATCGCGGCCATCCGCGCCGCCGACCCGCAGCGGCTCACCATCGCTGACGGCATTCGCTGGGGCACGAAGCCGGTGCCGGAGCTGGTATCGCTGGGCATCGCCCAAAGCACGCGCGGCTACGAGCCGATGCTGATCAGCCATTACGAAGCAAGCTGGATTCACCACGAAGGACCGTGGCCGACACCGGTCTGGCCAATTCCCGTTGGCATCAACAACCACCTCTACGGCGATGCGAAACCGGAATTCAAAAGTGCGCTGGCATTGCAGATTGAGTGTCCGCAAGCCACGCCGTTCAGCATCCGCGTTGGTCATGTTTCAGCGCAAGCCGAACTGATCGTAAAAGCTGACGGCGCAGTCGTCTTGCAGAAACAATTCCAGCCTGGCCCCGGTGCGGGGGAATGGAAAAAGTCTGAACCGGCCAGTTGGGGCGGATACAACGCCGACTACAACCGCGATTATGCCGCCACGCTTCCCGCCGGGACACGCGAGATTCAGATCGCGGTCGGCAAGGGTGACTGGCTGACATTTGCGGAATTACGCCTCGGCGAAACCAGCATTGTGCCGGGCAACAACGACTGGGGAGTGAAACAGGAGACGTTTATCGTGGACGCGCACGGTGCTCGTCCGGTTAACGCACAGTATTTGCACAGCAAAGAAACGCTTCAGAACAAAATGATCGAGCCGTGGCGGGCGCTGACCAGGCAGGGCGTTGGCGTTATCGTCGGCGAATGGGGTGCCTTCAACCACACACCGCATGCGGTTGTGCTGGCATGGATGCGCGACTGCCTCGATAACTGGCAGGCGGCCGGGTTCGGCTGGGTGCTGTGGAATTTCCGCGGCCCGTTCGGCATCCTCGATAGTGACCGCAAAGACGTCACCTACGAAACTTTCAAGGGGCGGAAGCTCGACCGCAAAATGCTGGAACTCCTGCGGCAGTCTTAACCGAGGTTCCGTTGGCGGCTGGCATGGGAGTGCGCCGGGCGGGAATGGGCATCGCGGCGGTGCTGTTGGTGGCGGTCATGACGGTCGGCATAATAGCGGTCACCGCTAAATGTCTGGGCCAAGACTGTCACGATCATGGTAGTAATCTGTCAAATAAAAAGCTGGAGTGGTTAAGACGCCAGCCAAGTCCACAACAGCTCGAACAAGGACTTTTTCTCCGCACTTTTGACTTTCGCCCAGCGCGCCTTTGCCGCCGCGCTCATCTTCGCGTTGCCGGCGGGGCTCATCGAGAATTTAACTTGTTCACTTTTACAAAAAGTCACCGTTTGACATTTCGGGTTGACGTGGGTCATTCCCCGTCATGCAAATATAGCATTTTGCAATTCTGGCCGAGGTGATCACGGCGGTGGCACCCACATTAACGTTCTGGCCCCATCCCAACGCCACGTTGCGGCGACTCTGTGGGATTCTCTAACTTGTGTATTTATCTATGATGCTGTGTCTAACTTTGCTAACGGCCGGGGCGCGATGATGAAATCGGCGATACATTCACGGGTTTGTTCAGCCGCCGTCAACGGCATTGACGCCTTCGCCGCGACAACTCGGCTTGACGCCGTAGGAGTTACTGCAATATCTGCGCTGGGAGATGCGTAGAAAAGCACTTTCAGAATTGGATGAATTTGAGGCTACAAGAAAGAATTATCTAGTCCAATGCGTTGTTGATTAGGGATTGACCCATCGGAATAGTCCCGCGCATTTGAACAGCATCATTAGCAATAGGATCTTGCCCAAGAAAATGAACTTGATACCAATTTAAGTTTTGCTGGACTGGACGGAAAAACGAAATGATTTTTCATATTAAAGACCGCAGTTTATGATTACTGTTGCAAGCGATAAAACTGCATACCCGTCTTTCCGCCCGGTAACTGAACAGTCCATTGGCGGTTTGTAAGGCTGGGTGTGTTCGTTACCATGGTCCAAACTGCCGGCGGTGTGAGATTGGTGGTTGAACAGAGGTTAAACGCCCCGATGTTCCACGGCCAAGACATGGTTGCCCCCGCCCCCAAGCCGCCACTTTGGAGGGTGGGCGGCGTAACCGTATAGTTGGAGACTGCAACCAAATGTGATGACAGATTATAATCCACCCAGGCCAGCACCGGATTATTTGTGTTCAAATTGGTGTCAGTGCAGCCGTTGTAGGCGTAACCACCAATAATCTCCGACACCTTCCCCGAAATGCCAGCGCTGGTTCCAAACGTCACGTTGTAGGGTGGAAAATTGCTCGTGCCGGTGTAAGTGATATAGGCACCGTTGTTGATCAAATGCAACACGCCACCACTTGCACTGCTGCCATTGAAGGCATGATCCAGCATGTGCACCAGTTCAAATCCCACGTCGCCGCCGTTCACAATGTAATCCCACTTCGGCCCGCCAAACAGCGGCGCATTAAAGAAGCGCGCGGTGCCCTGGAAATTGGTCGTGCTAATTACTGCCACCGTCGAATTGGACAGACCATAGCTCGAAAAACATGCGAACCAGCTTGGATTGACATCTGTAATAGTGCAGGGTGCGGCGGCATCCAAAACAAACCCCTGCACGGACTCATCGCACATGGCGGAAATGCCCGTCACATTGGGACCTTTCCCATTTTCAGCAATACAGTCCATGAATGTATTTTCCGTGATGGCAAAATCCCCCACCAGCAGCTCGGTGCAGTTCCCCAGCACATACATCTTTAGATTGTTCTCCGCATAACTGTTCAACGTATTCCGCCAGCTTGTTATATCATCACTTTGTGAATCATAATTGTCCCACCAATAGGTCGTGTTGGCCTGGCAATCCACAATCGAACCCGACGACCCGTTGCCCATGAGATAACCCCGGTTGATCGCCCAGCCATCCACCATGTAAATGAGATGGTTCGTGCAGGCATAGGTGTCAAAGTCAACATAGGTGCATGGGTTCGGACAACACACCCCGATCAGAAATATATTCCCGCCCCGGCCCTGAATGGTTGCCGGAAACGGAATACAGTTGGTGTTCTGTGTCTCATAACTGATGGACAAGCCCACCGCGCCGCTGTTGGCCTCCAGCGCAATGGCTACCGGGCCGTTGGTCGTTCCCTGTCCGCCGTAGGGTTGCAGCACCGCGCCTTTCGCGATGTTATCGGATCCGGGCCACATCACATGGCGCATCTCATACGGCCCGTGCAACTCGACGCCAGCGGGCACATCCAGCGTGTTGGTCAGGTGATACATTCCGCCTGGCAAATACACAATCCCGCCCCCGTTGTTTCCAGCCGCCGTCAACGCGTTTTGTATCGCCGCCGTGTCATCGGCAACCCCATTCCCGGTCGCGCCATATATGGTCGCCACATACAAATCTGTTTTGACCGGCTTGCGCGACAGATAATCATTCGCCACGTTTGTCCAGTTAACCATCGGCAAAGCATTCGAAATCGAACGGCGGCCGTCCACAATCAACATGTTGGTATTGCCCGCGTTCACAATCTTTTGGGTTGGGCGGAAAAAGCATCCCGTGAAAGCCGCCCGGGTCGCGATGGCGCTGATCACACATTGCGTGCTTCCCAGCAGCGTGCAATTCATCGCGTTGAACACTCCCGGTCCCGCCAGTTGCAGCGTGTTGGATATTGTGCAGTCTTGGAACGCCATCCATGAATGCCAGTCCGCCCCGGTTGAATAAACTGCCGTGCCATTGCGCCCGATCAACAGGCAATGATCAAAACCAATGGTAGCATCGTTCGTTGCGTGGGTGCGACTTACCGCAATATCACCATCCAAAGTAAACCGAGTGAACTCCAATCCGCTTTGACCCTGCATTTCCTGCGCCAGCAAAGCGGTGGCGCAGTTACTCACCGACCCGGAGTAAAACGCCGCTCCAGGAACGCCATTAGTGCTGTTGTTGGCCTCGATTCCCACTTTGTAACCGCTGATATAAGTCTGCATATTGATCAGACCGTCCACCCGCAGCAACTGCAGCCCTTCGCCGTTGGCGCGCATCCAAGTCGCATGCGCCCCGCCTGCCGCCGGCGCGTTCGTCAACCCCGATGCCGGCCACGCGTCCGGAGAAAACCGGATGTCCTCCGTGTGACTGATATCCGCAGCCATGTCCACGGTGATCCCCATGAACAGCGGCGTTCCAACCACCGTGGACAAGATAAACAGGGCGGCACCTGCGCCTTGGATGCCTTGATACGAGTTGACCAGCGCCACGTTCTGCACCACACCTGCTCCGGCCAGCCCGATTGTGAACGGATAGCCGGTTACACTAACGGCATTTTGGTTCGGATACCAAAAGTTAATATCCCGCAGTGCAGCCGAACGACTCAGGGCGACAAACGGCGTGTCGTTGGTCCGGCCAGCTCCGTAATAGACCTTGAAGGTTGTCCCCACCAACCCGTTGGCACTCTTCGTCCAATCCTGCCAGTCGCCATGCAGCGTTACTCCGGTGGGAATGGTGATGTTGGTGTAAAATGCGTAGTTGCCGGACGGCACATACACCACGCCACCGCCAAAACCGCCTGAATTATACACCGCATTCATCGCGTTTTGGAACGCGGTGCTGTCATCGGTGGTGCCATCGCCTTTGGCCCCATATTCCTGTGGGGTTGTCACCGCCACCACCAACTCGTTCGTGTTCAAGGGTGGAACCACCACGCGCAAACCCGGTTTATACGCCAGCACCTGCTGGTGAGCCACATCGTCAAATAGCGTCACCCCGCCCGGCATCGTGCCCGCCACAAAATTCCCCGTTCCGCTTCTTCCGGCATATTGCAACAACACGGCAACCGCAGTGGACAAGAGGTTTAGATTGGCCACATTTATTGTCACGTTCCCGTTCATCGTCACGTTGCCGCTGTCGCTGATCGCCGGAGCACTCGATCCACCTACATTTCCAAAATCAAAACTAAGTTGCGGACTCCCATTGCCCAGCGTCAGACTGCTCATCGCCAGCGAACTTCCAGACGCAGCCACGCTTACCTTGAGCGTGCCATTGTTGACGGAGTAGCCCATCACCGCATCGTTGCCTGCGGTCATCGTCAGCGTCCCGCCGCTGACCGTCGTCCCGCCCGTGAAGGTATTGTGGCCACCCAACGTCAACGTGCCGGAGCCTTGCTTGAGCAGGCTGCCCAAACCGGCAATCCCGCCCGAACCGTTGATGTTATAAGCCAGCACAACATTGCTGACCACCACGGCAGCGGGGCTAACCATGGTATTCAGAACCACGGCCGAATTCAGCCCGCTGGCCGCGTCGTTGAAGATCACCACCGGCCCCGCCCCGTTGCTCTCCATGTAATAGGCGTTCGTGTTCCAGTTCGCCGTGAAAGCAAGGTCCCAATTTCCATTGACTGCGCCAGACCAGACCAGTGCCGACGTTGATGGAGCTGTCAAATTCAGGTCTATGCTGTGATTGGTCGTGTTATTGACCAGCGAAGCAGACAATCCAGCGGACAGCGTGATGGATCCCAGCACAAAAGCCGCAAAACCCGAGCCGCCCAGCGACCCATACTTGATCAGCGGAAATTGTCCGACGGTCAGCGTGGTTCCGGTCACGTTGACGATTACCGAGGCGGTCGGGTTCAGCGCGCCGCTGACATTGATCATCGGCACCGTCGGGTTGCCAAGGAAGTTGGGATCCAGATTCAGCGTCGAGCCTGCGCTGCATGTCAGCGAAGACATGTTGAGCGAAGTTCCGGCGCTGGCCACCTGTGTGATAAGGATGGCATTGTTCGCCACGCTGTAAGCTCCCGCGCCGGTGCTGGCCGTGGTTACCGCCAATGTTCCCGCGTTAACCGTCACGCTGCCGGAATAAGTATTGCCGCCAAGCAGCGAGAGAATGCCGCCGCCGGTTTTAATAAATCCCTGGGTGCCAGATAGCACGCCCGATAGCGTGATGTTATGCGCCACGCCGCCGGAATCCGCCGCCTGAAACGTCACCGGACCGCCGCTGCCGCCCAATGCAATAGGCATCGCACACGCCCAGTCCGCCAATGCGCCGACCGTGCCACTCGAAAACAAATTGGTTTCATTGGCCGGATGGCAGGTTGAGTTGGTGGGATTATTCGCGATGCCGCCCGCTCCCACATAGAGCGTGCCGCCGCTTACATTCAACGTCGCCGAACTCTTTGTCGAATAAG
Source organism: uncultured Verrucomicrobia subdivision 3 bacterium (assembly GCA_903944085.1). Taxonomy (GTDB): domain Bacteria; phylum Verrucomicrobiota; class Verrucomicrobiia; order Limisphaerales; family UBA11358; genus UBA11358. The sequence continues at coordinate 11,889 of CAJAQO010000021.1, forward strand.
CAGTCGAAGCATTGCCATACTGAATCTTCGGCGTGTTTAAGATACCGCCGGAAACATTCACCTGATAAACGTCCACGTCATTGCCGCCGCCGCCGCTGGTATCGCCAACAAGAATCATGCTTCCGGCGTTGCCACTGGCCACCGTGAATGTGCCCGCCGTCACATTGAGAATGCCGGTTTGCGGGCCGGGATAGCTGCCAATATCCACGAGACTGGCTGCCGTGAAGTTCCCGACCGTAACGGTGCCGGCGGAATTCATGGTGCCACTAACACCGCCAGCTTGCGCAATACGCAGACTGCCGCCGGCGCCCAACGTGAGCGTGGCTCCGCTTTCCACCGTGTAAATGTCGCTCCCGCCATATCCGACAAAGACAGTATTGCCAGCCGCCAGGTTGACTGTCACCCCGCTCTTTTGGTCCAATGTGATGTTCTTAGTCCAAATCAAATTTGGGGTATAGACGCCGGTGGTAAGGTTCACCGTGCCGCCACCGTCAAAAACGAACTGCAGCGTGTTCAGGCCGCCGCCAAGATTCAACGTCGCGCCCGAATTGACTTTGAATGTGGTCTGCTGATTGATCCCAGTGAAGGCGGAATTGATCGTCGCCGTCTTGTTTGCGGCCACCGTGAGCGCCGGGTCATTGGCACCGTTGAGGTAAATGGCGCCCGAAGAGAGCGTGTAACCCGAATTGTTGAATGCCATGTCCGTAACCGCAATCTGCGTCCCGCCCACGGTCACCGCGTAAGTTCCATCCGCCCCGCCAAACACCGCGTTGTTCAGTGGCACCGTGGTGCTGGTCTGTGACCAAACCACGTCACCGCTCACGCTGTTCCAGATCATGCTGCTCAAATCCCAGGTTCCGTTGCCAGGGTCAATTGTCCCGCCATTCGACGTGTTGCCCGGATCCCATGTCAGCGTCGCCGCACTTAACGCGGCACTCCCAGCCAGCAAAATAAAAAACAAAAAAAACGGCAGGGCGGGCAATAACTTTCGCCCGGAGAGCAGCTTTGAATTTGAGAGGCTGCCGCAGGGACGACGTATGACCTTCATGGAAGATTGTTATTAAAAAACCCGCCCAGCCTTTGGCCGGGCGGGCGTTGTTCTCAATAGTCGCCCATTAATGAGGCCTCAAAGGCATAGCGGTCAGGGTGAAACCGTGCGATAGAACATCTGGCCGGAACCCGCCGGGAAGGTGAACGTCACCGGAACTCCCGTCGCCGCGTTCGTGCTGCCCGCCACGGGCGTCCACGCGGTGGGCAACAAACTGCGGGTGCTTTCAATGTGATAAGTGTGTTGCGGCGTTGTCTGGTAGGTGAGCGACACATTGCCGCCGCTGACCGAAACAGCGGAGATTGCTTGTTGTGGCGGGGGCAACAATACGGCGCTGATGGTGGTTTTATTTGCGCCAGCGTCATAGAAATAAAACACGTTGGTGCCGCCATTGGCCGTGAGTTGGCCGCTGCTCACATAATTGCTGATCGAGCTGACATAGTTACCGGTGATCACCACCTTGCCCGTCCCGGCAACGTTCAACACCGATGCGCCCGCGATGGAACCGGGGTTGCCAGTGCTCCATTGGCTAAGATTCAAAGTTCCCCCATTGATTTGTGCGGTGCCGGTTCCGCCATTCCAACCTAAGCCGAACATTTGTCCAACCGACACCGTTCCGCCATTCATGATCAACGTGCCGCTGCCCCCCGTGTTGAAGCCAACCCATAGATGGCTCGCACAACTGAAAGAACCGCCGGCTTCAACATCAATCAGGTTTCCGGTTTGGCCGTAGCCGTCGCCGCACCAATCACTGACACTGCAAGTCAGGCTGCCGCCGTTGGTGATGATCAATGTGGCACCACCGCTTTGGTCCAGGCGCACCACTCCGGCAGCCACCGCATTGGTCACAAGGCAAGGAGTCGCACCGGCCACATTGAAACTTACATAGGTCAAGTTGGCAGGAACCAAGCCGCCACTCCAGTTGGTGGAATCATTCCACAGGCCATCGGGATTCGGATTGAGCGCGGGGTTCCAGGCTTCTTGCGCCGGCGGGAGACTAAGACCCGATGCGTAGATTGTAGTCATGCCCGCAATGATGTTGTTATAATCCACCATCACCGTATTCGTTCCGCCATTGGCGGTGATCTGGCCGCCGTTCACATAATTGAACACCGAACTTTGGTGATTGCCCGTGATCACCACCACGCCCGTCCCGGCTACATCCAACACCGAACTGCCCTGGATGGCATTGAAATCATCCCACTTGGAAAGATTCAAGGTGCCACCATGGACCATCACGGTGCCGGTTCCGCCCTGAGATCCCAAGTAGAACATGTCGGCAACCGACACTGTTCCGCCATTCATGATCAACGTGCCTTGCGCTCCCGAATTCAAGCCGATATCGAGTTGATAGCCCAAAAAGGCCGACCCGCCGTTTTCAACATCCATCACTGCGTTGTAGGAATCGCCGATGACGGTTGCATTTGCGGCACCGCAAGTCAGACTGCCGCCGTTGGTAATGATCAGTGTGCCGCCCGCATTGGTGTCACCCATGTCCAGATAAGCGGCAATCGCCACATTCGTCACCGTGCAAGAAATCACATTGGGGACATTGAATTCCACCTCGGTCACGCTGGCGGGAACAACGCCGCCGGTCCAGTTGGCGTTCTCGTTCCACTTGCCAGTGCCGGATGGATTGGCCGCCGGGTTCCAAGTGACATCCGTCGGCGGCGGGACCACCGCAGCGATGGCGAAGAGCGTGGTCTTGCCTACATTCGTGTTGTTATAGTCAATCCCCACCTTGCCTAATCCGCCATAAGCGGTGATTCTCAAGGCATTGGTATAAGCACTGATCACGCTGGCGACGTTGTTATTAATGATGACCACGCCGCCCCCGGAAATATCCAGCACCGAGTTGGGCTGAATCGAATTAACCGACGAGATCTGGGCCAGGTTGAGAACCCCGCCGTCTTGGACGAATACGGAACCCCGGCCACCGGATGCGGTGCTGGCGTTAACCGTGCCAAGACCGATATTGCCCCCGACGCTGAGATTGCCGCCATTGGTGATATAAATGGTGCCGACTCCTAAGTTGGCGGAGCCAACCCACAGGTGGCTGGTGGTGCGCACGGTTCCGCCGTTGATCGTGAGTATCCCGGTGGTGCTGGCGCCGGCACCAACCTGCAGAACGTTAGTGACATCTACTTCTCCACCCGTGTTCACTGTCAGTTGCCCAGTGTCAACGTTGTTGTTGCCCACCGTGCTTGAGGTTACCGTCCGAAGTAATCCGCCGGCGTTGACCACCAGTTGGCCGGACTCATCAACCCCCAGTTGAAAATTGTTAATCAGCGGAGCCACGCCACTCAGCGTAACGGTGTTGTTGCCCCAGTTGCAGCGGATCGTATCGGCGGTGCCGGGAACGCCACCGGGACCTCCACCCCCAGCCTGCCAGCCATAGCTTCCGGTGACGGCGACAGTAGCAAAATAGTCGCCGCTATTTTGGTATCGAAGTGTCGCGGCCATCGCCTGACCGGCAACCATGACGCCCAGCAGGGCACACCTCAGTATCGAGTTGTTTGGAATGGTTTTGTTCATTTTATTATTTGTTATGCCTCGGGTTTAGCACTCGCACATTGAACCCTGCTTCCAGCAGGCTTTCCCCACGCGCTTTCCATTCATCAATCCTGTGTCGGAACGGCCGAATACCGCATGACCTTGAATTAATTTATGAGGCGTATTTGAATCTTATCGAATTCCTTGAAAGCTGGATACTCCCCGAAACCGGGGATATAGGGTGCGCGGTCCGGGCCAGGCCGTGATTGGATTGAAGCCGGCTATTTGTGGACGTGACACGCCACCGCTTCCAGTCGGTTGCCAAATGCAGTTTATTGCAAATACTTTTGACGTAGGATTTCACGGCGCCCGGCAGACAACCATAGTAATCCTTGAAACACTCAATGCAGCCGACTGTCGCCCACCCAAGAGAGGAATTTGGCTGGAATTTTTCCAGTCCCACTAAGCCAATCCGGCACCCGGAGAACACGGAATGTGAACGTCCTGCGCCGCCGCATTAAGATCGAAGCACGTTGCGATGCACAACCTCTGCAAGGGCTGGGAGAGCGACGGGCTTTTCCAGCAACTCACAGATCCCCGCTTCCCGCAGGATTTCGGCGGTCAAAAACGAACTGTATCCACTTGCCAGCACGACCGGCAAATTTGGTCGGATCTTGCGAACCTGGCGCGCCACTTCGAGGCCATCAAACTCCGGCATGTTCAAGTCGGTGATGACCAGGTCGAATTGCGCCGGGCTTTCGCGGACGAAACGGATGGCTTCGCTCGCGCTGTTGGTTGAAATTACTTCATAGCTCAACCGGCGCAAAAGCTTGCCAAACATTACGGTCAACGCCGTTTCATCATCCAACAAGAGGACGCGCTGACCGCGCCCCAGCGGCAACTGACCGGTATTGGCAGCGATCATCGTCTCCGGCTGTAGTTGCGCGGGAAAATACAGGCAGAATGTGGTGCCCTGACCAACTTCGCTTTCGACCGTGATAACTCCTTCGTGTGACTGGACAATACCATGCACCACGGCCAGTCCCAGACCCGTGCCCTTGCCGACCGGCTTGGTGGTGAAGAAAGGTTCAAAGATATGTTCCAAAATGTTTGAATCCATGCCGGTGCCGGTGTCGGCGATGGTCAGGCGCGCGTATTTTTCCGGGCGAAGTCCCGCATGCGCCTCGATGAATTCGTGGTCGGGTAGAAATGGGTCCAGCTTGACGGTTAACTGGCCGGGCTTGGCTTCCATCGCGTGCAACGCGTTGGTGGCCAGATTCATGGTCACTTGATAAATCTGCGTCGGGTCGGCAAGCACGGCGGGCGTATCAGCAGCCAGATCCAATTCTATCTTGATTTGGGCCGGCAGCGAGGCGCGGAGGAATTTCGTGGCTTCCTTCACGACGGTGTCCATCCTCATGACTTGGCGCTTTTGCTCACGCTGGCGGCCGAACGTCAAAATCTGCTGCACCAGGTCTTTGGCGCGTTTGGCGGCTTTGAGGATTTCTTCGACGCTTTCCTGCGCGAGCCGATTGTCCGCCGTATCCTGCTGGAGCAAATAGGCGAAACCAAACATGGCGGCCAGAATGTTGTTGAAATCATGCGCGATGCCGCCGGCCAGCGTGCCGATAGCCTCCATTTTTTGCGCCTGCCGGTATTGCGCTTCCAATTGGCGGGTTTTCGTGACGTCGTGGAAGATCCAAACGCGGCCAAAGCTTTTGCCCTCATGGTCCCTGACCAGGTAGGTGTGCCGGTCCAATACCATGCCATCTTTCAATTCAAACTCATCATTGGGATATGGGTCAGCGCTCGAAACAATGCGCCGGCTTTTTTCAGCAAAGTCCGCCGGGTCCTTGGTTTGCTCCATGGCAAATTGAAATTGCACCCGGTCGTCCGGGTTGCCGGCGATGTCCGGGGGAATTTTCCACAAGTCCGCCACTCGTTGGTTCTGGAAAATTTTCTTTCCCTGATTGTCCACGACCGTGATGCCGTCCACCGAAGAATGCACGAGCGCTTCCAAAAAGGCCGTCTTCCAGCGCAGTTCGTCCGTCTTCTGCTTGCGCTCGGAGATGTCGCGAATGAAGGCGCAGTTGAACTCCTGATTCTCAAATCGCATGTAATTGGCCGTGACCTCCACCGGAATCATGTGCCCATCCTTCGCGCGAAGCTCCGCCTCAAACGTCAGCACCTTCTTTCGGTGAAGCTCCTGCCAGTGTTCCGGCCAGACCGCCGGCGGATGCGCCGGGCTTAAGTCCTGGGCGCTCATCGTCAACAGTTCACCGCGCGAATAGCCAACCAGTTGGCACGCGGATTGGTTGACGCGGACGAACGAGGCGTCCGGCTTGAGCCAGAAAATCGCGTCAGCGGAATGTTCCATCGTGAATTGCGTCACCCGTAACATCTCCTCCGCCTGTTTGCGCTCGGTGATGTCCAGCGCCGACCCCAGCAGGCAGCTTTCACCACCTATATCCATCCGGTGCACCGACCACAACAGATGGCGGATCTGGCCAGACTTGGTGCGGATGTCAAATTCTACATTCCGCACCGTGCCGTGATCTTTAATTGCAGCCATGATGGCGAAACGCTGCTCGGGATGAACCCAAAAACCCAGTTCAGAGGCGGTGTGCCCGATCACTTCTTCGCGGCTGCCGCCAAACATTTTCAAACACTCGGCGTTCACATCCAGATAACGGCCTTCTTTGAGCGTGGAAAGGGACATGGCCACCGGACTGGAATGGAACATCTGGGAAAAGTGCTGCTCGCTTTCGCGCAGGGCCACCGCCGCAGCATGCCGTTCCAAAGCATAGCGGATGGAGCGGACCAGCAAGTTCTCATTGATCTGGCCTTTGACCAGATAATCTTGCGCGCCCGCCTGCACGGCGGCGGTGTCTAACTCATGGTCATCCGTTCCCGTTAAAATAATCACCGGCACATTCGGTGCCGCCGCGTGCAACCGGCGGAGCGTTGGCAAACCCTGGCTGTCGGGCAAACCGAGATCCAACAGGACCAGATCAATCCCGCCGCTTTGCAGCCGGGTGAGCGTTTCGGCCAGCCGCGCTGCCGATTCCACCTGGAAACTGGCCGGCCCGGTATGCGGTAACATTTCCCGGATGAGGTCGGCATCCGCCGGGTTGTCTTCCACCACGAGGATTCGCAATGCTTCGCTCATTTTGCCTTTCTATAACGGCGGTAATTTGACAATCGTGAGCCAGAAATCTTCGATGGCCTGCACCACCTTGATAAACTGATGCAGGTCAATCGGCTTGGTGATGAAACAATTCGCATGCAGGTTGTAGGTCTTGAGGATGTCCTCCTCGGCTTTGGAGGTGGTCAGAATCACCACCGGAATGCGTTTCAAGTCCGGGTCGGCCTTGACTTCGGCGAGCACTTCGCGCCCGTCTTTCTTGGGCATGTTCAAGTCCAGCAGGATCAGGTCGGGGCGTGGTGCTTTGGCATATTTGCCTTGGTGCCGAAGGTAGTCCATGGCCGCTATGCCGTCGCCCACCACTTGGAGGGTATTGCGCACTTTGCCGGTGGCCAGCGCCTCGCGGGCCAGGTCAACGTCGCCGGGGTTGTCTTCGACGAGGAGGATTTCAATCAGTTTCATAGTTGGTTGTCTTTTTTGTTTGGTTGGTCTCGCCAAGCCGCCAAGCACGCAAAGGAAAGATTTCTTCTTTGCGTTCTTTGCGCCTTGGCGAGAGCATATTCATTGGTCTTCCGGTAATTGATTCACCGTGCGCGTGATGCCGTTCTTCATCAGCGCTTCGCCAAAATTGAGCAGGAATCCCAGTTTCATCCCGGTCAGCTTCAGATACGTCAGCAGTTGTTTTTTGTGGGCGTTGTTGACCGTCTCGACCGACTTCAATTCCAAAATCACTTTTCCCGCCACGATGAGGTCGGCCCGGAATCCCTCCTCAAAGCGGATGCCCCGGAACTGGATGGGCACCGGCACCTGCCGTTCGACGGCCAGACCGCGATCCATGAGTTCGCGCGCCAGGATGGCTTCATAGGCTGTTTCCAACAGCCCCGGCCCCAGTTCACGATGGATGGCAATCGCCGCATCCACCACGACCCGGCCAATTTCATTCTCATTCATAATTGTCCTTTGTTTTTCTCTCGCCATTATTTTTCTCTCGCCAAGCCGCCAAGCACGCAAAGGAAAGATTTTCTCCTTTGCGTTCTTCGCGCCTTGGCGAGAGCCGATATTTTCCGCCCAGTCCACGCAGGGATCTTTTCTCTCGCCAAGCCGCCAAGCACGCCAAGGAAAGATTTCTTCTTGGCGATCTTTGCGCCTTGGCGAGAGCTAGGTCAGCGTTCATAAACATTTCGGCACCGTAAATAAAAACGTCGTGCCCGCCCCCGGCGCGGATTCAAACCAGATTTTGCCGCCATGCCGCTCCACAATCCGCTGGCACACGGCCAGGCCGATGCCCGTGCCGGGATATTCCTCCCGCGTATGCAGCCGCTGGAAGATGATGAACACCCGCTCCGCATATTGCGCCTCGATGCCGATGCCGTTGTCCTTGACGGCGAACAGCCACTCGCCGCCGCGCTCACGCGCGGACACATGGATGCGCGGCAGCTCCGCGCGCCGGAACTTGATGGCGTTGGCCAGCAGGTTCTGAAACAGAAGGACAAGTTGC
>CAJAQO010000022.1 GCA_903944085.1 uncultured Verrucomicrobia subdivision 3 bacterium
ACGAAACCATTCAAGGCAGCAACAGCAATCTCGCCGAAGTGATGACCGGTCTGGCGGAGGAATTGAAACGGCGCGCGGAAAATGAGTCGGCCGGGCCGGAAATTTTTGTGCTGATCCAGGGGCTGCAAAATTTCAAGAAACTCCGGCAGGAGGACGAATTCAGTTTTTCCAGCAGCAGCGGCGATGCGCCGAATCCCGCCGCCATTTTATTGAGTCTCATCACCGAAGGTTCGGCGCGTGGCATCCACGTCATCGCCACTTGCGACACTTACAACAACGTCAGCCGTTGTCTCGGCCGGAAAACTTTGAGCGAATTTGAAATGCGCGTGGTCTTCCAGATGAGCGCCAGCGACTCGGCCAGCTTGATTGACGCGCCGGCCGCCGCCACGCTCGGCTTGCATCGCGCGCTTTATTACAACGACCGTGAAGGCAGCCTCGAAACTTTCCGACCGTATGCGCAGCCGGGCGGCGGCTGGATCGAAGAGGTTACGCGCCAGTTGCAAGCCGCCGGCCGCGGGCGACCGGATTGAAAGCAAAAATAACCGCACCGATCAAAGCGATTCAGCGACCCATGCGTCGGACTGAAACACAATTGCAACCCTGCCCAAATAGCTGGCGGCCGCCTGGCAGTTAAAAACGAATGCCTTCCCGCGCGAGCAAACTGCGTTTCCAATCCAAGCCGCCGGAGAAGCCGCCGAGTTTTTTATTCGCGGCGAGCACGCGGTGGCACGGCACCAGCACCGGCACCGGATTCGCGCCGCACGCGCCGCCCACGGCGCGAACAGCCTTGGGCCGGCCAATCGCCCGCGCGATTTCGCCGTAGCTTCTGGTTTTGCCGAGGGAGATTTTCCGCAGCGCACTCCAGACACTTTTTTGAAATTCTGTTCCGGCCAAATCCAGCGGTGGAAATGCCTTCGGTTTGCCGCCGGCGAGAATTTTTTTCAACGCAGCGGTGGTGACGCCATGCCAGAGACGAATATTGGCCGAGGCGCGCTGCCGCGCAGCCCTACCATTTTGCTTCGTTGGAAAATCGAGTCCGGCCAACCCTTTTTCAGAATAGTGCGCGAGAAAAATTCCGTCGCGCGTGCGGATGGGCAGTTCGATGAGCGGTATTTTCATGTCAGCGATGTTTCAACCACAGCAGCAGCGTGCCGAGCATGATCGCGAAAAAAACCGTGGCCAGCAGGATGACGCGGTTGCGGGCGACGCGCTTTTCTTTGCGCAAGGGTTGCAGACCTTGCACAGTGCCGACCGCGAGCAGGCTGATCAATCGCGGATTGCGCGCGCTGGGGCCATGCAAATAATTGCAAATGCGGTTCCACAGCGCCGGCAGGTCGTATTTGCGCACGCCGAGATCGTTGTAAATCTCCGGCGTCGCGAGGTCGTTGCCAGGCGTGAGCGGGCCGCGCTTGAGGTCTTCAAAAACCGGCTCGGATTTTGGCGGCGGCGCAGGTTTTTCGGCAGCGCGTGGAATCGTCGCGCCTTGCGGCAGGGCGGTGGAACGATATTTTGGAGTGCTCGTGCGCGACAATTGCGTGTCGAGCTTCTTGATCTCGGCTTCCAGCGCGGCAATCTCGCTGTTCAGCGCGCGCGCCTTGTCGGAAATCGGGTCTGCCTTTTTTGGAGCCATGCAAACTTATTTTCGAGCGAGAATGGCGAGAAAAATTCCCAGCGCGACGAGCGCGACGAGCAGCAGCGGCCAGGTGAACGCCAGGCCAATCCGGCCAAGCTGGCCGAAACTCAAGTCGGCGAGCGCGGGCGCGGCGGACGCGGCGCCGGAATTTTTTTCCGCAGCCGCGCCGGTTTTGGTTTCCCCGGCGAGCGCGGGCAGTTTGAGCCGGGCGGAATTCCATTCCATCCGCGCGTTTTCGATGGTGGTCAGCGCGCGGGTGAGTTCGATCTGAAAATTTTCCTTCGTCCACGCCTCGTCGTGAATAGCCTGCACCTTGGCGAGCGCGGCGCGGAAATCGCCCAGCGTCTTGACCATCTGCTCGGCGTCGCGGCGCGCGGCAAACTCG
>CAJAQO010000023.1 GCA_903944085.1 uncultured Verrucomicrobia subdivision 3 bacterium
AATGGTGGCCGTGGGCAACGGTTGGCGCGGCGGAATGATCTTCACCACTGCGGGCTTGTCAGCGGTCGGCGTCAGCGTTACGGTGGGGCGTGTCATGGTGGGTTTAAGAATGTATTCTTTCATAGATGTGATGATTGATGGTTTGAACTACGTTCGTAGCGTGGCACTGAATTGTGCCGCGTTCAACCCATCATGGCATCTAACTTGGTTGACCACCGGCATCTTCTACGCGCAAGGCGTGAAGGCCAACGTCCTGTTCTTCGACCGCAAACCCGCGCAGGAAAAACCGTGGACGCAGGAACTCTGGATCGACCTGTGCACCAACCTGCATTTCACGCTCAAGGAAAACACTCTGAAGCGCAGCGACCTTGACGACTTCGTCGCGTGCTACAATCCGAAGAACCGGCATCAACGCACGGAAAGCGAAACCTAGACATCTTCTGGTTGAAAGACGACAATCTGCGCGCACCTGAAATCATCGCCGCCGACATCACGGCGGACCTCGAAGCGGCGATGGAACAGTTTGCCACCATCGCGGAGGATATGACGAAATGAAGTTGCGACAGACAACCCCAACCGTTGTCTCCGCCGGATCGCATGAACAATCCCTTGACTAATCCGCCGCCGTTGCTGCCACCGCAGTCAATACCCCAACCCGCGTCGGGTCGGCAATTTCTCTCGGCCCTGCTGAGCCTGTGCCTCGGTCTGTTTCTGGCCGATGCGGCCATTTCTTTGGCCGATGACTCCATCGCACTCGCCACGGGAGTTCATTTTTTGTTTGGCATCAGAATTATCGTGGGGCTGTTCGCAGTGCTTCTGGCATTGCTGATTTATGTTTTAATGGCGTTCGTCCCAGCCATCCCCAAGCGATGCTTTGTTCCGCTCGCCCTGTTCTATCTGGCAAGCCAACTGGCCGCCATGCCAATGCTCCTGCTTTATTATGCTCACCAACAATTGATCGCCTGGATGATTTCGCTCGCCCAAGTTGGCCTCGGTCTCTGGCTGCTCCACCAGGCCAGGCACGGTCTGACTTTCGGCTGGCCGCTGGTGTCGCCGGCAATGTTGGGCAGCCGGCGTTTCAACTGGCGAAACCTGATCAGGTTTGGGTTGGGCAATTGTTTTGGCCTGCTGCCGGCGGTCACGATTTATCTCTTTTTCTGCACTGCTGGGCTGGTGCATCATTTTACCGATGGCTTCATGACCTTGCATCCGCGCGGCTTCACGGTGCAGGTGCGAAAATACGTCCGGGCCGACGGCAAGACGATCCAGTTGTTTCCAATGTCCCACGTCGCGGAAGCGGACTTTTATCAGGGCATCGCGAATACCTTTCCGACCAACTCGCTGATTTTGATGGAAGGCGTCACGGACGAAAACCATCTACTGCAACACAAAATCAACTACCAGCGCATGGCCAACACCCTGGGGTTGGCCGAGCAGCATGAAAAATTTGCGCCGACCCGCGGTGAAATTGTGCAGGCAGACATTGATGTAAACCAATTCACCACCAACACGCGGGGCGTGCTCAACCTCGTGATTGTGATTCATAGCGGCGGCATGCAGGTGGCGACGCTTCACCAGTTGTTGCAATACTCGTCGTCGCCCGTGTTTTTAGAACAACTCCTCGATGATCTCCTGCGGAAACGCAACGCGCACCTGTTGGCGCAAATTCAGACTCATTTATCCGAAACGGAGCACATCATTGTGCCGTGGGGGGTGGCGCACATGCCGGGGCTGGCCAACGAAATTCAAAGAGCAGGTTTTCATTTGCAGGAAACCAAGGATTATGAGGTGATCCGCTTCCATTTTGCCGGGATACGGTTCACGCCGTAAATGCGGCGCCGTTCAGCTTGTTTCGCCAGGCCGCTTTCTTTTGTAACGATAGGCACACCATAATGAAAATAAAGATTCCATATACGTTGATGGTTTACACTTGTTCGCTTGCAACGCTGATTACACATGCACAAGGTCGCGTCACCTTTGTTCCAATACAAATCAACCCATTGCGGGCAACAATCCGATCGGGCAATATTACCCAGCTATCGGCGTCAGATTTCAAACAGGGACGAATTTCGCCGGTTATATGCTCAACTCTGTTGGATTATTGCTCGGGCAACCTGTGGGCAACCCGTATGGTTTGTCTGTTGATCTTTTTTAAGATAATTATGGTCAGCCGGGCACCAACATTGCATCGCTGGGTGGCACTTTACATCCAACGACCGATGGCTTTTACACTTTTGATGGTTATGATACACAACTGGCTCAATACTCAGATTGCTGGATTTATGTTTCCACTCTTGAAGAGTTCACGTTGTATTATGAATGGAGCTACGCAAATACAACCGCAGCGACGACGAGCGATGGGTGGAGTTTTTGGGGCGCTTTAGCCTTCGTTCCTCTTGGTGGAATTAACGGCACACCAATGTTGGAAATTGATGCGACAGCAGTTCCAGAGCCAAATGCCATCATCTTGCTTACCGGTGTGAGTCTGTGCTCGCTATTCCTTTTGAAATATGAAACTGTGAAAAGCAGGAGAAGACAGCTAGCGAAATATGGCGAACAACGTCTACCTGCGGAGAAATAACACCCTCAAGTTGTTGATAAGCAACGAATCGGTGCTGGCTTGTTTCTTAGATCCTTGCCCCCCGTCGGACGGGGTTGGCTGAAGCTGGTTGCTGGCGTTGTTCGATTGCTTGTTTATTTGACGGCCATTGGCTTCTTCACTATTTTATTGGCGTCGATTTCCAAGGATGGGTTCGTCGGATTTTGCTTTTTTTCTGGCAGCATTCTGCGGCATTGGTGTTGTCAAAATTTTGCGGCCTAGCATATTACCAGTAAACGCCCAAAGCTGATTATGACCATAGTGCCTAGGCAATCACTGGAGCCAACCGCCGTTGGCGTTAACCGATTTCAGGAACGCGTCGAACTGGCGGCAGCGGCCGCCTTGCGGCGTAACGGAAGTGTGGGGCCGCTGGATCTCTTTCTGGAGAT
>CAJAQO010000024.1 GCA_903944085.1 uncultured Verrucomicrobia subdivision 3 bacterium
ATCGCGCGGAAAAGCTGGCCCATCTCACCGATTCAAACCTGATCGAGTATCGCGAGCGTTATGACATCTCGAATTTCCTCTCCATGTTCGGCCAAAGCAGCCAGTCGCACGACATCAAGCTGCAACTCGGTGCGGACATGCCGAAACTGCGCGCCGGTCTGATGTATTTCCTCTATCAACCCTAATTCCTTTGGTGAAAAACCTCACGGTCATTGCGCATCCGCTCGTGCAGCACAACCTGACGCGGCTGCGCGATCAGCGGACGCAGCCGCAGGAATTCCGGCGGCTCCTCGGCGAAATTGCATCGCTGATGATTTACGAGGCCACGCGCTCATTCAGCTTGAAAAAGGTTTCCGTCCGCACGCCGCTGGAAACCACCGCCGGCTCCAAACTCGAACGCGAAATTGTTTTGGTGCCGGTGCTCCGTGCCGGACTCGGAATGCTGAACCCGATCCTCGAAATCATTCCGCACGCGCGCGTCGGCTTCATCGGCCTTAAGCGCGAAGAATCCACCCTGATCGCGCATTTCTACCACAAAAGCCTGCCGAAAGAATTGGGCCGCTGCGAAGTCATCCTGATTGACCCGATGCTGGCTACCGGCGGCAGTGCCGTGGCCGCGCTGGATTTTTTGAAGGAGCAAGGTGCCAAACGCATTCGCCTGGTCAGCCTCGTGTCCGCGCCGGAAGGCATTGCGCGTGTCCGCAAAAGCTATCCCGTCCTGCCGATCTTCACCGCCGCGATTGACCGCCAACTGAACAAAGTTGGCTACATCCTGCCCGGCCTCGGTGATGCCGGTGACCGGTTGTTTGGAACTTAGTTTGGGAGTGCGCGGACATGGCCGCGCTTTGGAACTGGGAGGCCTGTCTCCCAGTCGGAAAGCGGCGACGTGTCGCCGCACTCCAAATCAACGGCCGGCCGTCACCATCCAAACTCACTGCACGCCGACGCGATAAAAATAAGCTCCGCCATTCGTGGCGGTGGCGTCAATGACCAGCGTGGTGCCCGCTTGACCGGTAATGTTGCTGCCAACCAACGAAAAGGCAGACGGCGCCGAAAGATTAGTGCTGCGCAGGAGAAAATAGTTTCGCGTGTCCACGCTCTGCCATTTGACGATGGTCCAATTAAAGCTGCTGACAGGATAGGCCACCGTCATCGCCAGCACCGAAGCCGCATTGGTCGGATTCGTTCCGGCGACAAATTCCTGCCAGTTGTTCATGCCATCGCCATCGGGGTCGGCCAAGTCCGCCGAACCGTCGGTGGGAAAACCATATTGCTGCGCCCACGCATACGAAAGCTTCGACGCTGGCGTGGCGAATTCATACGCGCCGATATCCACCGTGCCACCAACGATGCGCGCATTGCCATCGGCATCCGTGCCGCTGATGACCGCACTGTTATTGCCTGAATTGATGCAGAGTGAACTGGATTGAAGATGAAAATCACCACCCGCGAAATCCACGATGCCCGGATCATTGGTAAGATCCCCTGCCCCGCTTGGCAACGGAAACGTGCAGCAATGGTCAAACACCAACGAACTTGTGCTGGCGTAATTATCATTTGTGCCGGCCGTGTTGAAATACACGAGGCAGTTTGTTAGCACGTCAATCGTAAGTCCGTTATAACTGCCATAACCTACGCCGCCATTAAACGCCGCCGAATTGTTGACGATGGTGCAGTTCATCAATTTGCCCACTGCGTAGATGCCGCCACCAAGTCCAGCCTTATTACCAGCAACTACACAATTCATGGCGGTTCCGTCGCAAATCCCACCGCCCGCATTAGGCTGGGGGATCGCCGGGCCGGTTACACCATAGTCTGCTGTGCTATTGCCAGTGATATTGCAGCTGTTCAACGTGCAGCCAAAGGCACCGCCACCCATGGCTGCTGAATTGCCATTCAATTGGCATCTGATCAGCGCCACATCATACGCTCCTCCGCCCTCACTGGTGGCTCTATTGGCAGTTAGCACACAGTTTGAAACTACACCCCTGGACAACGATCCCCCACAAACACCGCCGCCGTTGCCGACAACAGTGCTATGGCCGAATAAGCCTATCCGGTTAGTGTAACCAGCAATTCCATTTTCCAGGGTGAATCCATTGAGCGCCGCACCATTGGTCAAATAGACGCAGCGATATATCCCGCCACCGCTGATATAAGCCGCCGTTGGGCCATTGATGCTTTGAACCGTCAGTTGCTTGGAGATTACCAGTCGGTTGGTCACGTTACCGATGCCGGGAACTCCCTTCGCCACGGTCTGAAACCCATCCTGATAATAACCATCATTCACCAAAACCAGATCGCCATTCGTAGCCGCATCCACGGCGGCTTGAATCGTGTTGGCGGCGGTGGACAAGTCCGCATATGGCGGCGTCGGATTGGCGCTGTTCCCATCCACATACAACACCGCCGCCGGCGCGTGAAGAATCAGCAGCAGCAGACAAATAGACACAAACGCAATCGGATGAGTTTGCATCTCGTTGTGGAGTGCGTGGACATGTCCGCGCTTTGTAACTGGGAGACATGTCTCCCAGTTGGAAAGCGGCGACCTGTCGCCGCACTCCAGGTGTTGCGGGCCATGGCGTTTGGGATTCATTTCACTTCCGGAGTGGTCGTGGTGGCTGCCGGCGCAGGCGCGGGCGTGCTGCTGTTGTCGAAGGCATAAACGACGCCCCAGCGCTGGCATTGCACGCGGCGGGTGGCGTCATCGGCGGTCTTGCGATAGAAGAATTCCACGGTGTCACAGATGTCCACGGCCAGGGCTTGCGCGGCGGGATAATCGGCATTCAATACGCCGCGCTGTTTGTCGGTGTATTCCTGCGCCTGGCCGCTCTGCTTGTCAAGATCGCGGAACTGGGTCAGCAGCGCCGCCACTTCCGCCGCGCTGGGGAGCGCCATCGGCACATAGGCCGCGCCCTCGGCTTTCTGGCGGGCGGCTTCGCCGTTCACCACGGCTTCCGCCGCGTCGTCCACGGCCTGATAGCTCGATAATTCAGGAATGGTGGTGGCGGTAATGTCGCGCCCATAATAACTGCGGGCACCGGCGTTGAAAGTTCCGCGCGTGACGCCTAAGTCCAGCACCTGATGGAAATGGCTGACGGACATGGTAAGTTGGCTGGCCAGTTTCGCCTCGGCGCTGGTGAGCGGTGCCTGGGCTGCCTCAGCCAACTGCAAAGCGCTGGCGTCGGCGAGAAACCGGTTAAGCAGGCTGTTGGGATCGTTCTCGTCAAGCTGCGCAAACTGTTCGGCAGAGATGGCGCGATCGGCGGGATTGCTGACGTTGTTCCACTCGTCCCGCGCGGTTTTGAGCGTGCGGATAACGGTGGGCGTGCTGTTGGGGAGTAGTCTGTGTGGCATAATTTAATGAGGAGTTGGGAGTTAGGAGTTGGTAGTTGAGGAGGGAAAGCGGTTTTGGGCGGTAATTCTGACGCGATTGAGCGGAATATGGGTAAGGTGCTGATTTGCTTCGACTAGGACGAATCCTGTGGGTTCCTCGCTGTTTTCGGTGGAATCGAATCTTCGGGTTTTGGGGGCGGCTTGGGCGGTCCCGGCGGGACGGCGGAAATTAGCCGGGGGCAAGACCGCTTGGGCGGTCGCCGCCCCCGGTATTGCGACCGTAAGCGCCGCGTCCTGAAAGGACGCCGGAAGCACCGTGAGCTGGGTTGCCGCCGCCCCGCCGGGGCGGGTTCCACCCGAAATCTCGTTTCCGGGGGCGGCGCCGGCGGCTTGCCCCCGGCTAATTTCCTGGGCGCTTTCAGCGCCAGCCCAAACCCGTTGGCCCGCCCCATCACTTCCACAGAAAACAGCGAAGAACCATCCTGTGAGATTACAAGTCTCACTTCTGTCTGGCGGGAAGACACTTTTAAGATTAAAAGTAGCGGTCTGGCTTAGCAGGAAGGCAATTTTAATCTTAAAAGCGCCTTCCCGGCGTGGCGGGAGGCATCTTTTAATTTTAGACATGGCTGTCCGGTCGGGCAGGATGGTGCTTGTAAGATTAAAATGGCCACGCTGGCTGGGAAGGCGATGGGTTTTAAAATTGAAACTGCCGTTCTGGTGCAGCGGGATGAGGCTTGTAATGCGGCAAGCGGCATCCGGCCTGGGCGGACTGGCTGTAATAATCCGGCGCGCAGAGGTTCTGGCGGCGGGGATGATGGCGGCAAAGTGAACTAGATCGTCCGGGCCGGGCCGGCTGGCCGCCAGAATTTTCGCCGCATCAGGGTAAAGTCCGCCGCCCGCGCTAAAGAGCGTTTTGTGACGAGAACCGACTACGCTTCTGACTGATCCAAAGTGCCACATAATCCAGCCCATTGAAAATTCTATTTCGATTTAATCATAAGGAAATGAATTTTGTCAACAACTTTTTTTACCAGGGATTTCACCAGTCGGACATGCGAACGCGATGGCTTTCATCAGGGTGAAAGCATCGTATGGGCATACCCGCGCGCAGGCCGACAAAGGAAGGGGTTCGGCAGCTTCTACCAACGCTCAAAGTTGAACAATTTCAAACACGCGATTGAGCCGGGTCAGTTCCAGAATCTGTTTGACGTTCGGTGCGGGGTTGAGCACCCGCAGTCCGCCACCGCGCGCACACATGGTTTTGTGCAAGGTGATGAGCGCGCCCAAACCGCTGCTGTCAATCAGGCGTGTCTGGGAAAGGTCCACGTCAATGAACGTCATCGCCTCCTTCAACGCTTCGCGGACATCCAGACACAGCGCGGCGCTGTTGGTGGCATCCAATTCCGTAATATTGCTCAAGACAAGTGCGGTGGGCTGGTGCTGGATCTTCATGGCGTTTTAAGCGAAATAACTATGGCAAGAATAGAACAAATAGGTTTGGGTTGCAGCTTCATTTGCGAGCCGGGCGTCGTGATTGGAGTTTGATGATGCAGTTTGCGCTCAGTCGAGCTTGCCGGATTTTCGCCAGCGCCAAAGCGTGGAGGAATTGATGCCCAACTGACCGGCTGCCCAGCTATAATTATTGTCACTCTCGGCCAGGAGTTTTTTCGCCAGCGCCAGTTTCTGTTTGGTGTTGAGCACGGGAGATCCGTAACTCCCGGGCGCGGCGAGCGGGGCGGCAATGTCCATTTCGGAGTAAGCAGTCGGGGCCGGCGATGCGAGCGGCGGAGCGCTGGCTTTCGACTGGCGGTTTTCGGGCATGTCCCACCACGGCGCGCGCAGGATCGGTCCGTCGAACAGCAAGACCATCCGGTCAATCGTGCTCTTCAACTCGCGGACATTTCCGGGCCAGCCATATTGTTGAAACCGGCTGATGAGCGCCGGTTCGATCATTTCAATATTTTTGCCGAAGCGTTCGTTGGCCTTTTTCAAGAACGCAAGGGCCAGTTCGGCGATGTCCTCAGTCCGCGCCCGCAACGGCGGAACTTGGAGCGTGAGTTCGGCCAGCCGGTAGAAGAGATCGGCGCGAAAACGGTTCTCCGTGATCTCGGTATCGAGGTTGCGATTGGTGGCGGAAACAACCCGGACGTTCACCCGATACTCTGCTTCGCCGCCAATGCGCCGGGCTTTGCGCGTTTCGAGGAAGCGCAGGAGTTTGGGCTGCACGCCGATCTCCATTTCGCCGATTTCATCCAGAAACAAAGTGCCGCCGTTGGCCTGTTCGACCAGCCCAAGCCTGGCTTTCAGCGCCCCGGTGAAGGCACCTCTCTCGACACCAAACAATTCCGCTTCCAGCAGATCCTTGGGAATGGCCGCGCAATTGAGCGCGACGAACGGGCCGTCATGGCCGGCCTTGTGCAATGCGGACGCAACGCGCTCCTTGCCTACGCCCGACTCGCCTTGAATGAGCACGCACACATCGGTGGGGCCGAGCCGGTCAATGGTTTGTTGCAGCCGCTGGATGGCCTCCGAACGGCCGATCAGCACATCTTCCGCGCTCAACGGCCGGCCGCCATAGACTTGCAGCCATATTTTCTGGCTCTCAGTCACGGCCAATATGGCTTGCCGCCAGCGTTCATCTGAATCATCGAGCGACAGCACATCACATGCGCCATCCCGCATGCTCCGCGCCACATCATGGGTCGTGGGTTTTTCGAGCCAGATGATGTAAGGCCGGTTCGCGCGGGCGAATTGCACGCGTAACTTGGGCCAGGTTTTGGCGTCCATCGCCTGCAACGGCAGTAAATACACCAGCTCGCGCGTCGGTTGCGTCAGTTCCGTGATGTTGGTGCCCGAAAAAGTGCGATGCGCCAAGCCCAGGCGTTTGAAACGACCCGCCGGCACGCACTCAAATTCCGAGGGATGAAATATATTGGTCATGCAATTGCAATGCGAGGATAGGGTTTGGTCTCGGCCAAGGCAAACCCTGCTTGATTATCAGGCAAACAACTTTCAGGAATTTGTCCGGTGCGAAAGAATGCTCTATTCAATTCTTCCCACAGTCATCGCGTGAAGAGAATCACAGGTTTGAATTTGGCGATGAACGGTGTTACAAACCAATTCGTCAAAACGAGGAATCTGCGAGCCGGAACGCTCTTCGCGCCGGCCCGTTTATTGTGCAGCACGCGCCAACGATTCGCGCGGACCGGCTTTCACATCCAGCCAACGCGATTGCAGCAACACATTGGCGGCGGTAATAAGCGAGCCGCCCACCAGCAGGCGCAGGGTGAGATGTTCGTCAGGATAGTTCAGGCCGGTCCAGCGCGAGAACCAGCCGGGTAAAAACAATGCGAGGGCGCTGGCAAACAGCGGTTCGGCGCAGTAAATCAAGCCAGCCTCGGTGGCGGTGACGTGCCGTTGCCAGCGACTCATCATTACAAACGCGCCGAGCGTGCAAAACAACACGATAATTGCCATCAGTCCGCACGCCGGCACGGAAGCGTAAGCGCGAAAACAAGCGGCGGCACTTGGCGCGGTGACTGCCACGAGCGGCAGAGTGAGCGCGGCGGTGGCCAGCAGCATCGCGGCGGTGAAACAAAGCGGCCGGTTCGCCGCGTAGCGCGGATGTTCGAGGCAGAGGATTTGCGCCGCGAACATCACCGAGGCGGCGAGCGTTTCAATTTCACCACGCCCCAGCTTGAGGGCGAATACGTTCAGTTGCACCAGCACCGCCATGCCGCCGAGCACGAGTGCGCTGCATAAAATGATTTTCACCGTCGGCGGACGGCGATGACTCACGGCTACCCACAGCGGAATCAGCACGCAGTATAATTGCGTGAGGAATGCCGAGGTGGAGGCGGAGGTGTAGGCCAGCCCGTCCATTTGCAGACAAAGCCCCACCGAGGTGAACAGCGCCAGCCACATCCCCTGCTCCATTTCGCGGCGTGAAATGGTTCTGACTTCGGGAAATGAAATAACCAGCAGCAGCGCGCCGGCGAGCGCGAAACGATACAGCACACTCAAGGAGCTGATGAACCAACTGCCGGCACCGGGCAAGATGGCCAGCTGCGTCAGCGCCAGCGCTTTCATGGCGGGGAAACTCAATGACCAGAACAGCGTGCAAAGCACGAGGCGTTGAAACGCCTTCCGGCGAAGATGGGCAGACGGCATGAGGTGATGGCGCGGTCAGCGCTGCGCCATTTTTTTGCGGGCGGCTTCCAGCACCGCGCGTTCCCGAGTGGTCAAGCTTTGAATGCCGTGCGCGGAAATTTTGTCGAGGATCGGATCCACCTCGCTTTCGAGGAATTCATCGGGAGATTTTTCCTCCGGCGGCACCATTTTTTTCTTCACCAGTTTGGGCGGGATGAACCGGGTTTCCTCGTCCGCGCCGATGAGCGCCGGGTGCTTCAGGATTTTTTTAACGTAGAACCAGCCCATTGCCATGCCGCCGAGATGCGCGGCGTTGGCGACATTGCCACCGAGAATGGACTCGGAAAAAACAATGCCCATGACGGCGATCACGGCGGATAAAATCAGCAGCGTCTTGGCGCGCATCCGCACCGGGATGACGAAAAAAATCAGCATGGTCAGTTCGCGTTCGGGAAACATCATCGCAAACGCCGCCACCAGCCCGAACGCGCACGCCGACGCGCCCACCACTTGACCGCCAAACAGCGCCGGCCACAGGATGGCCGTCAGCACTTGAAAAACGCCGCCGACGATGCCGCTGGAAAACATCAGCGCGAGAAACCGGCGGCCGCCCAGCAACGCCTCCACTTCGCTGCCGAAAGTGTAAATCGCCCAGCAGTTCAACAGCAGGTGCAGCCAGCCGGCGTGCATGAATTGATAGGTCACCAACTGCCACGCAAAGCCATGCTCCAGCCCTTCCCGGCTCAACGCCAGATAGCCGAAGATGTAACTGTAATCGTGGAAAAACCGCGCCGTGATCAATTCGGCCAGCAGCACGACCACATACGACACAAGCAGCGCCAGCGTCCACGACCAGCGCAGGCGCAAGTTGGGCCACCAGCGATGTTCCTCGAATTCGGGCTGGCGCATGTAATCACGATCTTCAAGCATGATTCAAATATATTAGTCTGGTTGCCAATTTAATCAATGGCGGCCGACTGCTTGCTGGCTGTCCGCAAGCCCCACCAGAACATGCGTTCCTTGCCCTCGCGGTTCGGATACGAGCGCGGCGTCCAGTCTGCCAACAACTTAAAATGCGGTGAAAACCGCTCAAGTTGTTCCGCACGCGTCGTCGGCCACGGCGGTCCGTCCGGGCCGCAGTCGAAATAATTCACGGCCAGATAATTCCCGCCGGGCTTCAGCCAGCGCAACACGGCACGGACATACGCGTCGCGCTCACGAGGTTGGATGGCACAGAACAAAGTGTGTTCAAACAGCCAGTCAAATTTTTGCGGTGGTTCGTCGCGGAGAAAATCCGCAAGCTGAAATTTCGCCGTGAGTCCGGCAATTATAGTTTTTCCCTCCGCCAGGGCAATGGCGCTGGGGGCAATGTCAAAACCAGAGGCTTCAAATCCGGCGGCGGTGAAAGCGCGAACGTCATGGCCCGTGCCACAGCCGGGAACGCAAACCGTTCCTCGCTTCAAAACGGGATGGGCGGTAAGAAAATCCACGAGGCCGGGCGACGGCGCACCTTTTTCCCAACTCATATCGTTGGTTTGATAACGCTGTTCCCAGTAATCGCGGCTCATGGCATTTACGATTTACGATTTACGCGCCTTGCGACCATCCGCTCGTCAATCTTAAATCGCATATCGTAAATCAGGAAGCAATCAGTCCATCCACCAGCTCAATCACACGCGGCGCGCTGGCCGCGACTTTGGCGTCGTGCGTGGCGATGACGAGTGTCATTTGCTTTTCCGGGCGCAGGCTTTTGAGCAGCTCGATGATTTCGCCGCCGGTGTGTGAATCCAGATTGCCCGTCGGCTCGTCGGCAAGCAACAATTCCGGCTCGTTGATCAGCGCACGGGCGATGGCGACGCGCTGTTGCTCGCCGCCGGAAAGTTCGGATGGTTTGTGGTCAAGCCGGTCTTTCAGGCCGACGCGGGTGAGCAATTCTTCCGCGCGTTGCGCCGCCGTGCCGGTGCCAATCCGCGCAATGCGCGCGGGCAGGCAGACATTTTCCAGCGCGGTCAATTCGGGCAAAAGATGATAGGCTTGAAAAACAAACCCGACACGGCGGTTGCGAAAATGCGTCAGCTCGCTTTCAGAAAATTTCGAGACGTTTTCGCCGTCGAAAAAGATTTCGCCGGCGTTCGGCGTGTCGAGCCCGCCGATGAGATGGAGCAGCGTGCTTTTGCCGGTGCCCGATGCGCCGCGCAGCGCCACGAAATCGCCGCGCGCAATTTCCACATCCACGCCGCGCAACACTTCCAGCGCGCGCTTGCCGATGACGTAGGTTTTTTTCAGCCCGCGTGCGGACAGCAACGATTCACTCATAGCGCAATGCCTCCACGGGTTTCAAACTGCCGGCGCGAACCGCCGGCAACAGGCCGCCCAAAATGCAAATCACAAACGAGCTGACGCAGATGATTGCGACATCGCTCGGCGTGATGAGCGCGGGCAGTTCGCCAAACCCGTAAACTGAAGCCGGAAATAATTCCCAGCCAGTCGCGTTGCGCATGAAATGCAAAAACTCATTCCGATAGGCCACGGCCAACATGCCCAGTCCGTAGCCGGACGCCACGCCGATGATGCCGATGATGGCGCTCTGGGCGAGAAAGATGCCGGAGATTTGCAGCTTGGTCGCGCCGAGCGCTTTCAGCATTCCGATCTCGCGCGTCTTCTGGATGACGAAGGTGATTTGCGCGCTCAGGATGCACAGCGCTGCGACCAGCACGATGAAAAACAACAAATAGAACATCACGTTTTTTTCAACAATCAGCGCACTCAAAATGCCGGAATTCTGATCCATCCAGGATTGCGCGTAAAACGTCCCTTCGTTCATTTTGAAATTCAGCGCCTGCTCCAATTGCTTTTTCACCAGCGCCGCTTGATACGGATCGTTTAACTTGACGAACAGTCCGTGCACCGAATCGTTCAGATCATACAAATCCTGCGCGTTGGCGAGCGAGCAGACGATCACCCGGGCGTTGTATTCGTAATAACCCGCGTCAAAAATTCCCCGCACCTCATAATCATCGGGCATGATCGTCACTTCCTTTTTCTGATCGCGGGCATCTTTCATTTTTTTGATTTCCCGCGCGGAATAGATCGAAAGCGTGTCGCCCACCTGCAGGCGCAAATTGTTCGCAAAATCCACGCCCACCACCAGCCCGCGCCCGCTCAAGTCAAACGTGCCGGTGGTAATCTGTTTTGGCAGCTCGCTCACCTTGATTTCGGTGGCCGGATCAACGCCCCGCAACATCGGTGCGTCTTGCAGTGCCGGACGATTGGTATCGCCCTGCGTTTCCACCAATACCGGGCCGAGGACGAAAGGCGAAACTCCGCGCACATTTTTGTTCGCCGCGATGACCGCCGCCGCCTGCCGGTAATTTTTCATCGTGCTGCCCGATTCTGTGACCGTCAAATGCGCACTGAAGCCAAGGATTTTTTCCCGCAGATCGTGATCGAAGCCGCTCATCACGCTGATGACAATGATCAACACGGCCACGCCAAGCGACACGCCGAGGATGGAAATCAACGTGATGACCGAGACAAACGTCCGTTTGGGCCGCAAATAACGCAGCGCCAGGAACAGTTCAAACGGCAATCGAGACATCGGTCAAGGCTAGAGACGCCAGGCGGCAGTGTCAATTATCCGCTGGCAAGAACGGCGGAATTGCGGCAACTGGGAAAACTGTTTGACAGGCAAAATGGTTCGGCAATGCTTTTCCCATGCCAGCCAATGCCCACTCCCGCCGGGATTTCGTCAAATGCGCCGCCCTCCTGCCATTCTGCGCCGCCACCTTGGCCGGCAGTCTCACGGCGGCGGCCCGCGAACCGGTCAAGCGCGCTGGCGCCGCGGCGCTCAAGGTTTCGCTCAACGCTTTTTCCTTCGACAAATTGTTAAACGATTACAACCTGAACCGCGGCCAAGGCATCAGCCTGATGGCGCTGCTCGAATTTTGCGCGAAAAATAATTTCGATGCGATTGATCCGACGGGTTATTTCTTTCCCGGTTATCCGCAGGTGCCAACGGATGATTACATTAACACGTTCAAGCGAACCGCGTTTGAGTATGGACTTGGCATCAGCGGGACGGGCGTGCGAAATAATTTCACCACAGCCGACAAGGCCGAACGCGCGGCGGGCGTGACGCTCGTCAAGGATTGGGTCGTGGTCGCCGCCAAGCTCGGCGCGCCGGTCATCCGCGTGTTTTGCGACACGCAATCGCGCGGTCAAGGCTGGCAGGACGTGGCCAAAGGTTTTACGCGCGAGCAGGTGCAGTCGTGGATGGTGGATGCGCTGGGCGAATGTGTCGAGCAGGGCAGGAAATACGGCGTCATCATCGGCGTGCAGAACCACGGCGATTTTCTCCAGACCGGCGAACAGCTCTTGTCGCTCGTCAATGCGGTCAACTCTGACTGGTGCGGCGCGATTGTGGACACGGGCAAATTCATTTCCAAAGATCCGTATCAGGACATTGCACTCGTGGCACCCTACGCGGTGAACTGGCAAATCAAGCAGAGTCCGGCGGGTGCCGACAGCAACGTGCCGACCGATCTGGTGAAACTTCTGCGCATCATTCGCGCGGCCGGGTATCGCGGCTATCTGCCGATTGAAACGCTGGCACCGCAAAACAAGGTCTATGACCCGTTCGCCGTCGTGCCGCCGTTCTTGGAACTGGTGCGGCAGGCAATCGCCCAAACGGCCTAGGCGCGGAAAATTTTTGCCCGCCGACATTTCGCTGTTCGGACGTTTCCTCAAGCCCGGCGAGTTTCCGCCGATACCTGTGGTGCGGTTAATGGCGATGAAGCATTTTAACCCAAAAGCAAATTGATATTATGAACGTCTCGACTGTCTCAACTTCAAGTTATGTGAGCACCTCAAACGTGTCCGGCAGCAGTTCGGTGACTGATCTGGAAAAAACATTGCAGGACCTGGAAAAACAGGTGCGCGATGAAAATTCCAGCAAGACGGACGACGCCAAGACCAAACAGGAAAAGCTCAAGGAATTGCAAGCGGAAATCCAGATGGTGCAGACTGAAATCCAGCAGGCCCAGGCCAAAGCCGCCAAAAAAAGCAGCCAGAAACAAGCCGGCGCCAGCAGCGCCACCCAAACTTCCGGCCCGACGACGGCCAACCGCGACCGGTCCGGCTACGATATCCTGAATCAAGTCGCCTGACCATTCCGGCACGCGGGTGCTGGAGGATTTACTTTCCCGGCTTCGCTCATTAACTTGGCGGCATGGATTCATTGCACGCGCCGTGGCGCATCGAATATATTCTTTCGCCGAAACCGGAATCGAAAACGGGCCTTTTTGCGCGGATTGCGCAATCCTCCGACGACGAGGCGAACTACGTTATCGTGCGCGACCGCACCTGTTTCGCGTTGCTCAACCGGTATCCCTACAATGGCGGGCATTTAATGGTCGTGCCTTACAAGGAAGTCGCGGATTTGAACGGGCTGACGGACGAAGAGGTTGCCGATCTCTGGAAACTCGCACGCCGCTGCCTCAACGCGCTCACGTCCGTGATGAAGCCGGATGGGTTCAACGTGGGCATCAACCTCGGCAAAGCCGCCGGTGCGGGCATCGCGGAACATCTGCACATCCATATCGTGCCGCGCTGGAGTGGCGACACAAATTTCATGCCGGTGATCGCCGGCACCGGCGTGGTGCCGGATGCGTTGAAAGCCATCGCGGCGAAACTGCGGGCAGAATTGGAAAAATAACATCCGCGCCAACCTGACACCAATGGTATGACCCGGCTGGCTTTCGCCCTCGCAGTGCGACCGCAACCGCGTCTTGCGCGACAATTCCAGCAGTTCCGAAATCGCCGGGAGCGGCAAAAATACTGTTGACAGTTTGCTTTTCTAATATCATTGTATCCGCATCCGTTGATTTGACGGACTCATGACGAGTGGACGAGGGACTGGCCCGATGACCCCACGGCAACCGATTGAACTTTGGTTTCAATGACAGGTGCCAATTCCAGCTCAAGCATCATCAGCTTGGGAAAAATGAGAAGAGCACAACCGTTTTGTCGCCCCTTCTCGTCCTGAGTCGGGGCTTTTTTGTTGCCCAGATCAAATCGGCGGAAACCAAAACGATTATGAGTGAACAACACGGTTTCATGAAGGCGCTCAAGTGCCGCGAGTGCGGACGCGAATATCCGCTGGAAGCCACGCACGTCTGCGAATTCGACTTCGGCCCGCTCGAAGTCGCCTATGACTACGACCGCATCAAAAAAACGCTGACCAAGGCGGTGATTGAATCGCGCCCCAAAACGATGTGGCGTTACCGTGAGTTGCTGCCCGTCGCCACCGAACCGACCGTCGGCAAGCAAGTCGGTTTTACGCCGCTCGTCAAAGCCGACCGGCTCGCGAAGGCGCTCGGCATCCGCGAACTTTACGTCAAGAACGACGCCGTGAATTATCCCACGCTCTCGTTCAAAGACCGCGTCGTCAGCGTCGCGTTGAGTCGCGCCAAAGAACTTGGGTTTGAAACGGTCGCGTGCGCGTCCACGGGAAATTTGGCCAATTCCGTCGCCGCCAACGCTGCGAGCGCCGGTCTGAAGAGTTATGTTTTCATTCCGTCCGATTTGGAGCAGGGAAAAATTCTGAACTCGCTCATTTACGGTGCAAACGTCATTGCCATCAAAGGCCATTACGACGAGGTGAACCGGCTGTGCGCCGAGATCGCCGGCAAATTCGGCTGGGCGTTCGTGAATGTGAACATGAGGCCGTATTACGCCGAAGGTTCAAAGAGCATGGCGTATGAAATCGCCGAGCAACTCGGCTGGCGGCTGCCGCAGCACACGATTGTGCCGATGGCGTCCGGCTCGTTGCTGACGAAGATTCACAAGGGCTACCAGGAATTTGCCAAGCTCGGCCTCGTCGCGAATTCCGAGACGCACATTCACGGCGCGCAGGCCACGGGCTGTTCGCCGATTTCCGTTGCGCAAAAAGCCGGGCTCGATTTCTTCAAGCCGGTCAAGCCCGACACGATTGCCAAATCACTCGCCATCGGCACGCCCGCCGACGGTTTCTATGCGCTCAAAGTGATGCGCGAGACCAACGCCGCGGCTGACGACGTGACCGACGACGAAATCCGCGACGCGATCAAGCTGCTCGCCGAGACGGAAGGCATTTTTGCCGAGACGGCCGGCGGCGTGACCGTGGGCGTGGCGAAAAAGCTTATTGCTTCCGGCAAGATTCCGAAGGATTCTTCCGCCGTCATCTGTGTCACCGGCAACGGCCTTAAGACGCTGGATGCTGTCAACGGCTATTGCGGCAAGGCGCGCGAAATCAAGCCGAGCCTGCGCGAGTTCGAGGCGCTGCTGGCACAGGAAGAAAAAGTGAATGCGTAATGCTCAATAAATCGAAAATAAAAATTTATGCATCCCGTCTCTTGATAGGTTTCCTTTGTGTCTTCCCTGTTTATCAGTGGTTTTTCGTGCCATTCACATCAGCGCTCAATCACATGGCTCGTGGACGCGACGCTGAAGAAGCTAATAAATTTTATACTTTCATAACTAAGCAAATTAATTTTGAGCAGAAATCTTTGTTGGACTCGAATCGCCCGTCAATTTCTGTTGACCCTAGAAATCACGGTCTTCGATTTGACGTGTATGGACTCACAAATTATGACGATAAAAAAAGACTGTTGGCAGCAGCCTATGACTGGCAATCTGCCAATAGTCATGTTGAAGATTTTCAAATTCGGTTCTTCTCGCAGGAGCAGCCAAGAGGTTATTATGGCCAGCATTCTGAATCTTTAATAGACGAGGTTCATTTTTCATTTACGAAGACAAACGCGCAAAATTAAATTTATGTCAAAGAAAGTCCGCATCCCCACGCCGCTCCGCAAGTTGACCAACAACGAGGAGCTGGTTGAAATCAATGCCACCAACATCGGCGAAGCTATCGTCGAATTGCAGACGCGCTTCCCCGGCATCCAGGAACGCCTCGTGGATGACAAGGGCGAGGTGCGCCGCTTCGTCAATGTTTATGTCAACGAGGAGGACATTCGCTTCCTCAAAAACCGCGAGACGCCGCTCAAAGACGGCGACGAAATCAGCATCATCCCCGCCATCGCCGGCGGCTAGGCAAATTGCGAATTTCAAATTCCGAATTGCGAATTAAAACTATGGCCACCAAGAAAAAACTTCCGGCAACGAAATCCACTTCGCCCACGCAGCAGCGGCTTTGGCTGATGTATCCGCCCAAGCTGATCAAGAAGCCGTTCATCTGGGAGGTCGCCAAGAAATTCAAGGTCGTGACGAACATCCGCCAAGCCAGCGTGACCGATGAAATCGGCATCGTCTGCCTGGAACTTGATGGTCCGCGCGACGAGGTGAAAGCCGCCATCAAATGGCTGGAGAAACAAGGCGTGAACGTGGAACCGGTGGAGATCGGCGTGATTGCGGGTTAGATTTTGTGGAAACAATAAAAACGGCGCGATGAAACATCGCGCCGTTTTTCTTTGAAAGCTTCAATTATTTCCGGTGCAGCCGTTTCACTTTGAGCTGGGTTGCAGCGTGAACGAGTGATGCACGGACGGTGGCGGCTTCTTCGTCGCTCAATTTCTGCGCGAGCCGGGCCTCGGCTTTTTTTTGGGCTTCCACCGCTGCGGCCTCGTCAATGTCGTCGGCCTTGATGGCCATGTCGGTGAGGACGGCCACGCGCTGGCCGGTGATCTGCACAAAACCGTCGCCGACCGCGAGAAAAATATTTTCGCCGTTTTTGCGCGCGATCATTTCGCCCGCCACAAGCTGCGTCATCACCGGCATGTGCTGCGGATAGATGCCCATGTCGCCATCAATTCCGGTTAGCGAAACCATCTCCACGTCGTCGGAGAAAATTTTCGCCTCCGGCGTGACGATTTCGAGTTTGAGCGTGGCGGCCATTTTAAATCGTGAATCGGTTCAACAGTTTCCAAATCAAGCTTCCTTGATTTCGTCAATGCCGCCCTTCATGTAAAAATTCTGTTCGGGCACGTCGTCGTGCTTGCCTTCGAGAATTTCCTTGAACGCGCGGACGGTTTCCGCCACCGGCACCTGCTTGCCTTCGCGACCGGTGAAAACCTGCGCGACGGTGAACGGCTGGCTCAGGAACCGCTGAATCTTGCGGGCGCGATAAACGGTCAGTTTGTCATCGGGCGAAAGTTCATCCATGCCGAGAATCGCGATGATGTCCTGCAAATCCTTGTAGCGCTGCAAAACCTTCTGCACGCCGCGCGCAACGTCGTAATGTTCCTGGCCGACAAATTCCGGCGCGAGCGCGCGGGAACTGGACGCCAGCGGATCCACGGCGGGGAAAATGCCCAACTCGGCAATCGAGCGCTCCAGCACGATGGTCGCATCCAAATGCGCGAACGTCGTGGCGGGCGCTGGGTCGGTCAAGTCGTCCGCCGGCACATAAACCGCCTGGAATGACGTGATCGAACCTTTTTTGGTGGAAGTAATGCGTTCCTGCAAGTCGCCCATTTCGGCGGCGAGTGTCGGCTGGTAACCGACCGCCGAAGGCGTGCGGCCCAGCAGCGCGGACACTTCGGAACCGGCCTGCGAGAAACGGAAAATGTTGTCCACGAACAAGAGCACGTCCTGATTTTTTTCGTCGCGGAAATATTCGGTCACGGCGAGCGCCGACAGCGCCACGCGCAGACGCGCGCCGGGCGGTTCGTTCATCTGTCCGTAAACGAGACCGATTTTTGAACCGGGCGCGATAATCGGCAGACCAAATTCATTCTTTTTCGCATGACCTTGGGCGTCTTTTTCCACTTTGATGACGCCGGCCTCGATCATTTCGTTGTAAAGATCGTTGCCCTCGCGCGTGCGTTCACCGACGCCCGCGAACATGGAAACGCCACCGTGCAGCTTCGCGATGTTGTTGATGAGTTCCATGATGACGACGGTCTTGCCGACGCCGGCACCGCCGAACGCGCCGACCTTGCCGCCCTTCAAAAATGGACAAATCAAATCAATGACCTTGATGCCGGTTGTCAAAATCTGCGGCGTTGTGGACTGGTCCACGAGCGCGGGCGCAGGACGATGAATCGGGCAATACTTGTCCGCCTTCACCGGACCTTGTTCGTCCACGGCATCGCCGGTGACGTTGAACACGCGCCCCATCACGGCTTCGCCGACGGGCATGGAAATCGGCGCGCCAGTGTCGGTGACTTCGTAACCACGCTTGAGTCCTTCGGTGGTGCTCATGGCGACGGCGCGCACCCAGTTGTCGCCGAGGTGCTGCTGCACTTCGAGGGTCAGCTTGGTCTTGCCGTATCCGGGCAGGTCATATTCGAGGGTCAGCGCGTTGTAAATCGCGGGCAGTTCGCCAGCGAATTCGACGTCCACGACCGGACCGATGATTTGAACGATTTTGCCTTTGCTCATGTGCTTAAATTTGTGATCTGAAATTTCAAATTTGAAATCAATTTAGCCGACCGCCATTTGCGCGGTGGTGATTTCCAAAAGTTCCTTGGTGATGTTTGCCTGACGCAGCTTGTTATATTCCAGCGTCAGGCTCTTGATGATTTCCTTCGCGTTGTCCGTGGCATTTTTCATTGCCACCATGCGCGCGCTTTGCTCGCTGGCCTTCGTCTCCAGCAGAATCTGGTGCATCTGGAAATTCAGACTGTGCGGCAGCAGTTCACCGAGCACCGTCTCTTCGTCCGGCTCAAAATCAAAAACATCCGTCGTGCTGCTGGCGGGAAGTTCCTGCGCCGGCGAATTCACCCCGGCGGTCGCGGCGGAAATTTTTCCAATCGGCAAAAACGGAACCGTCGTCGGCGACTGCGTGAGCGTGTTGATGAAACGTGGAAACAAAATGTCCACCGCATCCACTTCGCCCTTCAAAAACATCTGTTGCACAAATTTTGAAATCGCGCGCGCCTCGGCAAATTCCGGCGTGTCCTTGTAAGTGAACTCCGCCGCCAGATTCCGCTTCGTGCGCCCGACAAACTGCGCCGCTTTTCTGCCGGCGGTGACAAAAACGGTCGTGTTCTTGTCCAGCTTCATCGCCTCGCGGAAAATATTGCTGTTCAAACCGCCGCACAGCCCGCGATCTGTGCTGACCAGAATCACCGCGCGTTTCACCACCGGGCGCGGCTGCATCAGTTCGTGATCGAAACCCACCGTGCGCGTCGCCGCCTCAGCCATGATTTCGTTCAACAACTGCGCATAAGGCCGCCCGACGAGCGCGGCGGACTGCGCCTTGCGCATCTTGGCGGCGGCCACCATCTGCATCGCCTTGGTGATTTGGGCGGTGTTCTTGACCGACTTGATTCGCCGGCGTATGTCGCGCGTGCTGGGCATGAAAAATTATCAGCGGTAAGTCTGCTTGAATTCCGTGACCGCCGTTTTCAGCTCCGCCGCGATGGCGTCGCTGATGGCTTTTTCCTTTAAAATTTTCGCCAGCAACTCCGGCTTGCGCGTGTGGAAATATTGGGAAAGCTTCTGCTGAAAATCCTTCACTTTGTCCACCGGCACGTCGTCAAAATAATTATTCTGCGCCGTCCAGAGCACGACGACCTGCGCCTCGACGGAAACCGGATCGTATTGCTGCTGCTTGAAAATTTCGATGATGCGCTTGCCGCGTTCGAGCAAAGCTTGAGTCTTCGCGTCAAGGTCGGAACCGAATTGCGCGAACGCCGCCAACTCGCGGAACTGCGCCAGATCACCTTTGATACGACCGGCAACTTGCTTCATCCCCTTGATTTGTGCGGCGGAACCGACGCGCGAAACCGACAAGCCGACGGAAACGGCGGGACGAACACCTTGATAAAATAAATCCGTTTCCAGATAAATCTGGCCGTCGGTGATCGAAATCACGTTCGTCGGAATGTAAGCCGAAACGTCGCCAGCCTGCGTTTCGATGATCGGCAGCGCGGTGAGCGAGCCGTTGCCGTATTTTTCGCCGACGCGCGCGCTGCGTTCGAGCAGACGGCTGTGGAGATAAAACACGTCGCCGGGATACGCTTCACGACCGGACGGACGTTTCAAGATGAGCGAAACCTGGCGATAGGCGACAGCGTGCTTGGAAAGATCATCGTAGATGATCAGCGCATCCATGCCGTTGTCCATGAACCATTCGCCAATCGCCGCGCCGGCGAACGGCGCGAGATACTGGTTCGACGCGGAATCGGAAGCGGATGCCACCACGATCACCGTGTAAGGCAGCGCGCCGGCTTCTTCCAAAACGCCGATGACGCGCGCGATGTTCGACTGCTTCTGGCCAATCGCGACGTAAATATTGTAAATCGGACGACAATCCTTATCACCAGCGTCGGCGGCGGCTTTGTTAATGCGCGCCTGGTTGATCATCGTGTCCACGCCGATCGTGGTTTTGCCAGTGCCACGGTCGCCGATGATGAGTTCGCGCTGGCCACGCCCAATCGGAATCATCGCATCAATCGCCAGAATGCCGGTCTGCACTGGCTGGCTGACGGGCCGGCGCTTGATGATGCCGGGCGCAATTTTTTCGACAGGATAAAAAGCGGTCTCCTTGATCGGCCCCTTGCCGTCCACCGGCTGGCCGAGCGTGTTGACCACGCGACCGAGCAAACCTTTGCCGACGGGAATTTGGAGCAGCTTGCCCGTCGTGCGGACTTCGGTGCCTTCTTTGATCTTGGTGTAATCGCCGAGAATGATCGCGCCGACTTCGGTCTCTTCGAGGTTGAGCGCGAGGCCGACGATGCCGTTGCCGAAGTCGAGCATCTCGTTGAGCATCGTGTCGGTGAGGCCTTCGATCTTGGCCACGCCGTCGCCGATTTCGCGGACGACGCCGACGTTCTGTTTCGCCGTCGCGGTTTTTGCGCCCGCGATCTGGGCTTCGATTTCCTGTAACAAATTACTCATAGAATCCGGTTAAAAACTTTGCTGCAATTTTTCCAAACGTGTTTTCACGCTGCCGTCGTAAAGGTCGCTGCCGACTTGAATTCTCAAGCCACCGATCAATTTGGGATTGATCGAATAATTGACGTCCAAGCCGGTGCCGTAAATTTTTTCCAGGCTGGCCTTGATCGCCGTCTGCTGGTCCGGCGATGTTTCCACGGCGTTCTCAATTTTCGCCGTGTGCTTGGCCACATCCAGTTTCACCAGGCGGTGCAGCCGCGAAAGAATTTCCACATAACCGCGCGGCTTTTTTTCCGCCAGCAATGTCACCGCCTGACGGACGCGGTTTTCATCCAGCAAACCGCTTGCACAGCAACTGCGGAACAGTTGCCGGGCGTCGCGCTGGGCTTGTTTGGAAATTTTCATTCCGCGAGGTCAGGACAACTGCTTCTGCGTTTCATCGGCGAGCCGGCGCTGGTCTTCCGGCGTGAGCACCTTGCCGGTGACGGTCATCGTGGTTTGCACCACGAGACGACCGACTTCACGCTTGAGCGCGGCGAGCGTCGCGGCGCGTTCTTGCGCGGCGGCTTCGCGCGCCTTGATGATGATCTGCTCGGCGGCGGTGATCGCCTTCTGCGTTTCCACTTCGCTCACGCGAGCGGCGGCGGCGCGGGCTTCGGCGATGATCTTGTTCGCCAAATCGCCGGCTTCGCCCAGAACTTTCTGACGCGCGGCCTCGGTTTGCGCGAGCTGCACCTTGATTTTCTCGGCGTTGGCGATGCCCTCCGCGATTTTTGCCTTGCGCGCTTCGAGCATGTTGAACACCGGCTTGTAAGCCAGTTTCCATAGCACGAACAGCACGAAGGAAAAGCTGATCGTCTGCGCGAGCAGCTCGATCCAGCGAATGCCAAGGGTCTCGATCATAAACAATGATTACTTGATGACGATCCAGGCGAGAATCGCCAACCCTTCGGCGAGCGCCATGCCGATCAACATCGTCGTAAAGACTTTGCCGAACGCGCCGGGGTTGCGGCCGATGGCCATGACACCGCCGGCGGCGGCGATGCCGATGCCGATGGCCGCGCCACCAAAAGCCAGACCGATGTGAATATTACCTGTCAATTCTGCTAACATATGTTTTTCGTTGTTGGTTTCAGTTTCTCGCAACCGTTCGCCGAAAGGTCTCCCGGTTGCAAATTATAAAAATTATTTCAATGGCCGTGCTCCTCATCCGCGTGCGTGCAGAGCGTGCCGACAAACGCGACCACCAGCATCGTGAACACAAACGCCTGCAACAGGCAGACGACCACTTCAAAAAAGTATCCGGGAATCGCCACCAGCACCGCGAACCACCACGGTTTCTGCGACAGCGCCATCGTGAGCATGGTTTCGCCGCCGAAAATATTTCCGTAAAGACGCAAGGCCAGCGCCACCGGCCGGATGAACAAAATGGAAAATGATTCCATCACGCCGATGAAAATGAACAGCAGCAGCAGCAGCGGATACAGCCACTTGGTCGTTTCCACTTTCACGCCGAAGACGTGTTTGATCAGGCCGAACGGGCCGTTGTATTTCAGCGCCCAATACAGACCCATCACAAAAAAGATTCCGGCCATCGCCACGGTCAGATTGGCGTCCGTCGTTGGCGGACGGAAGAACGGCGTGGTCACATGCTCAATCGCAAACGGCAGCGGGCTGGCCGCGTCTTTGTGTCCAAAGCCAATGCTGCCGACGCCCGGCAACAAATCCGTCAGGTTCGAGATGACGATGAAAATGAAAAACGACATCGCGAACGGGAACACCCATTTGACGACTTTCGGTTCCAGCACGTTGCCCATCAAACCTTCCCAGCCTTCGATGAGGGCTTCCATCACGTTTTGGCCGGTGCCCGGCACTTCCTGCATTTTCCAAGTCGTGAGCCGCACAATGAGAATAATCAACGCTGCAACAATCCAAGTGCAAACCATTGAATTTGTGACCGGCAGCGAAATTTGTTTTGGCCACACGGAAGAGAGAATTGAAGGAATGCCTTTGTCCTGATCGGCGGGCATCCCAACATAAAAAAGGATTGGCGCTTTTTGCGTGACCAGCGGTTCAACGGCTTCGGTTTTCGCACTGCTGGCCGCCGCCACGACCGCGTTAGTCGCGGCTGATGCGGCAGGCTGCGCTCCCAAGTTTGCGACGAAAGTCGCAGTCAGGAACGCCAGCGCAAAGATGATTTTGTAAAAACGGATCACAAAAGTAATTTCCAACTAATTCCGACGATAAAAATTCCACCAGCCAGAAAACTATACGGCGTCAGAGCCGCAAAATTTGCCTTGTCGTGAAAAATTTCACAAGCATTTTTTGAAAAAATCTGGGTTAGCATTGTTAATCTTTCCGGGTCCAGCGGCGGCGGAGATTTTCCGGCGATTCGCCGTGCGCCCGCAACTGGCGCAGACTCAATGCGTCATGGCGCTTCGCCAGGCGCTGGCCGGTGTCGTCCCGCATCAGCTCGCAGTGAAAAAAATCCGGCGCCGCCAAACCCAAGGCGCGGTAAAGCAGGATCTGCCGCGCGGTGCTGACGAGCAAATCCGCGCCGCGCACGACTTCGGTGATTTGCATCGCCGCATCGTCCACGACGCAGGCGAGCTGATACGCCGGCACGCCGTCGCCGCGCCAGACCACGAAATCGCCAAAATCTTTGCCCGCCAAAAAGCGCTCTCCGCCAAAATTTGCGTCCGCGAACGAAACCGTCTCGCCGTCGGGAACGCGAAAGCGCCAACTGCATTTCCGATTTCCGATTTCCGATTTCCGATTTTGTCGGCACGTTCCGGGATAAATCGGCTCGTCATCGTCGTTCGCGTGCGGCGCGCGGGTGGCGGCTTGGATGTCTTTGCGCGAACAGGTGCAGGGATAAATGAAATTTCCGGCGCGCAAGGTTTCCAGCGCGGCCCGGTAAAAATCCATTCGTTCGCTTTGATCGTAAGGCGCGAACCGGCCGCCGACATCCGGCCCTTCGCTCCATGCAAAGCCGAACCAGCGCAGGTCTTCCAGCATCGCCCCGACAAATTCCATTTGGTAACGCGTCGAATCCAGATCGTCATTGCGCAAAATCAAAGTGCCGCCGCGCGCGCGGGCGCGCTCCTGCGCGACCCAAAATGTCCGCGCATGGCCGAGATGCAAATATCCGGTCGGCGACGGCGCGAGGCGGCCGCGATAGTTGGCATGATTCATTGTCCGACAGAATTAACAGAATCCGGAAAAATTAAACCTGAAAAATTTTCTCGTTTTGGCAAACGACCTGGCCGGTGCAACTTGAAAGTGAATTCAGTTTGGTTTGACCGGCGGACGTTTGGTTGATAAAAGATGCGCGTGATTTTTCGCGCGCCTTCACTTTTATGACCAAGACCAAACGCCCCCAATTTTCCCGGATTCTGCTCAAACTCAGCGGCGAGGCGCTCGGCGGCGAGAGCGGCAATGGCATCAGCCCCGAAGCGGTGTTGAACATGGCCGAACAAATCAGCGAGGTGCGCGAACTCGGCGTGCAAGTGGTCGTGGTCGTCGGCGGCGGAAATATTTTTCGCGGCCTGAGCGGCAGCAAACGCGGCGTGGAGCGCGCCACCGGCGATTACATGGGCATGTTGGCCACGGTCATCAATTCGCTCGCGCTGCAGGATGCGCTGGAAAAACTCGGCGTGCCAACGCGCGTGCAAAGCGCCATCGCCATGTCGCAGGTGGCCGAGCCGTTCATCCGCCGCCGCGCGGTGCGGCATCTGGAAAAAAAACGCGTCGTCATTTTCGGCGGCGGCACCGGCAACCCGTATTTTTCCACCGACACCGCCGCCGCGCTGCGCGCCAATGAAATCGGCGCAGAAGTCATTTTGAAGGCCACCAAGGTGGACGGCATTTACGACAGCGATCCGAAGAAAAATCCCAAGGCCAAGCGCTTTCCGCAAATTTCCTACATTGACGCGCTGCAACGGCGGCTGGAAGTGATGGACTCGACCGCATTTTCGCTGTGCATGGACAACAAGATGCCGATCATCGTCTTCGACTTTTTCCGCCCGCACAATTTGCGCCGAGTCGTCTTGGGAGAAAAAGTTGGCACGCTCGTCACCGGATGAAATGGGAGATAGGAGATGGCAGATGGCAGATGGGGAAAAACGCACACCATTGCCCAACTCCCATCTCCTAACTTCCAACTCCCAATTTTCATGCCCGAACTGCCGGAAGTCGAAATCCTCGTCCGCCATCTGCGTCCCCTGCTCCACGGCCGGACGATTCGCGACGTGGAAATTCGCCGCCAAAAAGTTTTGCAGCCGACTTCCGCCGCGAAGTTCAAAAAAATTCTGCGCGGCGCAAAATTTCTGGAGCTGACCCGGCGCGGAAAATATCTGCTGTTCGAGCTGCGCGCGAAAAATTCCCGCGCCAAAATTCTGCTGCTGGGCCACCTCGGCATGACCGGCAAAATGTTTCTCGCGCGAAAATCAGCTCCGCCGCCCAAACATGCCGCCGTGATTCTCGACCTTGGCGCACATCATTTCATTTACGAGGACACGCGTTATTTTGGCCGGCTGACTTTGGATTTGACGTCCATGGAAAAACTCGGCCCGGAACCGCTCGGCGAAAATTTCACGCCGGACAATTTTGCCCGTGAACTGAAACGCTCGCGCCAGCCGGTCAAAGTGAAATTGCTCGACCAGTCGCTCGTGGCCGGCGTCGGCAACATTTATGCAAGCGAAGCCTTGTTTCGCGCCGGCATTTCCCCGCGCCGCGCCGCCAACCGATTGACGCCGGCGCAGGTGCCAAAACTTTGGCGGGCGATCCGCGACGTAATGGCTGAGGCAATCGAATGCGGCAGCACGATTCCGCTAAATTTCAGCGCCGGCAAGTCGGATGGACTTTTTTATTTTGGCAGCGCCGTCGGCGCGCCGGATTTTTACACGGAGCGCTTGCGCGTTTATGACCGTGAGGGAAAGCCGTGTTTGAAGTGCCAAACGCCAATCAAACGGATCGTGCAGGCGGCGCGCAGCACATTTTTCTGTCCGCACTGCCAAAAATCCTGACGAATGGATTTGACGATTGGGCTGAAGGTTTGTAGATTGCGCGCCCATTTGCGTTCCAGAGTAGCTCAATGGTAGAGCGCGCGGCTGTTAACCGCGAAGTTGAAGGTTCGA
This sequence comes from uncultured Verrucomicrobia subdivision 3 bacterium, assembly GCA_903944085.1. GTDB lineage: Bacteria > Verrucomicrobiota > Verrucomicrobiia > Limisphaerales > UBA11358 > UBA11358. Next base: position 25,461 of record CAJAQO010000024.1, read on the forward strand.
GCCCTTCCTCTGGAGCCAATTCTTAGGTTACAATCTTTTCAGGAGATTTTTCAGGCGGGAAGAGCAGATTGAAGGTGAATGTCAGCAAAATGTTCCGCAAAAAACGATTTTTTGCGCTAATCCGCAACAGTTCTCACTTACTTCTGGTTGACGAGAGAGATACTAAAACGTCCAAAATGATAACTGGATAGTGATCCAATCACTTGAGTTCACTGTCCAAAAGCAGTTGCTGGTTGCGATCAACAACTGCTGCACCAGTTTGAACGTCGGCGTAAAGAGCACCGGATTGCGATGCCGCAGGATCAACTGCCACCCCACGGCGGCCAAAAAACGCGACCGGTCGTCAGGAATGTTCAACGGCATGGCAGGAAGAATCTCCCATCCATTTGAGCCTCGTCACCTCGGCGGCCCATTCAAAATTATTTCACGGCCACATCCCAAACTTTGGAGCGTCGCGATTTGCCCGTCGGACCTGCCACATCCAGCACCACGACGTAATGATCCGGCTTGTGGTAAGTGTGAATGGGGTTTTGTTCCGTGGAAGTTTCGCCGTCGCCAAAGTCCCAATGCCACGACTTGATTTCGCCGACGGACTGGTCTTTGAACGCGACCAGCCGCCGTTCCATGTCCACGACTTGAAACGACCATTGCGCTTGAATTCTCGGTTGCAAAAACGGTTCGAGCGGCATCAGCTTGAACAGGCAAAGCTGATCCGCCTGGCCATACATCGTGTGATGCCGCGAAAGATTCCAAAAGCCGTTGTTGGTGTCGCCGGAATGCACGTCGTCATAGTCAATCACCGCGAACGACAGGCCGATCAGTTTGTTTTCCGACAATTTGGATTCCACCGCGCGCGGCGGACCTTCCGCGCCGGCGTAGTCAAACGGCGTGAGCCAAAATTCCAAAACATAATGACCTGACTCGCCCGGCTTGAATTCATATTTCTGCGCCGCGTTCGCATAAGGCAGTTCCTTCAGCCATTGCGCCGGTCCCCAGACCATGCACCAATCCTTGCTCTCGGCGGGCGTGAAGATGTGATAATTCTGCGCGTGCGCGCCTTGCAGCGTGAAGTAAGTTTCCCACTGACCGAGAAACGGCTTGGCGGGTGAAAACTTTTCGATCAAAGGTCCGCCGGATAAATCGCCGTCCACGACGACCTCAAAGGTATCGTTGTGCAGCCCCGGATCGGCAAAATCCCAGTAGTCATCGTCCGCCTCGTAAAGAAAATAAAGCCGGTTCAAGCCTTTGACCCAGCCGACTTTCACGCGGACTTTTGGCGTCGAGTGGTCGGACAATTGATGTTTGCCGTTATCATCCACGAGTTGGTCGGAGCCGATGACATAACTTTCGGGAACGATGTTCCAATCATTCGTGTCGCCGTCAATGCGGGGAATTTGATCCGCCGGAAATTGGAAGACTTTGAAAACCTCGTTCGTGCGGTCGAGCGCACGGGCGGGCTGACCCGCCATTAAAAAGCCGGCGACGACAAGCGCCGACAGCATCACACGCAAAAAAATTTGGTTCACCCCCAAATTGCCCCATGTTTGGGCGGCGGAGTCAATTCAAGATTTTCAAGCAGAAATAAATTGAAGGAGGCACATGAGCGAGCCGGCGCATGGTTTCCGCTCAAGGATTGCTCAACCGGAAAAACAGGTTGCCCAGCGGCGGTGTGATGGTGACGAAGTTGGTGCCAAAGCCGTTGGTCAGCGAGCCGAAATAAGGGCTGGTCACCCAGCTTCCGCCCGCGAGATTGCTGTTCTGCTGCAAGGTGTAGCTACCGGTGCTTGGCCAAAGAATTTTTACACTGGCCGGCCCGTTGGGAACAATAATGAGCTTCGGCACACCCAGCGTCTGCACGACGTTTATCATGCTCCAATAACCACCGGTCATGGAATATTGGCCACCGGTCATCGCGCCGCTCGCATCCGGCTGTCCGATGGTGCCGCTCACGGTATAAGTGCCACCCGTGCTCGTGCCGCCGCCGCCGGCGATCTTATACCAGTCTATGTTATAGCTCTGGGCCAGCGCGCCCGCCGGCAATAACAGAGGCGCGGCCACGGAAAGGATCAAGGCTAAGATATTTTTCATGGATGATTTAGGCTTGAGGCAAAGTGATTTTCATTGGCCAACCGTTGCCGCGCCGCCCAGTGAATTCACGGTCATGGCTTTGGTGATAGTCATGGTTTCCAGTTTCGAGCCGGAGGTTCGGAACCAGATGCTGCCGCCGGTGGCGACCACCGCCACAGCCTGGGCCAGCGTCTTATAGGGCGCGTCATAACTGCCGTTTTGGGTGCCGCCCGTATAGTTATAGTCCACCCAAACCGCACTGCCATAACCGGTGTAAGGCATCAGCGCATTGATCAGATTCATGCCATTCGGCGTGCCCAGACCGGTGCACAGATCGTAGCCGGCGACGGCGGAAAATTCACTCGGGCTGCCCGCGCTGAAGCTGTTGCCGCTGGTGATGTCGTGAAAACATGAAGCATAGGCCGATCCCTTTGCAATCTGATAAAGCGCGGGATTCATGAAGCCCACCGAGGGCTGGCCGTTGTTCGCCGCCTGCTGGTTGACCAGCGCGGTGAAACCCGCCCACAACGGCGCGGCGCAACTGGTCCCGCCAAAACTGCCGGACAAGCCATGAAAATAATTGACCCAGATCCCGGTGGCCGTCAAGGCCACATCGGGCACATTGCGCTGGGTGGTAGATCCCGCATTGGAAGCCATGCTGATGCCTTGCTGATATACCGGAATTGAGGACCGGGTGCTGATACCACCGCTGCTTCCCCAATAACCACCGCCGCCATACCACCACGCTGGCGGATCATAATTCCAATTCCACACTGCCTCCGAAGCATAGGAAGCGCCCGAACCATTCATCACCAACGAAGTGCCGCCCACGGTGGTGATGTTAATGTCGTCGTCCGGTCCCATCAGCGCGCCGGTGAACGCATCGCCATCGCCGGAGGCCAAGAAAAAAGACTGGCCTTGTGCGGCCATCAAAATGAAATCATTGTCCAAGGTGGCATCCGTGGCTCCGGAAAATCCCCAGGAACTACTGAATTGTTTGATTTCACTATGCGCCACCATGCTGTTGGCAATATCATCCCAATTGTTGCCCTCAAACACCACCACTTTGGCCAAGCCGGGAGCCATGGCGATGGCCATTTCAATGTCCAGCGACACCTCGGCCACGGCATTGGTGTTACCCGAAGCATTGCCGCTCAAGCCATCCAACACGATATTTTGCAAAGTCACATGCGGCGAAATGCCGGATTGATTTTCGTAAGTGATAATGTCATTAGCATCATAGCCATCCTCTTCAAACAATCCCACGATTTGCCCCGCACCGGTAAGCGCGACGCCGGGCGCATACGCATTTCTGAAATCAGTTCCACGGTAATTATTTGAAGGTCCAGTGCCATTCGCCGTGCCGGTGGTGTTGTTCCCCGCCGCCGGTCCAACACGAAGGTTCGGATGCGCCAAGGAATAGTTTTCCAAGCCGCTGATATTGACTATCGGCAGGCTGGCATCCACTGACGGTTCCATATCCGGCGCAAAAAACTGCCGCGCCTCGGTAGGATGCTGGTAAGTGCGGAGCGTGACATGCAGCGCCTTTTCAATGTCCGCCACCCGGCCCAAAACATCCAGCACCAGACGGTTATCATGCTTGGCAAATACCGTCAGCCCGTTCGTTTCCGCGAACTGGATGACAGCCTGGTATTCTGCTTCCGTCGGACCAAACCGGTGCGCGATTTGTTCCGGAGTCAGAAACCGGTGAAAGTTAGCGCTCGATGGGTCATAGATTTGGTTGACCAAATTGGTAAGCACGTCCTTGTCATGCAGCGGCAGGCCGATGGCGAGACTCAACCGGTTGCTGGCCAGCGGCCGACCCAAAGGCGATAGTTTAAATTGGCTGACGGCAGCAGGCACATGGCCCGTCAAAGTTTTATTGTCCGCCGCCGCTGTTGCGGCGAGCAGTGCAGAACATAACCACATGGAGATGAGTCCGGGCCGGCCAAAACACCGGCCATTCCGAAGCAGTTGGTTCTTCATAAGATCACCTTGGTTCGGCTGACGACAACTTACTGCAATGTGACCAATACCAATACCATGCCTTGGCCTTGGCTCAAGCCGGTCATGGCTTTGCCCAGGATCGCGCCAGCGGCTTTGGCATGGTCGCTGACCTTCATCGCGTGACCAGGCGTGCTCGAAGTGGTCAGCATGTCTCCCGGACGAATGGCCCCATTCGAGGCATCAGCCTGCACATAGACGCGTCCGGTGAGTGCCACATTCTGGCCGCCCTCAAGCATTCCTTGCTGGTGCATCTGGATGCCGGGATTGACGCCGTTGGCACCGCTCACCACGCCCGCCACTCGCGTGTCATACGCGCTGTCGCTCAATTTTAAGTGACCAGGATTTTGTTCGTCAATCACCACGACGGCACCTTGCGGAACCAGGCTTTTGTCCGAAGTAATGTTGAAAGGTTCCGCCAAGTCAGCGCCGCCGCGAATCGTCAGGGTGCCGGTGGAAATATTATTGCTGACCCACGCGTTGCCCCGCCAATCCCAGCTCACGGCAATCACCGTGCCGCCAACTGCCCCCAGTGCTCCGCCATTATAGCCGAAAAGAAACGGCCCGTCGTAGGAAATGCCGGGCAGTCCGGTGGTGTATTCCAGTCCATAGTTCGTGTTGCCACTGGACGCCAAAAGAAGCCGGTTATTGTCGATGGCCAAGTCGCCATTAACTTCCAGCTTGGCAGCGGGCGTGGTAGTGCCGACGCCGACATTGCCGGAAGGCATGACGGTGAGCCAAAAGCCGGAATTATATAATTCCCACTTGTTACCATCCTGTCCATTCTGTTCCGTCCAACAACCGGTTGAGCCCGACTGCGAATACCCATAAAACGGCCGGCCACCCGTGCCGGTTTCTATAAACATGCCGCGCCAAGTGTTGGTGACAGCGCCATACAATCCGAACAACTCATTTCCATCCACCTGCGTCTGCCGGCCAATTCCAACAAAACCATTTTGGAGGATGGACATCCGGCTGGCGAAATCAGTGTAAAAATCCAGCCCATACTGATTGCCCCCCGCCTGCCGGTCCGAGGCAATCCCTTCCCCGCTGTTCAGACCGAAGGTGAGACCAACGCCGTTGGTGGTTCCATTATTGAGAAAACCATTGTTGGCGTTTTGCTGATCAATCGCCAGCCCGCCATAATTATCAATGATTACCTTTTTGGTTATCGGATAGCCATTGCCTTGCTTGGTGTAGAAACTAAGATAGCCAAAGCCATCGTTGTAACTGGACATAATGGCGCCTTCCCCGCTGCCGGCGTAATATTGAAAGCCAAGCCCCGTAAACAAACTGGTGTCGATGCCGCCGAAACCCGCTATCGTCAGCCGACCATTGCCCGTGCCCGTGGAAAAAGTATTTATCCCGGTAAAAGTCTGGTTGGCATCCGTGAGCGCCACATCTGATGCCAACACCGCATCCGGCACTGTGCCGCCGGTCAACTGCGACGCGTTCAAGCCGGTCAACCCGCTGCCGCTGACGCCAGTGAGATCGCCGGCGGGAATCGTGCCGCTCAATCCGGCGGCGTTCGCGCCTTCGGCAAAGACGGCATACGGCGTCGGCGTCAACTGCTGACGCGGCAAAAGTCCCGTGAACGCGCCGCCGCCATTGGTGCGCACGCCGACGTGCAGCCAAAGCATCGTGGGGCTGAAGACATTTCCAAAGTCAATGGTGGTGGTAAACAAGCCGTTGGTGACAGCGGTGGCGGTATTGGTGATCGGCCCGGCAACTACACTGCCAGCCGTTGGGTCGTTATAAAGATAAAACCTCAAATCGTAACTGCCCGTGGCCGGATTGGTGCCGTTGTTCAACCGGCCTTGATAGGTGAACGCCGTGCCTTGGGCGCAGACGGTTGTGGGTGGATAGTTGAAGGAGGAAAGCAGCGTCAAGACGACCAACCAGCGATTGAACTTGGTATTCATATTGGAGATGAGAGTGCTTCCTAGATTTTAGTTGCTTCGGACAAAAAATCCCTCGGGACCAAACCATTCCCATTAACTGAATGGTTTTTTATACCCCGCAACTGAATTAAAGTCAATTATTTTTTGCATTATTTATTTTCACCTGGTTTGTTTTACTGCACAATGCGCCGGCGTTGGCAGTCAAACGTGCCGGCAAAAATCTGTCGGAACGGCATGCCGATGCATTGTCGGCGGTTTGCCGGATCGGACAATGATCCCAGCCGGTGGCCAGAACCACCTCGCCGCGGCTCGACGGATGCGTAAAATTATGGCATGTTAAAGCCAGAAAGGCTTGGCTATGGAAGAATCTACATCCCAAAAATCCACCGGTTCCGCCAACCCCGAAGCGCAACTGGTCGCGAGTCCGCCGCCGGCATCCGCGCCCGGCCTGCCGGTCAAATATCTGGCCGACAAGCTTGAGGACGCCGAATTGCTGCTGGGCTATGCCGCCGAAGTGGGCATCGAGGTGGAGGCTGCGGTTCGCGATGGCGTGCTGCAAGCCCGAATGGCCAGTGACGCCGGCTGGCTCACCGGGCCGACAGCAGCCAGTCTGCTCGTCGCGCTCACTACTCTCGCCATCAAAGTCCGGCCCGTGACGGTGGCGAGTCTGCGTTCGTGCGCCAAATGGAAGGATGCCCGCAAGCCCATTCGTTTATACGGCACTATCGCCATTATCGCGGGCTGTGTGATCGTGATTTTTTCGCTGCTCACTTTTGTCAGCAAAAGCATTTCGGAAAAAATCACGGCGGACGTGGAAACCGCGAACACCCTGGTCGCCAAGTTGCGGACGGAACTCGGTCCGCCGCCGTCTCCGGCCGAGTCTTTAACCAACGAACTGACTGGCACCAATAGCCCAGTCGTTTCACCGCAAGATTTAATCTGGTTTGGTGCCGGCGGCATTCCCTCCGGGCTGTCCGACAAAGATGTCATTAGCGACTTACAGCAGTTTGCCGCCATCATGCGGGAAATTGACGGCTACACGCGGCAGTTGAAATACTGTCTCTTTGATTTTACCACGCATCGTTATGCCGAAAGCCCGACCAACCGGATGGCTTTGGAATTGACGCCCGGCTTGCGCGTCCGGCTTTCCCAGGAACTTACCGACAAAGTTGACGAGTATCAGCAAGTGAGAAGTTTTGGCAATCAGGTGGTTGAGCGGGTAACCGTGTATTATGGCGCCATCGCCACCTGCATTTTGCCGGTGCTGTATGCGCTGCTTGGAACTGTCGCGTATCTGCTGCGCCTTTATGAAGAGCAGTTCAAAAACCGGGTGTTGATCGCCGGTGACAAGCATGTCGCGCGACTGCTGATCGCCGGCATCGGCGGCCTGGTCGTGGGCCAGTTCAACAATGTCACGCAAGGCATCACCATCTCGCCGTTCGCCGTCGCCTTTCTTGTTGGCTATGCCGTGGACGTATTTTTCACTTTTCTGGAAGGCTTGTTGCAGATGTTCAAGCGCGGACCAAACCAGACAAATCCATAAACCGATCCAAAGCTGGCTGCACGGTGTTGCAATCATCAGTAGTCAGGCCCGGCGATTTGGCGCATACTGAAGCATCATGCGAGCGCAAATCATCAAACTACTGGAGCAAAAAAATTATGTGCCGGCAAATGTGCCGGAGCTGTTGCGATGGCTCCATCTGTCGCCAAACTGCCAGCAGGAATTGCAGACGGTGCTTAAAAAACTTGAGCAGACGGGCGAAGTCGCGCGCATCAAGGGCAACCGTTACATTCTGCCGCGCGAGGCGGATCTGATTCCCGGCCGCATCCGCATGAACCGCGCGGGCAAAGGTTTTCTCCAGCCGGATGATTCAAGCCTCAAGGAAATCGCCATTGCCGAAAGCGCCACCGGCACGGCCCTGCACGAAGATCGCGTGCTGGTGCGGCGGGACGTCCACCGGAAAAATTTCCGCGACGGCGACACGGAAACCGGCACGGTCGTCCGCATTTTGGAGCGGCGGCGCACCCAGATTGTCGGCACTTTGCAGCAGAGCAAACAATTTCTCTACGTCATCCCCGACGACCCGCGCATTCCCCATGATGTTTATGTGACGCCGCCGCGCGACTTGGGCCGGCCGGCGCGCGTGGGTGACAAAGTGGTGGTGGAACTGCGCGAATGGGAATCGCGCCACTCGAATCCCGAAGGCGAAATTGTGGAAGTCCTCGGTGCGCCGGATGAGGAAGGCGTGGACATGCTCTCGGTATTGCGCCAATACGAATTGCCGCTGCACTTTCCCAAAACTGTCCTGGCGGAAGCGCAGGCCATCGGCTCGGTGGTTCACGCGAATGATTTGGCGGGGCGCTTGGATTGCCGCGCCCATCAAGTCGTCACGATTGATCCCGACGATGCGAAGGATTTTGACGACGCCATCTGTCTTGAAAAAGTTTCGCCGGAGCAATGGCGCTTGTGGGTTCACATCGCGGACGTGTCGCACTACGTCAAGCCCGGCACCGCGCTCGACGCAGAAGCACGCAAACGCGGCAATTCCACTTATCTCGTGGACCGCGTCATCCCGATGCTCCCGGAAGCGTTGAGCAATGAACTTTGTTCGCTGAAACCGAGCGTGGACCGCCTGACGAAATGCGTCGAGTTTCTCGTGTCCAATGACGGCCGCGTGCTGCACACGAAGTTTCACGCCGCCGTCATCCATTCGCAGCGCCGGTTCGCCTACGCGCAGGTGCTGGAAATTCTGCAGCGCAAACCGGCGGCCGACCCGATCGAGCAGATGTTGCATCAGGCGCACGCGCTCGCGCAAAAAATCCGCCGGCACCGGTTCAAGAACGGTTCGCTCGACTTGGATTTTCCCGAAACCAAAATCCGGCTGGACGAACAGGGAAAAGTTTTGCGCATCGAGAAAAACGAGAACGACGTGTCGCATCAGTTGATCGAAGAATTCATGCTGCTCGCGAACGAAGCCGTGGCGACGCGGCTGATGATTTTGCACACGCCGGCGATTTACCGCGTCCACGAGGAACCGGACGCGCGGCGGTTGCAGGAATACCGGCAGGATGTTTTGGCGCATCACGTCCCGTGTGGCAACTTGAGCCACCCCGCCGAGGTTCAGAAGCTGTTGCAAAAACTCGGCACGCTGCCGATTGGTTCGGCGCTAAAAATCGGTTTCCTCAAATCGCTCATGCGGGCCTGTTACTCGGTGGAGCCGCTGGGGCATTACGGTTTGGCGAAGAAAAAATACACGCACTTCACGTCGCCGATCCGCCGTTATGCCGACCTGGTGGTGCATCGCGCATTGTTCGACAAAAACGCGGTCCAAGGCGCCGCGCTCAAGGAAATCGCCGAGCACATTTCTGTCACCGAACGCAATTCCGCCGACGCCGAGCGCGACAGCAAGGACGTGAAGCTGTTCGCATTTTTGAAAGCGCAGCTCGCTTCCGGCGAGCCGCAAAAATATCCCGCGCTCGTGACCGACGTGCGGAACTTTGGTTTCTTCGTGGACGTGCCCGGCCTCGCGATGAGCGGCCTGGTGCCACTGTCGTTGGTGGAAGATGATTTTTTTGTGTTCGATGAAGCGCGGCGCAATCTGGTGGGCCGCCGGACGCGCCGCGTGATCAAGCTGGGCGACAAACTCACCGTGCAGGTGGCGAAAGTGGACACGTTCAAAAAACAGGTGGACTTTTGTCTCGTGGTCGAGGCACGCAAAAGCGTTGCCGCGCGTCCACCGGTCGGACGACAATTCTCGCAGCGCCCACCGGCAAATCGTTCGGAGGCAAAACGCCCAGCCGCCGCGCGGCCGGAAAATTCCCGACGGCCGGAGGCGCGTCCGCCAATGATGCGCACTTCGGCTTCGCAACTGCCGACTTCGCAGCGGCCGCTGATAAAATCGAGCAGCCACCGCCCTTTTTCCCGGCGGCGGCGTTGAGGCTCAAGGTTCCATCCGGTGACCTCTTGATCCTGATTCACGAACTTGGTTGCCGGACTTGCGGCGCGGAACGAATTGCGAAATACTCCCGCCCATCATTATGGCAAAAAAGGCGCTCATCACCGGTATCACCGGCCAGGACGGTTCGTATCTGACCGAATTGCTGCTGGCCAAAGGCTATGAAGTCCACGGCATTGTCCGGCGCACGGCCGCGCCGTATCGCGGCTATCTGGACCGGAC